>NZ_JBPKAO010000010.1:0-156038 GCF_051216895.1 Aquipuribacter aurantiacus
GGGCGGCCTATCGTGCGTTACTGAGGAGTACAGATGAACAACAGCTCTCGCCCCAACGGCTCGGGTTCTGGCAGCGGACGGCCGCCCTCCCGCGGTGGACGACAGGGCGGCCCCCCCAGGAGCGGTGGCCCCCGTCGTGACGGTCCGCCCCGTGGCGAGGGTGGCCCCCGTCGTGACGGTCCGCCCCGTGGCGAGGGTGGCCCCCGTCGTGACGGCGCGCCGGGCTCGGGCGCCGGACGGCCCGACCGTTCCGGCGGCCGTGGTGCGCCGGACCGTAGCGGCGGCCGGGGCGCCCCCGACCGATCGGGCGGGCGAGGCGCACCGGATCGTTCCGGTGGGCGTCCCGACCGTCCCGGTGGTCGAGGAGGAGCGCCCAACCGGCCCAGCCAGGCCCGGGAGGACTTCGAGCCGGGCGTCCACGGTGCCCGTGACGAGCGTGCCGTCGTCCCGTTCGGGCCCCCGATCCCCGAGTGGGCGACCGAGGGGGCGCTGGACAAGCACGTCCTGCGCGAGTTCGAGGCCCTCGGCGAGCGTCGTTCCACCGAGGTCGCCCGTCGTCTCGTCGCGGCCTACGTGGCCGCGGACGAGGGTGACTTCGACACGGCCCTCGCTCACGTGGCGGTCGTCCGGGTGGCCGGCGCCCGGCTCGCGGCGGCCCGCGAGGCGGCCGGCATCATCGCCTACCGGTGCGGGCGCTACGACCTGGCGTCGAAGGACCTGAAGGCGGCGCGGCGCATCAGCGGCCGGTTCGACACCCTTCCGGTGCTGGCGGACTGCGAGCGTGGGCTGGGACGACCCGAGCGGGCGCTCGAGCTCGCCGCCTCGCCCGAGGCCGCACGGCTGGACCTCGAGGCGCGCATCGAGATGCTGCTCGTCGCCTCGGGGGCGCGCAAGGACCTGGGTCAGGCCGACGCGGCCGTGCTGACGCTGCAGGTGCCCGAGCTGAAGGCTCAGCACAAGCAGGAGTGGCACTACCGCCTCGTCGCCGGGTACGCCGAGGCGTTGGCCGAGGCGGGTCGGGCCGACGAGGCGAAGGTGTGGCGGCTCAAGGCGGCGGCGCACCCCGCCGCCCCGGAGGGCCTGGAGCTGGAGGACGGCGACGACATCGGCCACTTCCTCGACCTGGACCCCGAGGACGACGACGGTCGTGTGGACGGCGGGGTCGGCCGACCCGAGTGAGGCCGACCGTCGGTGGGCCGCTCGTCGCGACCGTCAGCCCTCGCGGCTGACGGTCGCGACGGCGGTGACGAACGCGTCCCACTCGGCGCGCAGCGCCTCCCGTCTGGTGCGCCCCGCCCCGGTCAGCTCGTAGACCTTCCTCGCCGGACCGGTCTCGCTCTGCTCCCACCGGGCCACGATCGCGCCCTCGTCCTCCAGGCGTACCAGCGCGGGGTAGAGCTGGGCGCCCTTGATGGGTTGCAGCCCGGCCGTCACCAGGGCCTGCGAGACCCCGTACCCGTGCCGCGGCGCGACCGCGAGCACGTCCAGCACGAGCATGGGCAGCGAGACGCGCTGCCAGGCGGCCATGCTCAACGTCGCCCCGCCCAGGGCCGGTCGCCCCAGCCCACGACCACGGTGACCGCCGCGCTCAGCAGGAGCAGGACGACGAACACGGCGGTGAGGACGCCGCCCCCGCTGTCGAGGGCCACGATCGCGGCGGCGACGGCGAGCGGGGTGACCGTTCCGGTGACCGTGGACACCCACCAGCGCCGGGTCCGCGCCGTCCGGTCGGCCTCCGCGAGCCGGCGGGCCAGGACCACGGGGTGCCCGAACTCCACGGCCGCCGGTGCGAACCCGGCGCGGAGCGCGTGCTCGACCTCCGCGACATGACCTCGTGCCGTGGCCGCCGGCACCAGTCGGGACCGCAACCCGCCCCGGAACCGGCGGAGCCACTCGGTGTCGTCCCACCGGTCGCGAAGCACCTGCTGCGGCATCCGGTCCGCGACCACCAGGGCGAGGACGCCGGGGGCGAGCAGTGCCACGCCCAGCCACGGCACCGGCACGTCCCGCAGGGCCACGGGGTCCGGGCCGATCCCCGCCGCGGCGGCGACCCCGGCCACGGCCAGCGCGCCGACGGCGACGAGGCCCCCGACCGTGGACCCCGGCCGACCAGCGGACAAGAGGGCCCGCCCCACGCGCCAACCCACGAGCACGACGACGACGCTGACCGCGACCAGGGCGGCCCCGACGCCGACGTCGACCCGCCACCCACCGCGGACCGCGAGCAGGAGCACCGCGATCACAGCGACCCCCACCAGGGACCCGCCCACCTCCCGCAGCGCGGGGCGCAGCCCGCCGCCCTCGGAGGTCCGTACCGCCTCCTCGACCGTCGCCAGCTCGGCCGCGTCCTCGCTCGCCAGCTCGACGGCGTCCCCGAACAGCTCGGCCGCGTGCACGCCCGCCTCGTGCGCCGCCTCCAGCAGCTCGCGTTCGCGCGCCTCGAGCGCGTCCGCCGGGACGTGCCGCCCGGCCACCGCCCTCCGGTAGCGCGCCACCCAGTCCTGGTCCTGCGCCGGCCACGCCCTGACTGCCATGTCGACTCCCGTACCTAGGTAAATTCCGTATCTAGATACAACCAGGACGCTCGTCGGGGTGCAAGAGCCCGGCCCCCCCCCCGTGGCCGGCCGTGCCGTACCTAGGCCCCGTCGCGCGGGCTGGGTTGCCAGCCGGCCAGCGGCCGGACCAGGGCGCCCGAGGGGAGCTTGGGCTCGAAGGCGGTCGCCTTGTACGGCATCAGGGCGCCCCGTCGCGACAACGTGAGCACGTCGTCCAGGTCGGGGGCCGGCAGCAGCACGGCCAGGGCCCCGCTCCGCCCGGACGCCGCGGCCATGTCGGCCTGCGGCTCACGCCGCGTCCGGCACCTGACCGTGTCCTGCAGGACGTGGTCGACCAGCGTCGTCACGTCGGTGCGCGGGTGGTCGGGCCAGATCACCGTCCACGACCGGTCCCCGTGCAGCAGGCGCACGGCGCGGCCGGCGTCGGAGGTCCCCGCCTCGACCACGGCGCCCGCCGCCCGGCAGCGCTCGAGCACCCCCGTCACCACGTCCTCGGCGACCCGGTCGCGCCCGTGCAGGTCCAGCAGCACCCGGTGGATCGGACCGAGCGAGAGCGGCTCGTCGTCCGCGTCCACGACCAGGGCCGTCACCTGCGCCGGCAGCCCCTCCCGGACCAGCTGCACCGCCCCCTCCAGCCGGTGGTGCCCGTCCGCGACGAGGTACGCCCCGCCCGTGAGCAGGGCCACCACCTCGTCGGTCACCGTCGCCGCCACCTGGAGCACCCGGACGTGCCGGTCCCGTTCCGTCACCTCGTACACCGGAGCGGTCCGGCCCGCGACGAGCGCCGACACGGCGCCGCCACCGCGGTGGGTCAGCAGCAGCGGGTCCCGGTCCACGTGGGCGGCGCGCAGCGCCTTCACCCGGCGTCGGACCCCGCGCGGGTCCGTCTGCTCATGGGGCAGCAGACCACCCGAGGCGGGCGGGTCCGCGACGTCCCAGACCGCCACCACCCCGCGCACCTTGGCGTGGGGGGAGTCCAGCTCCACGGCGAACACCGCGGGCGGTCCCAGCAGGTCCCGTCCGGACTCGACCCAGCCCGCATCCCGGAGCCCGCTGTCGTGCCGGGCCGTCTCGGGGTCAGGATGGAGCAACCGGACCGGCGAGACCCCCGCCGTCCCGGTGATCATGTCCGGCATCGTACGGTCCCGGGTCGGGACGAGCAGACAGGAACGGAGGTGTCGGATGGTCGGCGCCCAGGAACCGGAGCGCGGTGGACCCGGCGACCCCGACGGCGTCCGACGACCCGCCGGCGACGTGTACGACTGGGTCTCCCGGGCCCGCGGCATGCTCGCCCGTGGCGACGCCGGAGCCGCGGCGACGCTCCTGCGGCACGCGCTGTCCGAGGTGCCGGGCTCTCCCGAGCTCGTCGAGACGCTGGCGCGGGCCGAGTTCGAGACGGGCCGCTTCGCGGTGGCCCGCGACCTGTTCGCGGACCTGGTGGAGGCCAGCCCCGACTCCGACTACGCCCGGTTCGGTCTGGGCGCCAGCCTGGTCCGGCTCGGCCGCTACCAGGAGGCCCTGCCCCACCTGGCGATGGCCGACGTCATGCGTCCCGGCCGGGCCGAGTACCAGGCGTTGCTCGCCCGAGCCCGCGCCGTCACCGAGAGGAGCCCCCGTGCCGAGGACTGACCACGACGCCCTGCTGCTGGACCTGGACGGCGTCGTCTACGCCGGAGAGCGTGCGGTCCCGGGGGCGCCGGAGGCGCTGGCGCGGCTGCGGGAGGAGGGCACCGCGCTGCGCTTCGTGACCAACAACGCCTCCCGCACCCCGCAGCAGGTCGTCGACAAGCTCGTCTCCGTCGGGGTGCCGGCGAGCGTCGAGGAGGTGCTGGCCTCGCCGCGGGCCGCCGTGGAGCTGCTGCGCGGGTCGGTCGGGCTGGCCGAGGGGGCGCACGTCGCCGTCGCCGGCACGCAGGCCCTGATGGACGCCGTGACCGGTGCCGGCCTGCGGGCCGAGCACGTCTCGCAGGTGACGCAACGCCCGGACGCGCTCGTGCAGGGGTTCTCGCCGACCACCTCCTGGGCCGACCTGGCCGCCACCACCCGCTGGGTGGCCGCCGGGGTCACCTGGGTGGCGACCAACCTGGACTCGACGATCCCCACCGACTGGGGCATCGCCCCGGGCAACGGGCTGCTCGTGCACGCCGTGGCGGAGGCGGCCGGGCGCCGGCCCGACGCCGTCGCGGGCAAGCCGGGACCGCACCTGTTCGCGGTCGCCGCGCGGTCCTGCGACTCCTCCCGGCCGCTGGTCGTGGGGGACCGCCTCGACACCGACATCGCGGGCGGTGTCGCCGCCGGCCAGGACACCGCCCTCGTGCTGACCGGGGTCCACGGCCTCGTCGACGCCCTGCGGGCCGGTCGCGACCACCGTCCCGGCCTCGTGCTGCAGGAGCTGGGTGACCTGTGGGACTCCCCGGGACGGGAACGCTCGCTCGAGCTCACCCGGCAGCTGCACGAGGCCTGGGAGGAGCTGGACGCGGCACCGGACCCGGCACGGCGGGACGAGGTGATGGCGCGTCGGCTGGAGGAGCTGTCCCCAGGGGCGGGGTGATCTCATCGCCCGAGGGTGCCGACGGGTACGGTCGGAGCCATGCAGGAGCAGACCCGGGCCGCCGTGGAGGACCTGGACGACCTCACGGTCGCCGTCGCCCGGCTGGAGGCGACCGCCGACGCCCTGGACTCCCGGCTCACCGCCGCCGCCACCCCGGGGACCGACCGGGCGTGAGACGCCGCCTCGACGTCGAGCTCGTCCGGCGTGGTCTGGCGCGCAGCCGCGAGCACGCGGGTGAGCTCGTCGCGTCCGGCCGCGTCAGCGTCGGCGGTCAGCGGGCCGACAAGCCCGCCACGCAGGTGGACGCGGCCGCGGCCGTCCTGGTCACCGAGCCCGAGGCCTCCGACTCGTGGGTGGGTCGCGGGGCGGGCAAGCTCGACGGCGCGCTCGACGCGCTCGCCACCCGCGGGCTGGCCCCGGTCGTGGCGGGGCGGGTGTGCCTGGACGCGGGGGCGAGCACCGGCGGCTTCACCCAGATGCTGCTGGCACGAGGCGCGTCCGCCGTGCACGCCGTCGACGTCGGCTACGGGCAGCTGGCGTGGCCGCTGCGCACCGACGACCGGGTGCTGGTCCGCGAGCGGACCAACGTCCGCGACCTCGCGGCCGGCTCGCTCGACCCCGCGCCCGACCTGGTCGTGGCCGACCTGTCGTTCATCTCCCTCGCCCTGGTGCTGCCGGCGCTGGTCGCCGCCGCGACCGACGACGCCGAGCACCTGCTGATGGTGAAGCCCCAGTTCGAGGTGGGCCGGGACAAGGTCGGCACCGGCGGGGTGGTGCGCGACCCCGCGCTGCGGGCGGAGGCGGTGCTGTCGGTGGTCGAGGTCGCCCGACGCCTCGGCCGCACGCTGGTGGCCGCCACGGCCAGCCCGTTGCCGGGACCGTCGGGCAACGTCGAGTACTTCGTCCTGCTCCGGCCTACCGGCACGGGGGCCGGGCCCGGGGCGGGGGCCGGCACCGGGCCGGGCACGTCGTCGGAGCAGCAGACGTCGCCGCAGGAGCAGCCCTCGTCGGAGGAGCTCGACCGGGCCCGGGCCGAGGTCGAGCGGGCCGTGGCCGAGGGGCCGACGGGCAGCACCAGCAGCACCAGCAGCAGCAGCACGAGCACCGGCAGCACCGACGACGGCCCGGAGGCCCCGCGATGACCGAGCGCCCGGCCGTGGCCCCTCGCAGCGTCCTCGTCATCGCCCACACCGGACGCGAGCAGGCGCTGCAGGCCGTCGTGTCGGTCGTGTCCGCGCTGGCCTCGGCCGGGGTCGACGTCGTGGTGGGGGAGGACCAGGCCCAGGCGCTGGCCGCGGCCATGCACTACGCCGACGTGTCCGGTGACTTCCGCCACGTCCCCGTGGACGAGGTGGGGGCCCCGTCGCCGGAGGTGCTGCACGGCGTCGACCTGGTGCTGGTCCTGGGCGGCGACGGCACGATCCTGCGGGCCGCGGAGATCGTCCGGGGGACGCCCGCCCCCCTGCTCGGGGTCAACCTGGGGCACGTCGGGTTCCTGGCCGAGAGCGAGCTGGACGGGCTCGCCGACACCGTCGAGCGGCTGGTGGCCGGCGACTACGACGTCGAGGAGCGGATGACGGTCGACGTCGTCGTCCTGGACGCCGGGCGCGAGGTGGCCCGGACCTGGGCGCTGAACGAGATCGCGGTGGAGAAGGCCAGCCGCCAGCGCATGCTCGAGATCGTGCTCGAGGTCGACAGCCGCCCCCTGACGCGGTTCGGCTGCGACGGCATCGTCGTCGCGACCCCGACCGGGTCGACCGCCTACGCGTTCTCGGCCGGCGGACCGGTGGTCTGGCCCGAGGTGGAGGCCATGCTGGTGGTCCCGCTCAGCGCCCACGCGCTGTTCTCCCGCCCCCTGGTGGTGGGGACCAGCAGCGTCGTGGCCATCGAGACCGTCCCGGGCCTGGGCGGCTCCGGGGTGCTGTGGGCCGACGGCCGCCGCTCGCTGGACCTGCCCGCGCGGGCCCGGATCGAGGTCCGCCGGGGCGAGGTGCCGGTCCGCCTGGCCCGGCTGTCGGCGACGGGCTTCACCGAGCGGCTGGTCCAGCGCTTCCGGCTGCCCGTCAACGGCTGGCGCGGCCCGGGGGCCGGCGCGTGATCGAGGAGCTGCGGATCCGTGACCTCGGTGTCATCGCCGACACCACGCTGCCGCTGCACCCCGGCCTCAACGTGCTCACCGGCGAGACCGGCGCCGGCAAGACGATGGTCGTCACCGCGCTGGGCCTGCTGCTGGGCGCCCGCGCCGACCCGGCCCTGGTGCGGGCCGGGGCCCGTGCCGCCACCGTCGACGGGCTGCTCCGGGTACCCCTCGACGGCGAGGCGGCCCGGCTCGCCCAGGAGGCCGGGGGCGAGCTCGACGACGACGCGCTGCTGCTGGCCCGATCCGTCCCCGCCGACGGCCGGGCCCGCGCCTGGGCGGGCGGGCGCGCGGTGCCGGTGTCCGTGCTGGGGGCCGTCACCGAGCAGGAGGTGACCGTCCACGGCCAGTCCGACCAGCTCCGGCTGCGCTCGACCAGCCACCAGCGCTCGCTCCTGGACGCCTACGCCGGGCCCGAGCACGCCCACCTGCTCCAGCGCTACCGCGAGGCCTGGTCCGAGCACCGCCGCCTGCTGGGCGAGCTGGGACAGGTCGAGGCCGCCGCGCGGGAGCGGGCGCAGGAGGCCCAGATGCTGCGGCTGGCCCTGACGGACTACGACCGGGTGCAGCCGCTGCCGGGCGAGGACGCCGAGCTGCACGAGGAGTGGGAGCGGCTCGCCCACGCCGACGAGCTCCAGCGGGCCGGGCACGACGCCCTGGAGGCCGTCGCCGGCGACGACGAGGCGACGACCCCGGGCGCGCAGGGGCTGCTCGCCGCCGCGCGCACCGCGCTGGAGGCGGTCCGCGAGCACGACCAGCGGGCCGCCGAGCTCGCCGACCGGCTGGCCGAGCTCACGTACCTGACCACCGACCTGGGCACGGACCTGGCCGGGTACGCCTCCGGCATCGACGCGGACCCGGGCCGCCTCGCCGACGTCGACGCCCGCCGCAACGACCTGACGCCGCTGCTGCGCGCCCACGGCGACCTGGAGGCCGCCGCGGCGTGGGCCCAGCGGTCCCGCACCCGGCTCGACGAGCTGGACGACGACGGGCTCCCGCAGCGGCTCCGCCGGCAGGCCGACGACGCCGGGGCCGAGCTGCAGCGGCTCGCCGCGGAGCTGCACGGCTCCCGCTGCTCGGCGGCGGAGCGGTTGTCGCAGGCCGTGACCGGCGAGCTGTCGTCCCTGGCGCTGGCCCGGGCGCGGGTCCAGGTCCGGGTCGGGTCCACCGAGCCCGGCCCCGACGGCGCCGACGACGTGGTCTTCCTGCTGGCCTCGCACTCCGGGGCCGAGCCGCGGCCGCTGGCCCGCTCGGCCTCCGGCGGCGAGCTGTCGCGCGTCATGCTGGCCATCGAGGTGGTCACCACGGCCGACGCCCCGGTCGGCACCTACGTCTTCGACGAGGTGGACTCCGGTGTCGGTGGCGAGGCCGCGGTGGAGATCGGTCGGCGGCTGGCCCGTCTCGCGGGTGGCGGCCAGGTCGTCGTGGTCACCCACCTGCCCCAGGTGGCGGCGTTCGCCGACCACCACCTGGTCGTCACCAAGGCCGACGACGGCACCGGGACCGTGTCCGACGTCGCCGCGGTCGACGGCGTCGACCGCGTCCAGGAGATCGCCCGGATGCTCGCGGGCCTGGGCACGTCGAGCACCGCCGCCGCGCACGCCCAGGAGCTGCTGGACACCGCCGCCTCGATGCGCGACGCGCCGCAGCGCACACCCGCCTCCCGCCAGGGGCCGTGACACCCTCGAACGATGAGGACCCTCCTGGGACGGCGACGTCAGCAGCGTGACGAGTCCGGTGTCGTCGGCACCGCCCGCGTCGCCGAGCCCGGGCACCTGCCCGGCGGGCGGTGGCGCTCCGGTGACGTGGCCGTGCTCGACCTGCCCCACCTGGACGTCCGGACCGCCCAACGGCTGCTCGACACCGGGCCGTCCGCGGTCCTGCTCGCGGGCAGCAGCACGTCCGCGCGGTACCCGCACCGCGGTCCCGAGCTGCTCCTGGAAGCCGGCGTCCTGCTGGTGGACCGGCTCGGTCCGCACCTGACGACGACCCTCACCGACGGGACCACGGTGCGCGTCGACCAGGGCCGGGTGATGGTCGGGGCGGGCCGGGACCGGTGGGTGGACACCGAGGTGCCGCTGCAGGGGCGGGTGCAGGACCGTGACACCGTCCGCCTGGCCGTCGAGCAGGCCTCGCGCGGCATGGCGGCCCAGCTGGAGGCCTTCGCCGAGAGCACGGCCCAGGTGCTCGACGTCGAGCGGGACCTCCTGCTGGAGGGCACGGGCGTCCCCGAGGTCCCGGTGCGCCTCGCCGGGCGTCCGGTCGTCGTGGTCGTGCGCGGTTTCGGGTACGCCGAGGACCTGCGGCGGCTGCGGTCCTTCATCACCGAGCGGCGACCGGTGCTCGTCGGCGTCGAGGGCGGCGCCGACGCACTGGTCGAGGCCGGTCTGCGCCCGGACCTCGTCATCACCGACGCCGACGCCGCCGACGGCACCTCGATCGGGGTCGCCGGGCTGTCGTCCGGGGCCCACGTGGTCGTGCACTGCCGCCCGGGTGAGGACGACGTGCGGCCGGCCCCGTCGCCCGACCCGGGGTCGACGAGGTTCTGCTCCCGCCTGACCACGGAGGACACCGCGGTGCTGCTGGCCCACGCCAACGGGGCCGACCCCGTCGTCATGGTCGGTTCCCCGGCCACGCTGGAGGAGTTCCTGGACCGCGGTCGTGCCGGTTCGGCCAGCTCGTTCCTGACCCGGCTGCGGGCCGGCAGCGCGGTCGTCGACGCAGCCACGGTGGCGCGGCTGCACCAGCCCCGCCGGTCCTGGGCGCTCGTCCTGCTGCTCGTGCTGGCGGGCCTGGTCGTCGTGGCGTCGGTGGCCGCCGCGACCCCGTGGGGTCAGGAGCAGCTCGCGGCCGTGGCCGAAGCGGCTCGCGGCTGGGGGCTGCCGGGCGGGGCCTCCTCCGGCGGCTGAGTCCCCGCTCGACGTGGGGTCCACCGCTCGGACCGGGGGGCGTCGGGACCGGGCTGGTGGGGCCGTGCGCCGACGCCGCCACGAGGTCGTTACGGTCTCCCCCACACGTGGAGCACCCCGAGCCCGTCCCGGGGCCCGTCGGCGGCTCGACCCGGCCGGTCACGGAGGTCCAGGCAGTGCCGACGAGCGACGACAGCCGGGCCTACCCGCGCGCGGTCGTCGTGCTGTCCTCACCGACCAAGACCGTCCGCGTCCACGTGCGCGGCCTGGTGCGACGGCTGCTGCTGGCCGGCGTCGACGTCCGCCTGGCGGGGTCCCGGGCCGTCCTGGCGGCGTTCGGCGACGTCGTCGACGTCGACGCCCGCGGCATCGTCCTGCCGCTCGGGGAGGACGTCCGCCCGGTGCACGACCTCGCGGCCGCGACCACCCTGCGCGTCGCGCTGCGGGCCCACGGCACCGACGTGGTCCACGCCCACGGCTTCCGCGCCGGGGCGGTGGCCGCCCTGGCGGTGCGGACGCTGCGGCCCAGGCCCGCGCTGGTCACCACCTGGCACTCGTCGCCCTACCCCGGTGACAGCGGCCGGATGGCCCTGGGGGCGGGGGAGAGGCTGGTCGCGCGCTCCAGCGACGTCACCCTGGCCCCCAGCGCCGACCTGCTGGGACGGGCGCAGGCGCTGGGTGCCCGTCGGGCCCGGCTGTCACCGGTCTCGGCGCCGGCGGTGGACCCGCCGACCCGACCGCGGGACGAGGTGCGGGCGGGCCTGGCCCGGGAGCTGGGGATGGACGCCGACGTCCCCTGGATCCTGACGGTCGGGCGCATCGTGCCGCAGAAGAACCACGACCTGCTGCTGGACGCCTCCGCCCGCTGGCGGGGTCTGCACCCCGCGCCGGAGGTGCTGGTGGTCGGGGTCGGGCCGGGGCCGGTCGTCGCCCGGCTGCGGCGGACCATCGCCGAGGAGCGGCTGCCCGTGCGGCTGCTCGGCGCCCGGGACGACATCGCGGCCCTGATGCACGCCTCGGACGTGTTCGTCCTGACGTCGCGGTGGGAGGCGCCCGCCCTGTCGGTCCAGGAGGCGATGCACGCCCACCTGCCCGTGGTGTCCACCGCCGTCGGCGGCGTCCCGGACGTGCTGGGCGACACCGGCGTCCTGGTGCCGGGGGACGACCTGGAGGCGTTCGCCGTCGAGGTGGCCCTGCTGCTCAGCGACCCGGTCCGCGCCGAGGCCCTGGCCGAGGCCGCCGGGGCCCGCGCCCGGGCCATGCCGGACGAGGACGACGTGGCCGCGGACGTCCTCGACTCCTACGCCGAGGCCTGCGCGGCCCGCCCCACCCGGCCGCGGCGGCACCCGGTGGACCCGGCCGACTGATAGCGTCGAGGTCCGTGGTGGAGCGCGCGGTCACTCAGCAGATATTCGTCACCGGGGGCGTCGCATCGTCCCTGGGCAAGGGGTTGACCGCCTCGAGCCTGGGCCGGCTCCTGCGGGCCCGGGGCATGCGGGTGGTCATGCAGAAGCTGGACCCCTACCTCAACGTCGACCCCGGGACGATGAACCCGTTCCAGCACGGCGAGGTGTACGTCACGGAGGACGGCGCCGAGACCGACCTGGACATCGGGCACTACGAGCGGTTCCTGGACATCGACCTGGACGCCGCGGCCAACGTGACGACCGGGCAGGTGTACTCCGCCGTCATCGCCAAGGAGCGCCGCGGGGAGTACCTGGGCGACACGGTGCAGGTCATCCCGCACATCACCGACGAGATCAAGGCCCGGATGCGGGCCAAGGCCGGTTCCGACGTCGACGTGATCATCACCGAGATCGGCGGCACGGTCGGCGACATCGAGTCGCTGCCGTTCCTGGAGGCCGCCCGCCAGGTGCGCCAGGACGTCGGCCGCGACGACGTGTTCTTCGTCCACGTGTCCCTCGTGCCGTACATCGGGCCGTCGGGGGAGCAGAAGACCAAGCCGACCCAGCACTCCGTGGCCGCGCTGCGCAGCATCGGCATCCAGCCCGACGCCATCGTCTGCCGGGCCGACCGCTACATCCCGGACTCGGTCAAGCGCAAGATCGCCAACTCCTGCGACGTCGACCTCGACGGGGTCGTGGCCGCCATCGACGCGCCCTCCATCTACGACATCCCCAAGGTGCTGCACGCCGAGGGCCTGGACGCCTACGTCGTGCGCCGGCTCGGCCTGCCCTTCCGGGACGTGGACTGGACCCAGTGGGACGAGCTGCTGCGTACCGTCCACCACCCCGCCCACGAGGTCGAGATCGCCCTCGTCGGCAAGTACACCGACCTGCCCGACGCCTACCTGTCGGTCACCGAGGCGCTGCGCGCGGGTGGCTTCGCCAACGACGCGCGGGTCCGGCTGCGCTGGGTGCCGTCGGACAGCTGCGACACCCCCGAGGGAGCCCGACGCGCGCTGGAGGGCGTCGACGCGGTGTGCGTCCCGGGCGGGTTCGGCATCCGGGGCATCGAGGGCAAGCTCGGCACGCTGCGGTGGGCGCGGGAGAACCGGGTCCCCACGCTGGGGCTGTGCCTGGGCCTGCAGAGCATGGTCATCGAGTACGCCCGCACCGTCCTGGGCCTGGAGGACGCCAGCAGCTCGGAGTTCGACCCCGACACCAGCCACCCGGTGGTGGCGACCATGGCCGAGCAGCAGGACATCGTGGCCGGGGCCGGGGACCTGGGCGGGACGATGCGGCTGGGTTCCTACACGGCCCGGCTCACCGAGGGCAGCGTCGTCGCGGGCGTCTACGACGCGACCACCTGCGTGGAGCGGCACCGGCACCGCTACGAGGTCAACAACTCCTACCGCGGGCGGCTCGCCGAGGCGGGGCTGGTGTTCTCCGGCACGAGCCCGGACGGCGCGCTGGTCGAGTTCGTCGAGCTGCCCCGCGAGGTCCACCCGTTCTACGTCGGCACGCAGGCCCACCCCGAGTTCCGGTCCCGGCCCACCCGGGCCCACCCCCTGTTCGCCGGGCTGGTCGCGGCGGCGCTGCAGCGGCAGGCCGAGGAGCGGCTCGACCTGGACGAGGCGCAGATGCAGCACGCCGACCTGGACGACGGGGCCGACGGGGCCACGGACCGGTCGACCACCGCCGCCGCGTCCGTCGCGGGCGCCTGAGGTGCCGCAGGACCGGTACGCGCCGCGCCCGGTGACCGGCCGCGAGCGTCTCGTCGAGGGCATGAAGTGGGACGTCGTGGCGGACGACTTCACCCTCGAGCCGCCCGAGGGGCAGGACGTCGACCCCGTCACGGTCCGTCGGGAGTACCTGGAGCACCCGGGCGCGGTGAGCGTCCTGGCCATGGACGACGACGAGCGGGTCCTGCTGCTGCGGCAGTACCGCCACCCCGTCCGGCACGAGCTCTGGGAGCTGCCGGCCGGGCTGCTGGACCTGGACGGCGAGGAGCCGTTGCTGGCGGCGGAGCGCGAGCTGTGGGAGGAGGTCGACCTGCGGGCGGGCCGCTACGACCTGCTCGTGGACTTCCTCAACTCCCCGGGTGGTTCCGACGAGGCCCAGCGGGTGTTCCTGGCCCGCGACGTGCAGGTGGTGCCCGAGACCGAGCGGTTCACCCGCGAGAACGAGGAGGCCGGCATCATCACGGCCTGGGTGCCGCTGGACGAGGCGGTGGCGGACGTCCTGGCGGGGCGGATCCAGAACCCGGGCGCCGTCATTGCGCTGCTGGCCGCCGACGCCGCCCGCCGGGCCGGCTGGTCGACGCTGCGCCCGGTCGACAGCCCCTGGCCGATGCACCCGACCTACCGTCCCGCCCCGCGCGGCACGGACGCGCCGAGCACCTAGACTCCCGGGAGCCCGTCAGCCCCGAGAAGACAGAGGACCTCCCCCGTGCTTCGCACCCACACGGCAGGCGCCCTGAGCGCCTCCGAGACCGGCACCGCCGTCACCCTCACCGGTTGGGTCGCGCGCCGTCGCGACCACGGTGGGGTCGCGTTCATCGACCTGCGTGACGCGTCCGGCGTGGTCCAGGTGGTCGTCCGCGACGAGACCATCGAGTCCTCCGGGGCGCACGAGCTGCGCAACGAGTACTGCGTCAAGGTGTCCGGCACGGTCCGCCGCCGCCCCGAGGGCAACGAGAACCCGGCCCTGCCCACCGGCGAGATCGAGGTCGACGTCGACGAGCTCGAGGTGCTGAGCCCCGCGGACCCGCTGCCGTTCCAGGTCGACGAGCACGTCGAGGTGGGCGAGGAGGCGCGGCTGCGCCACCGCTACCTGGACCTGCGCCGCCCCGGCCCCGCCGCCGCGATGCGCCTGCGCAGCGAGGTCAACAAGGCCGCCCGCACCGTCCTGGACGACCAGGGCTTCGTCGAGGTCGAGACGCCCACGCTCACCCGCTCCACCCCCGAAGGGGCCCGCGACTTCGTCGTGCCGGCCCGCCTGGCGCCCGGCTCGTTCTACGCGCTGCCGCAGAGCCCCCAGCTGTTCAAGCAGCTGCTCATGGTCGGCGGGCTCGAGCGGTACTACCAGATCGCCCGCTGCTACCGCGACGAGGACTTCCGTGCCGACCGGCAGCCGGAGTTCACCCAGCTCGACGTCGAGATGAGCTTCGTCGAGCAGGACGACGTCATCGCGATCGGCGAGGACGTGCTGCGGGCGCTGTGGGCGCTCGTCGGCCACGAGATCGGTGACGTCCCGCGGATGACCTACGCCGACGCCATGGCGCGCTTCGGCACCGACAAGCCCGACCTGCGCTTCGGCCTGGAGCTGGTCGACTGCACCGACTACTTCGCCGACACCCCGTTCCGGGTGTTCCAGCAGAAGGCCTCCGGCGGCCACGTCGGCGCCGTCGTCATGCCCGGCGGCGCCGGGCAGCCCCGCAAGGTGCTCGACGCGTGGCAGGAGTGGGCCAAGCAGCGGGGCGCCAAGGGGCTGGCCTACGTGCTGGTCGCCGAGGACGGCACGCTGGGCGGTCCGGTGGCGAAGAACCTGTCCGAGTCCGAGCGGGACGGCCTCGTCGCGCACGTCGGCGCCTCGGCGGGCGACTGCGTGTTCTTCGGCGCGGGTGCCGTGCCGGAGGCCCGCGCCCTGCTCGGTGCGGCGCGGGTGGAGATCGCCCGCCGCACCGGCCTGATCGACGCGGCCGACGCCGCGGCGCCCGGCGGCAAGGCGTGGTCGTTCGTCTGGGTCGTCGACGCCCCCATGTTCGAGTCGTCCGCATCGGCCACCGCCGCGGGCGACGTCGCGGTCGGCGCGGGGGAGTGGACCGCCGTGCACCACGCGTTCACGTCACCCAAGCCGGAGTTCCTCGACAGCTTCGACTCCGACCCCGGTCGCGCCCTGGCCTACGCCTACGACATCGTCTGCAACGGCAACGAGATCGGCGGCGGGTCGATCCGTATCCACCGCCGCGACGTCCAGGAGCGGGTGTTCTCGATCATGGGCATCGACGCCGACGCCGCCCAGGAGAAGTTCGGGTTCCTGCTCGACGCGTTCAAGTTCGGCGCCCCGCCCCACGGCGGCATCGCGTTCGGCTGGGACCGGATCGTCATGCTGCTGGCCGGCGCGGACTCGCTGCGCGAGGTCATCGCGTTCCCCAAGTCCGGTGGCGGTCACGACCCGCTGACCGGCGCCCCGGCCCCCATCAGCGCCCTGCAGCGCAAGGAGGCCGGCATCGACGCCAAGCCGGAGCCCAAGGCCTGACCCGGGCCGGCCCGGCTGGCCGGGCCGGCCGGGCTGGTCCGGCTGGCCGGGTGGCACACGCAGTGGTCGTGAAATGGGCCTCGAAGGGCGTGGATCGCGACCACAACGTGTGCCAGGCAGGACGGGCGGGGCAGGACGGGCGGGGCGGGACGGCCACGGCGGGATGGGCTGGGCAGGACTAGGCGGGGAGCTCGCGGGTGGCGTAGTCGTGGCCGCCCGTGAAGCCGATGCGGTCGTAGAGGGCCCGGGCGACGGTGTTGCCGGACCACAGCGCCAGGCTGACGGCCGGGGCGGTGCGCAGCAGCCGCCGGGTCATGCCCACCGTGAGGGCCGCACCGAGGCCCTGCCGGCGGGCCGCCGGTGACACGGCGATGCTCGACAGGTGCGGCACCCCGGGGGTGTGCTCGGTGACGGCGCCGCAGGCCAGCAGCCGGCCGTCCTCGTCGGCGACCGCGGCCCACGACCGGGCGCCGGGGCTGCCCGGTCGGACGTAGGCGTCGGGGTTGGCCTCGTCCAGGAGCTCGTCCAGGCGTACGGGGTCGGGGTCCCAGCGCACCCGGTCCTCACCCGGCACGATCGGCAGCGCTGAGGTGGTGTGCAGCCAGGCCCACAGCGAGCCGTGCTCCGGGTGCGCGAACGGCAGGGGTACGGCGGCGTCGACCGTCACCTCGTGGGGCCGGAGCGCCCGGCACAGGTCCTCGACGACCTCGCCGACGCGGGCCACGTCCCCGCCCACGTGCAACCCCCCGCGGGAGAAGTAGGACGTCGGCGCGTACCCCACCGCCCACCACCCCTCGCCGGAGCGGACCTCGCGGACCGCGGCCGGCGCCAGGTGGTGGGTGACGTAGGCGTCGCGGCCCGACGCCACGACGGCCTCGCGCCACGACCGTCCGACCAGGCGCCCCGGGGCGGCACCGGTCACTCGCTGACCCCGATCCGCTCGTGCAGGCGTCGCAGCGGCCGCGGCGCCCACCAGTTCCACTCCCCGAGCAGGGTCATGGTCGCGGGCACGAGCAGGATCCGGACCAGGGTCGCGTCGATGGCCACGGCCGTGGCCAGCGCGACCCCGGTCTGCTTGATGATGAGCAGCTCACCGGTGACGAAGCCCGCGAACACGATGACGATGATGAGCGCGGCCGAGGTGATGATGCGCCCGGACCGCTGCAGCCCGGCCGCGACGGCCTCGTCGTTGCCCATCCCGGAGTCGCGCAGCTCCTTGATCCGGGCCAGCAGGAACACCTCGTAGTCCATCGCGAGGCCGAAGCCCAGGGCCAGGACCAGCGGCGGGATGAACGCCTCGATGCCGCCCGTCGACGTGAAGCCGAGCAGCTCCTCGCCCCAGCCGTCCTGGAACACCAGCACCAGCACCCCGAACGACGCCCCCAGCGACAGCACGTTGAGGACCAGCGCCTTGGCCGGGATCAGCAGGGAGCCCGTCATGAGGAACAGCAGCACGAACGTGGCCAGCACCACGACACCGATCGCCAGCGGGGCGTCGCGCAGCAGCGACGCGGTGAAGTCGTCCAGCGACGCGGCGAGCCCGGTCACGTACGTCTCGGCGCCCACGTCCAGCGCCCGGACCTCCTCGATGACCTCCAGCGCCTGCGCCGAGGAGGAGTCCTCGACGGCCAGGTCGACGTCGACCACGGAGATGCCGTCCAGCACCTGCGGGGGGCGGACCGCGTCGACGTCGGCCAGGTCCTCGACCTGCGCCACCAGGTCGGCGACCACGGCCTCGTCGGTGGACTCCAGGACCACGGTGACATCCGGCGCCGACAGCGCGGGGAAGTCCGCGTCCAGGGTGTCGAACAGCTCCCGCTGCTCGTTGCCCGCGGGCAGCAGGGCCGTGCCCGAGGAGCGCAGCTGCATGTCCAGCGCCGGCACGGTCAGCAGGGCGAGGACCGCGGTGGTCGCCCCCGCGACCAGCCACGGCCGGCGCTGGGTCCAGGCGGCCAGGCCGGAGAAGAACCCCGTCGGTGGCGGGACGTCGCCGAAGGCCGTCGACAGCCGCCCCAGCCCGGGGACGCGTCGCAGCAGGCCGGGACGCAGCAGCCGGTCCCCGCCCGCGGCCAGCAGCGCCGGCACCAGGGTCAGGGCCACGAGCAGCGCCACGACGACGACGCTGAGCCCGGCCGCGCCGACGGCCCGCAGGATCGACGCCTCGAAGAGCAGCAGCCCGGACAGGCTCAGCGCGACCGTGATGCCGGAGAACATGACGGTGCGGCCCGCGGTCGACATGGTGCGGCGCAGGGCGTCGACCCGCTGCTCGCGGGCGCTGTGCCGGTGTCGGTGCCCGGGCACCCGTGCGTCGACGGGAAGGTCTCCCGGGCGGCGGCGGGCCTCCTCGCGGTAGCGGGACACGATGAGCAGGCCGTAGTCGATGCTGAGGCCCAGCCCCAGCACCGTGAGGATGCTGACCACGGAGGAGTCGATGTCCACCAGGTAGGAGAAGCCCAGCAGGCTGGCCAGCGCCGCGGCGACCGACGCGACGGCCCCGACGATGGGGATGCCCGCGGCGAGGAACCCGCCGAACACGAACACCATGACGGCCAGCGACAAGGGCAGCGCGATCAGCTCGCCGCTGCGCAGGTCCTCCTCGACCTGGCCGGTGATGGCCTCGATCAGCTGGTCGACGCCGCCGACCGTGCCGCTGCTGCCGGGCAGGTCGGCCTCGACGTCGACGACGAGCTGCTCGAGCCGTTCCACCGCCGCCTCCGCGTCCGCCTCGGCGACGTCGTCGGCCGGGACCACCACGACGACGACCGCGTCCCCCTCGGTCGACACGTAGGCCAGGGCGCGCGGGTCCTCCGGGGCGAACGCGAACGGGTCCGCGACGGACGTGACGCCGTCGACCTCGGACAGGTCGGCCCGCGCGTCGCCGACCAGCCCGGCCAGGGCCGGGTCGGCGGGGTCCACGTCTCGCAGCAGGGCCGTCAGCACGGCCCCGGAGTCCGACGCCTCGGCGATGCGCTCGGTCGCGGTCAGCGACTCCCCGGGCACCGTCGGCTCGCCGGAGGTCAGTCGGTCGAACAGGGACTGGTTGCCGAAACCACCGCTGGCCAGCGTGAACGCGCTCGCCGCGACCGTCAGCCAGACCAGCAGGGTGACCCAGGGATGGTGGCCGACCAGACCACCGAGGCGGCCGAGCAGACCGACGGGACGGGGCGCACCGACAGGACGGGGCGGGCTGGCAGGGGCAGGCACACCGATAGGTTGGCAGCAGTGGACGCCTCAGCTGACCCCGCCCTGCCGCTCGCGGTCAGGATGAGACCCGGTCGGGTCGACGAGCTCGTCGGCCAGCAGCACCTGCTGGCCCCCGGCTCGCCGCTGCGTCGTCTGGTGGAGCCGCGATCCGGGGCGGACAGGATCGGGCCGAGCTCGGTCGTGCTGTGGGGGCCGCCCGGGGTGGGCAAGACGAGCATCGCCCACCTGGTCGCCTCGGTGCCGGGTCGCCGCTACCGCGAGCTGTCGGCGGTGACGGCGGGGGTGAAGGACGTCCGTGCGGTCATCGACGACGCCCGCCACGCCCGCGACGGCCTCGAGCAGTCCGAGACGGTGCTGTTCATCGACGAGATCCACCGGTTCAGCCGCTCGCAGCAGGACGCCCTGCTCCCGGCGGTGGAGAACCGGCTGGTGACGCTGGTCGCGGCCACCACGGAGAACCCGTCGTTCTCGGTGGTGTCGCCCCTGCTGTCGCGCTCGCTGGTGCTCACGCTGCGGCCGCTGACCGACGACGACGTGGACGGGTTGCTGGCCCGGGCCCTCACCGACCCGCGTGGGCTCGGTGGGCGGGTCGAGCTGTCCGGGCCGGCGCGGGAGCACCTGGTCCGTCTGGCCGGTGGTGACGCCCGCCGCGCGCTGACGATCCTGGAGGCGGCGGCGGGGGCGGCGCTGGCCCGCACGGCGCACGAGGCGGGCGAGGCGCCCGAGAGCGCGGGCGCCGAGAGCGCGGGCGCCGAGAGCGCGGGCGCTGACGGGGCGGGCGCTGACGGGGCGGGCACTGACGGGACGGGCACTGACGGGACGGACGCCGACGGGGCGGACGCCGACCGGCCGGTCGTGGTGGCCCTGGAGGACGCCGAGGCGGCGGTGGACGTGGCGGCGGTCCGCTACGACCGCGAGGGCGACCAGCACTACGACGTGGCCAGCGCCCTCATCAAGTCGGTGCGTGGCAGCGACGTCGACGCCGCGCTGCACTACCTGGCCCGGATGCTCGAGGCGGGCGAGGACCCCCGGTTCGTGGCCCGTCGCCTGATGATCAGCGCGTCGGAGGACATCGGCATGGCCGACCCGTCCGCGCTGCAGACCGCCGTGGCCGCGGCCCAGTGCGTCGCGCTGATCGGGATGCCGGAGGCCCGGATCGTCCTGGGCCAGGCCGTCGTGCACCTGGCGACCGCCCCCAAGTCGAACGCCGCCTACCTGGCGATCGACGCCGCCATCGCCGACGTCCGGGCCGGCAAGGGCGTCGGGGTGCCGGCGCACCTGCGCGACGCCCACTACGCCGGCGCGCAGAAGCTGGGCCACGGGCAGGGCTACCGCTACGCCCACGACGAGCCCCACGGCGTCGCCGCGCAGCAGTACCTGCCGGACGACCTCGTCGCCGCGGAGTACTACCGACCCACCGACCGGGGCGTCGAGGCCCGGCTGGGGGAGCGGCTGCAGCGGTTGCGCGCGCTGCTGGGGCGGCGGTCCAGCAGGTAGGGTCCCCGACATGTCTGCTGGAGATGTCGCAGGGCTGATCGCGGCCATCGCGTTCGTGCTGCTCGTCGGCGCGCTCGCCGTGCCGCTGGTCAAGCTCGGCTCGCTGATCGACGAGGCCCGGATCACCGTCCGCAACCTGTCGAACGAGACCACCCCGCTGATCGCAGGCGTGACGACCACGGTCGAGCAGACCAACGCCCAGCTGGGCAAGGTCGACGTGATCACCACCAACGTGGCCTCGACCACCACCAACGTGTCGGCCCTGACGGCGCTGTTCGCCGCGACGCTGGGCAGCCCGATCATCCGGGTCGCCGCGTTCAGCTACGGCGTGCGCCAGGCCGTCACCGGGGCCCGCAGCGGCCGTCGCGCCGGACGGCGGGCCCGGTGAGCCGCGCCCTCTGGGCCGTGGCCGGTGCCGTCGCGGGTGTCGTCGTGGTCCGCAAGGTGACGGGCTCCCTGCGCCGCGCCACCCCGGAGTCCGTCGCCGACGCCGGGGCCCGGTTCGCCGGGGCCGTCGGCAGCAAGGCGTCCCAGGGCCTGAGCGGTCAGGTCCGTCGGCTGGCCGACGACGTCGCCGACTTCGCCGCCGCGGTCCGCGAGAACGCCGCCGAGCGCGAGGACCTGCTGCGCAGCGCCCTGGGCGTCGACGTCGAGACCGGTGGCATCGACCCGGACGAGGCCCGTGACCTGCTGGCCCACCCCACGCAGCGCCACGAGGACCGTCGGGCGGGCTGACCGCCCACCCATCCTTCCCCGCACGATCACCCGGCCCGCCTTGTCGTGGGCCCGTGAGAGGACCCCCTGATGGAGACCGCCGAGATCCGCCGCCGGTGGCTGTCGTTCTTCGCCGACCGCGGCCACACCGTCGTGCCCAGCGCGTCACTGGTCTCGCCGGACCCGTCGCTGCTGTTCACCGTGGCGGGCATGGTGCCGTTCATCCCGTACCTGACCGGTCGGGAGACCCCGCCCTACACCCGGGCCACCAGCGTGCAGAAGTGCGTGCGCACCCTCGACATCGAGGAGGTAGGCCGCACCACCCGGCACGGCACGTTCTTCCAGATGAACGGCAACTTCAGCTTCGGCGACTACTTCAAGGCCGACGCGATCCGGTTCGCCTGGGACCTGCTCACGACCAGCCAGGACGACGGCGGGTACGGCTTCGACCCCGAGCTGCTGTGGGCGACGGTGTACGAGGAGGACGACGAGGCCTACGGCCTGTGGCAGGAGGTGGCCGGGCTGCCGCCGGAGCGGATCCAGCGCCGCGGCCGCACCGACAACTACTGGTCGACCGGGCAGCCCGGGCCCGCCGGTCCCTGCTCGGAGATCTACGTCGACCGCGGTCCGGCCTACGGCGTCGACGGCGGCCCGGTGGCCGACGAGGACCGCTACCTCGAGGTGTGGAACCTCGTCTTCATGCAGTACGAGATCGACCAGGTCCGCAGCAAGGAGGAGTTCCGCGTCCTCGGCGAGCTGCCCAGCAAGAACATCGACACGGGGATGGGCCTGGAGCGGGTCGCGCTGCTGCTGCAGGGCGTCGAGAACATGTACGAGATCGACGAGATCCGCCCCGTGCTGGACCGGGCGGCCGCCCTGGCCGGGGTCACCTACGGCGCCGGGACCGTCGGCGGGCACGACGTGACCGACGGCTCGCCCGAGCAGACCGCCGCGCACGAGACCGACGTCCGGCTGCGGGTGGTGGCCGACCACGTCCGCAGCGCGCTCATGCTCATCGGTGACGGTGTCCGTCCCGGCAACGAGGGCGCCGGCTACGTGCTGCGCCGCCTCGTCCGTCGCGCCGTGCGGGCGATGCGGCTGCTGGGCGTGCAGACCCCGGTCCTGCCCGAGCTGCTGCCGGTGAGCATGGAGCGGATGAGCCGCTCCTACCCCGAGCTGCGCTCCGACTTCGGTCGGATCTCCACCATCGCCTACGCCGAGGAGGAGGCGTTCCGGCGCACCCTGGACTCCGGCACCGCCCGGTTCACCGCGGCGGCCGACGGCACCCGCGCCCAGGGGCGTCGCTCGGTGTCGGCGGAGGAGGCGTTCGCGCTGCACGACACGTACGGTTTCCCGATCGACCTGACGCTGGAGATGGCGGCCGAGCAGGGCCTGGCCGTCGACGCCGACGGGTTCCGGCGGCTGATGGGCGAGCAGCGGGAGCGCGCCCGCGCCGACGCCCGGGCCAAGAAGACCGGTGGCGTCGACACCAGCGTCTACCGCTCGGTGGCCGACGCCGCGGGCGGCCCGGTGACGTTCACCGGCTACGAGACGACCACGGGCGACGCCACCGTCGTCGGGCTGCTGGTCGACGGGGCGTCCGTCCCGGCCGCCGCCGAGGGCGCCGACGTCGAGCTGGTCCTGGACCGCACGCCCTTCTACGCCGAGGGCGGCGGGCAGCTCCCCGACGCGGGCACCGTCCGCACGTCATCGGGCGCGAGCGTCGACGTGGTCGACGTGCAGAGCCCCATCACCGGCCTGGTCGTGCACCGTGGCCGGGTCACCGACGGCGAGGTCGTCGTGGGCGACGTCGTGCGCGCCGAGGTCGACCTGGAGCGCCGGCGGTCCATAAGCCGCGCCCACACCGCGACCCACATGGTGCACAAGGCGATCCGCGAGGCCCTCGGCGAGACGGCGACCCAGGCCGGCTCGGAGAACGCACCGGGCCGGTTCCGCTTCGACTTCAGCTCCTCCGGCCCGGTGCCGCCGACGGTCCTGCGCGACGTGGAGCAGCGGGTCAACACGTTGCTCGCGGACGACCTCGAGGTCAGCGCCGAGATCATGACCCAGGAGCAGGCGCGGGCCGCCGGGGCGATGGCCCTGTTCGGCGAGAAGTACGGCGACGCGGTCCGCGTGGTGTCGGTCGGCGACTGGGCCCGCGAGCTGTGCGGCGGTACCCACGTCGAGCGCTCCGGCCAGCTCGGCGTGGTCACCCTGCTGGGCGAGGCGAGCATCGGCGCCGGGGTCCGGCGCGTCGAGGCCCTGGTCGGGGTCGACGCCTACGCCCACCTGGCCCGGGAGCACGTGCTGCTGGCCAGCGTCACCGACGCCCTCAAGGTCCGCCCCGACGAGGTGCCCGAGCGCGTCGAGCAGATCGTCACGCGGCTCCGCGAGGCCGAGAAGGAGCTGCAGCGGCTGCAGGGCGAGAAGGTCCTGCAGGCCGCGCCCTCCCTGGTCGCCGCGGCCGAGGACCTGGCCGGCACCCGGTTCGTCGCCGCCCACGTCGGAGAGGTCGGTGGCGACGACGTCCGCTCGCTGGTGCTGGACGTCCGGCAGCGCCTGGGCGCCACCTCGGCGGTCGTGGCCCTGACGGCGGTGGCCAAGGGCCGACCGCTCGTGGTCGTGGCCACCAACGAGGCCGCCCGTGAGGCCGGGGTCGCCGCGGGCGCGCTGGTCAAGGTGGCGGCCGGGGTCCTCGGCGGCGGGGGCGGCGGCAAGCCCGACCTGGCCCAGGGGGGCGGCACCGACCCCGCCGCGGTCGAGCAGGCCCTCGCGGCCGTCCGGCGCGAGGTGTCCGGGACGGTCGGGGCCTGAGCCCGTGGGAGCCCGCCTGGCCGTCGACGTCGGCACCGTGAGGATCGGGGTCGCCGTGAGCGACCCCCGCCGCACGGTGGCGGTGCCGCTGGACACGGTGAAGCGCGTCAAGGACGGTTCCGACCTGCGGGCCATCGCCGCCATCGCGGCGGAGCGCGAGGTCGACGACGTCGTCGTCGGTCTGCCGGTCGGGCTGTCGGGGCGGGAGGGGCCGGCCGCCGCCAGCGTCCGGGAGTTCACCCAGACCCTGGCCGACGCTCTGGCGCCGCTGCCGGTCCTGCTCTTCGACGAGCGCCTGACCACGACGTCGGCGCACCAGGCGCTCCACGCTGCTGGGCGGCCCGGGCGCCGGCACCGTACGGTGGTCGACAGGACGGCCGCCGCGATCCTGCTCCAGACCGTCCTCGATGCGGAGGCCGACAACGGGGAACCGGGCGATCTGGGGAGAACTGCACTCGGGGAACCGGTCGCACCGACCGGCGGGCCAGTCGACAGGAGCGATGGATGACCTACCGGGACACCGGTGGCGCAGGCGCGGGCGGCGACGACGCCGGCGTGCTTCCCGGCGCCGACCTCGACCAGCTGCGTCGCACCAGCCCGCGCCGCGCGGCACGCCTCGAGGCCGAGCGCGCCCGCGGCGGCGGGTTCGCCGCCGCGCCAGGGCCGCCGCCGCACGACCTGCCGTTCGACCAGCACGCCGACGAGGTCGGGCACCAGGACGAGGCGGTGCACCACGACGAGGTCGTGCACCACGACGAGGTCGTGCACCACGACGAGGTCGTGCACCACGACGAGGTCGTGCACCACGACGAGGCGCTGCACCACGACGAGGTGCTGCACCACGACGAGTACGTGGACGAGCCGGCGCACGACGTCTTCGGAGCGCCCTTCCTGCCGCCCGCCCACGACGCGTTCGGCGACCCGGTCAGCGACGGCTACGTCCCCGCCGCCGCGCCGGTGCCGCCGCGCCGCCGCCGGCCGCGCTGGGTCGGTCTGCTGGCCCTCGTCCTGACCGTCGGTGTCGTGGGTGTCGCCGGCTGGTACGCCTACCAGGGGCTGCGCCCCGTGATCGGCGACCTCCAGTCCTTCGAGCTGTTCGAGGCGGCCGAGGACTACGAGGGCGCCGGGACCGGGTCGGTCGAGGTCGTCGTCAACCCCGGCGACACCGGCCAGCAGATGGGCCGCACCCTGCTGGAGGCCGACGTGGTCGCCAGCGTCGAGGCGTTCGTCGAGGCCGCCAACGCCGACCCGCGGTTCACCTCCGTCCAGCCCGGCACCTACACGGTGCCGCAGCAGATCCCCGCCGTCGACGCCGTCGCCGCCCTGCTGGACCCCGCCAACCGGGCCAGCAGCACCGTCGTCATCGCCGAGGGCCTGCGCGTCGACCAGATCCTCGACCGGCTCGCCGAACGGACCGGGCTGCCGCGGGCCGACCTGGCCGCCGCGGTCGCCGCCGCCGAGCTGCCCCCGGCCGCCGCCGGCGCTCAGGGGGTCGTGGACCCGGCCGAGGGGTTCCTGTACCCCGACGGCTACCAGTTCGCGGAGGACGTCACCGCCCAGCAGGTGGTCGACCAGATGATCGCGCGTGGCCAGGAGGTGCTCACCGAGCTGGGGGTCGCCCCCGAGAACCAGCTCGAGGTCCTCACCAAGGCCAGCCTCGTGCAGGGCGAGGCCCGCATCGACGAGGACTTCGGCCGGGTCGCGCAGGTCGTCGACAACCGGCTCGCGATCGACCAGCCGCTGGGCCTGGACTCCACGGTCAACTACGCCACCCAGACCTTCGACACCCGGACCACCGCCGAGCAGCGCGCCTCGGACTCCCCGTACAACACCTACCGGTTCCCGGGGCTGCCGCCGGGCCCGATCAAGTCCCCCGGACGTCAGGCCATCGAGGCCGTCGTGACCCCGACCCCGGGCCCGTGGCTGTACTTCGTCACCACGGACCTGTGCACGGGGGAGACGGCGTTCGCGGAGACCTTCGAGGAGCACCAGGCCAACGTGCAGGTGCTCAACGCCTGGCAGCGCGAGAACACCGCCGAGGACGGCTCGCTCATCTGTGGTTGACGAGCAGCCGTGAGTGACGAGGTCGTGGGCCGGGACGCCGTCGGCCGGGTGGAGGGCCCCCGCCGGGCGGCGGTCCTCGGCCACCCCGTCGCGCACTCGCTGTCACCCGTGCTGCACCGGGCCGCGTACGCCGCCCTCGGCCTGGCGGGGTGGACGTACGACGCGGTGGACGTCGACGAGGCGGTGCTGCCCGGCTTCGTCGCGTCGCTGGACGACGACTGGGCGGGCCTGTCCCTGACGATGCCGCTGAAGCAGGCGGTCCTGCCGCTGCTCGACGAGCTGGACGAGGCCGCGACGGTGACCGGTGCCTGCAACACCGTCGTCCTGCGGGCCGGGCGCCGGGCGGGGGCCAACACCGACGTCGACGGCATGGTGGCGGCGCTGGCCGAGGTCGACCCCCGCGCCGCCGCGGGCGGGCTGCCGGTCGCCCACGTGCTGGGCGGTGGCGCCACGGCCGCGTCGGCCGTGCTCGCCCTGCGCCGCACGGGCTGCCCCGCCCCGGTCGTCCACGTCAGGGACCGCAACCGGGCGGGCGCCGTCCTGGCCGCGGCGCAGCGGTGCGGCAGCGCCGTCGACCTGCAGCCCTGGCCGGACCGGCCCGAGCTGGCCGCCGCTCTCGCGGCCGCCGACGTCGTCGTCTCGACCACCCCGGCCGGCAGCACCGACGCCGTGGCCGCGGCCCTGCCCGCCGGTGTGGTGGGGGTGCTGCTGGACGTGGCCTACGAGCCCTGGCCGAGCCAGCTGGCCGCGGCGTGGGAGCGGTCCGGGGGAGCGGTGGCCCCCGGTTCGCTGATGCTGCTGCACCAGGCCGCGGAGCAGGTCCGGCTGATGACCGGCCGTCCGGCCCCCCGTGCGCCCATGCGGGTGGCGCTGGCCGAGGTGCGGCCCGAGATCCTGCTGCGGGGTCAAGGCCGGTAGCGGTCACGCCGAACTGTCCGGCATGACCCTTCCCTCAGGCGCGCCGTGCGGGACGCGGGCGGGCCGATGAAGCAGCTCACCGACATCCTGCTCGACGAGCGGCTCGTGGAACCCGCCCAGCTGGACGAGGCCTGGCAGGAGCACGAACGGGTCGGACGGCCGCTGGGACGGATCCTCGTCGAGATGGGCCACATCACCGAGGCCCAGCTGGTCGCCGCGCTCGCGAGCCAGATCGGGCTGGACTTCGTCGACCTGTCGGAGCACGCCGTCGACGCCAGCGCCGTCGCGGTCCTCAACCCGGCCATCGCGCGCCGGCACACGGTCCTGCCCATCGGCTTCGACGAGCAGGGGCGGCTGCTGCTGGCGATGGCCGACCCGGGCAACGTGTTCGCCCTGGACGACGTCCGACAGATCACCGGCAAGGAGGCGCGCCCCATCGTCGCCACCCGCGACGACCTGCTGGCCGCCATCGACCGGTACTGCCGCGCCGACGCGGACATGGACGACATCACCAACGCGATGGACGCCGACGAGCTCGAGGACGAGCTCACCCACGTCCGCGCGATCGTCGAGGACGCGCCGATCGTCAAGTACGTCAACATGCTCATCACCCAGGCCATCCAGGACCGGGCCAGCGACATCCACGTCGAGCCGGGGGAGGACGCCCTGCGGATCCGGTACCGGATCGACGGCGTGCTGCACGAGATCATGCGCTCGCCCAAGGCCATCGCGTCCGGCGTCACCAGCCGGCTCAAGATCATGAGCGACATCGACATCGCGGAGCGTCGCAAGCCGCAGGACGGCCGGCTGTCCGTCAACGCCAACGGCCGCAAGATCGACCTGCGCGTGGCGACCCTGCCCACGGTGTGGGGCGAGAAGATCGTCATGCGGATCCTGGACAACTCCAACACCCGGCTCGCGCTGACCGACCTGGGGTTCAGCCGCGAGAACCTGGACCGGTTCGAGACCAGCTACGTCAAGCCCTACGGGATGATCCTCGTCACCGGCCCGACCGGGTCGGGCAAGTCGACGACGCTGTACGCCACCCTCAACGTGGTCTCCAAGCCCGAGATCAACGTCATCACCGTCGAGGACCCGGTGGAGTACCGGCTGCCCGGCATCAACCAGGTGCAGGTCAACCCCAAGGCCGGCCTGACGTTCTCCGCCGCGCTGCGGTCGATCCTGCGCTCGGACCCCGACGTGGTGCTGCTGGGCGAGATCCGCGACCACGAGACGGCCCAGATCTCGATCGAGGCCGCGCTCACCGGCCACCTGGTGCTGTCGACGCTGCACACCAACGACGCCCCGTCGGCCATCACCCGGCTGACGGAGATGGACGTCGAGCCGTTCCTGGTCGGCTCGGCGCTGGACGCCGTGCTGGCCCAGCGCCTCGCCCGCAAGCTGTGCAGCAAGTGCGCCGAGGAGTACACGCCGCAGCGGGAGGAGCTGCGCGCGGTGCGCTTCGGCCTGCCCGACGACGAGCCCGTGCCGACGCTGTGGCGCCCGGTCGGCTGCCCGGCCTGCTCCAAGACCGGCTACAAGGGCCGGCTGGCGCTGCACGAGGTCATGTCGGTCACCGAGGAGATCGAGCGCCTCACCGTGACCCGCGCGTCGGCGACCGAGATCGCCGCCGTGGCCCGCGAGCAGGGCATGACCACGCTGCGCCAGGACGGCATGGCCAAGGTCCGGGCCGGCGTGACGACCATCGACGAGATCCTCCGGGTGGTCGCGTGAGGCCACGCCTCAAGGACGTCGTGGTGGCGTCCGATGCACCGACCGGACACCCGTCTGACCGACGCAGGCCTGAGCACAGCAGGGATGACACGTGAGCGAGCAGGGCTACCAGCCGAACAGCTACGCCTTCGACGGCAGCGCGCACCTCGCGCCGGGCCCGGCCGCCGGCGGCTACCAGGACGTCGGCGGCCCCGTCGCGCCGTTGGTGCCGCCCGCCGCGGCCGGTGTCTACACCCCTGGCGTCGTGCCGCGCGAGGGCTACGGCGAGGCCCCCGGGCCGCTGGACGACGGCTACCGGGGCTCGGAGCTGGCCACCGACGACTACCGCAGCGCCGTTCGTGACGCCGGGGCGTTCGTCGAGGACTACGACACCGGTCACGGCGTCGACATCGAGGGCGACTTCAGCGCCGTCGCGGCCCGCTTCGACGCGGAGCCGGACGGCCCGGTCGAGGTCGCGATGCCCGACTCCACCCACGAGGAGTTCGACCTCAACGCCGTCCTCATCGACCTCAAGGAGCGGGGCGGCTCCGACCTGCACCTGACCGCCAACGCGTCGCCCGCGATGCGGCTGTCGGGCGAGCTGGTCCAGCTGGACGAGTACGCCAAGCTCACCCCGATCGACACCCAGCGGGTGCTGTACTCGATCCTCACCCAGAAGCAGCGCGAGAAGTTCGAGCAGAACCTCGAGCTGGACCTCTCGTACTCGGTGCCCGGTCACGCCCGCTTCCGCGTCAACATCTACCGCCAGCGCGAGTCGCTCGGGGCGGCGTTCCGGCTGATCCCGTTCGAGATCAAGCCGCTGGAGGAGCTCGGCGTCCCGCCGGTCGTCAACAACTTCTCGGGCCTGCCGCGCGGGATGGTGCTGGTCACGGGGCCGACCGGCTCGGGCAAGTCCACGACGCTCGCCGCCGTGGTCGACCAGGCCAACCGGACCCGCAAGGACCACATCATGACGGTGGAGGACCCGATCGAGTTCCTCCACCAGCACAAGAGCTGCCTGGTCAACCAGCGTGAGGTCGGCGAGGACACCCAGAGCTTCGCCAACGCGCTCAAGCACGTGCTGCGCCAGGACCCCGACATCATCCTCGTCGGCGAGATGCGCGACCTGGAGACCATCCACGTCGCCCTCACCGCGGCCGAGACCGGTCACCTGGTGTTCGGCACGCTCCACACCCAGGACGCCGCGCAGACCATCGACCGCGTCATCGACGTGTTCCCCGCGCACCAGCAGCAGCAGGTCCGCACCCAGCTGGCCGGCGCCATCCAGGGCGTCGTCTGCCAGACGCTGTGCAAGAAGGCCGACGGGCGCGGCCGGGTGGTGGCGACCGAGGTCATGATCGCGACGCCCGGCATCCGCAACCTCATCCGTGAGGGCAAGACCCACCAGATCTACTCCGCGATGCAGGCCGGGGCCCAGCACGGCATGCACACCCTCGACCAGCACCTGGCCGAGCTCGTGCGCACCAACCAGATCACGTGGGAGCACGGGCTCGAGAAGTGCCACCACGTCGAGGACTACCAGCGCCTGACCGGGCGCGGCTGAGCCCGGCGACGGAGCAGAGGGAGCCACCGATGGCAGCGACCAAGACCTACGAGTACAGCGTCCGCGACCGCGCGGGCAAGCTGGCCTCCGGCAAGCTCGACGCCGCCAACGAGGCGGTGCTCGTCGGCAAGCTCAAGGCGATGGGCTACGCCCCGATCAGCGTCCGCGAGTCCGGCGCCGGGATGAACAAGGAGATCACGCTGCCGTGGGGCGGCAACGTCGGCCTCAAGGACCTCGCCGTGATGTCGCGGCAGTTCGCGACGATGATCAACTCGGGGCTGTCGCTGCTGCGCGCGCTGACGATCCTGGCCGACCAGACCGAGAACAAGAAGCTGGCCACGACGCTGGGCGAGGTCCGCTCCGAGGTGGAGACCGGCCAGTCGCTGTCCGGGGCGCTGGCCAAGCACCCGCAGATCTTCCCCCCGCTGATGATCAACATGATCCGGGCCGGTGAGGTCGGCGGGTTCCTCGACGCGGTGCTGTTGCAGATCGCCGAGAACTACGAGGCCGAGGTCAAGCTCCGCAACAAGGTCAAGTCGGCCATGACCTACCCGGTCGTCGTGTTCACGATGGCCATCCTGGCCGTGGTGGGCATGCTGCTGTTCATCGTCCCCATCTTCGAGGAGATGTTCGCCGGCCTCGGCGGTGAGCTGCCGGCCCCGACCAAGGTGCTGGTCTGGCTGTCGGGGGTGCTGCGCCTCGGTGCGCCCGTGCTGGTCGTGCTCATCGTCGTGATGGTGGTCGTGTGGCAGAAGATCAAGCACCAGAAGCGGGTGCACGCGATCGTCGACCCGCTGTACCTCAAGGCCCCCGTCTTCGGCGGCCTCGTGCAGAAGATCGCCCTGTCCCGGTTCGCCCGCAACCTGGGCACCATGATCAGCTCCGGCGTCCCGATCCTGCAGGCGCTCGACATCGTCGCCGACACCACCGGCAACGTCGTGCTGACCAAGGCCATCCACGAGGTGCAGGACAGCGTCCGTCAGGGCGAGAGCCTGGCCGGCCCGCTGGCCAACCACCCGGTGTTCCCGTCGATGGTGGTGCAGATGCTCGCCGTCGGCGAGGACACCGGCGCCATGGACACGATGCTCCACAAGATCAGCGAGTTCTACGACCAGGAGGTCGAGGCCACCACGGAGGCCCTGACCAGCCTCATCGAGCCGCTGATGATCGCCGTCCTGGGCGCGCTGATCGGCGGCATGATCGTGGCCCTCTACATGCCGATCTTCAGCATCTTCGAGCTCGTCCAGTAGCACCGCCGACGGCCGTCGTGCCGTCGCCGCGCCGCACGTCACGGTCCGGTCGCCCCTCGCGGGCGGCCGGGCCGTGATCGTGCTGTGACCTGCGTGTTCGCGCCGTTGCTGCGACCGGGTGACAGACCCGCAGAAGCCGTCAAGGACGGGCGGCCAGGACCGATGTCACACGTGTCAACGAGCACGGCCAGACAAGGCACTCCCGCCGAGAGGCGGGGTCGCAAAGCCAGGGGACCCGCACGGGTCGGCCCAGCTGCCTCGGCCGGCGCACCCGCGCCGCGAGGGACCGGTCCTAGCTCACGGTCAGTCTTCTCGAAGGGACACACCCATGCTCGCTCGCATCAACAAGGCGATGGCCAAGAAGGACTCGGGCTTCACGCTCATCGAGCTCCTGGTCGTCGTGATCATCATCGGCATCCTCGCCGCCATCGCCATCCCGACCTTCCTCAACCAGCGTCAGGCCGGCTTCCGCGCCGCCGTCGAGTCCGACCTGCGCAACGCCGCCACCGCCGCCGAGACCTACGCGGTCGAGAACAACGGCGAGTACTCCGGTGGCACCGAGGACCTCGAGACCTACCTCGGGACGGCGGGCAACTTCACCGAGAGCGACAACGTCACCATCACCGTTGCTGAGGCCAACGAGACGACCTTCTGCCTCAACGGTCAGCACTCCAGCATCGACGAGGACGCCATCTCCTTCTCGTTCGACAAGGCAGCGGGCACCCCGGTGGACGGCGCCTGCAGCTGATCCACCTAAACCACCCCGGGGGCGGGTCCGGCAGCGCCGGGCCCGCCCCCGGGCGTACCACCCCGCCGCGCCACCGCGAGACCACCTCGATGGGAGTCCACCGTGCGCCACCTCCGCCCCGGCCGCGACCACGGCTTCACCCTGATCGAGCTGCTCGTGGTCGTGATCATCATCGGGATCCTGGCCGCCATCGCCGTTCCGGTGTTCCTCAACCAGCGAGAGGCGGGCTGGCGAGCCCAGGCCACGTCCGACATGAAGCACGCCGTGCTGGCCGTCGAGACGTTCGTCGCCGGCGACCAGGACCGCAGCTACGCCGACGTCGACGGCGAGACCCACACCTCACCGGTGCTGGCCGACTGGGGCCTCACCACCACCCAGTGGACGACGCTGGTCATCACGGCCGACGACGACCGCGACTTCTGCATCCTCGGCCGGCACGAGCTCCTCACCGAGGACGACATGGTCTACGCCAAGTCCGACGGCGTCGTGAGCTTCGGCCCCGCCGGCTCGCTGTCCTGCCCGTGATGCTCCGATCGGGTCCCGCCCGGTCCTCCGGGCTCCAGACCGCACCCGGGATGACGACAACTGAGGTCGGGCGCACCCGCCCCCGCCGCGCACCGCGCGGCCGGACGACAGCCCAGGAGGCCGCCGTGGCAGGACGCCAGCCCCGACCCGTCGACGCCGACGCCGGCTTCACGCTCATCGAGGTGCTCGCCGCCATGGTGATCTTCGCCGTGGTCAGCATGGGCCTGCTGCACTCGGTCCTGTCGGCGGTCGACACCTCCGGGGACTCCCGCAGCCGGGTGATCGCCGCGAACCTCGCCGCCGGCGCGATCGACCAGGCCCGGGCGGACGGCCTCACCGACCTCGAGGGCGTCGACACCGAGGTGTGGGACGTCACCGTCGAGGGCACGACCTACACCGTGGGCCGCTCGGCCAGCTGGGTGCCCGGTACGGGTGGTACCAGCTGTGGCGCGAGCGCCGGCACCTCGCTGCTGTACAAGCGCGTCGGGATCCAGGTGACCTGGCCCAACATGGGCGGCACCGACCCGGTCCGCACCGACACCGTCATCAGCCCGCCCGCCGGGGTGTTCGACCCGACCACGGGCAACCTGGCGATCAGCGTCCTCGACCGCGACGCCGGGGCCACCGAGTTCGCCCAGGTCCGGCTGACCGGACCGACCACGACCATGGCGCTGACCGACGACAGCGGGTGCGCGTTCTTCGCCGGGATCCCGGGTGGCACCTACACGATCAGGATCACCAAGAGCGGGCACGTCGACACCCAGGGCAACGTGGAGGCCACGGGACAGGCCACGGCCGTGGCGGGGGAGACCGTCTCGTACCAGGCCGACTTCGACCGCGCCGCGACCCTGGAGATCGACGGCCTCGCCGACCCGGACGGCGACGAGGTGGACGCGGACGACTTCCCCTTGCCGGCGGGCAGCCAGCTGAGCCTGGCCCACCCAGGCCTGCAGCAGGGCCGCCGGCTCGTGCCGGCCCAGCTGGGAACCGACGTCGAGGGCGTCTTCCCGTTCGCCTCCGGCTACAGCACCTGGCTCGGGTCGTGCACCGACGCCAACCCTGAGGGGGTCTACACCCCGCCGGCGCCCCCGCCCCCGGCGGCGCCGACGCCACCGACCCCGTGGTGGGACGGCACGGTGTCCGCACCCGTGACGGCTGTGGACCCCGGCGACGACACCGAGGTGGAGGTCCGCGGCGCCCAGGTCGAGGTCCTGCTCCAGACGAGCGTCCTGGGGACGGACATCCCGCTCGTGGGGGTGCCCGTGCGGTTCCAGCACGCAGCCGAGGCGGGTACCGGGTGCAACGGCGGCGAGACGTGGGCGCTGGGCAGCACCGGCACCGACGGTCGGGTCCGCGCCACGTTGCCCTACGGCCGGTCGTGGCAGGTGTACGCCGGGGGTGTGCTGGTCGACACGGTCGACCTCGACCCGGCCGCGGACTACCCCGTGGTGGTCCAGCCGTGAGCGGCGAGCTGGTCCACCGTGGGCTCGGCCGTGTCGTGCGGCGGGTCCGGGGTGTCGGGGCGGGTGACTCAGCAGCCGGCTTCTCGCTCGTGGAGCTGCTCGTGACGATGGTGCTGCTGGGGATCCTCGGCACGGTGGTGGGGACCACGTTCGCCTCCAGCACCGACTCGTTGCAGCGCAGCACCTGGCGGCAGGAGAACACCAGGCTGGCCCAGACCGGCATGGAGACCCTCACCAAGTCCGTCCGGGCGGGCTCGCTCGTCGAGCAGTCCGGTGGTGGGACCGCCGTGCCCGCCTTCCGCGAGGCGACCGCCACCAGCCTGGAGGTCCACTCGTTCGTCGGGGACCGGCCGATGCGGCTGCGCTACAGCATCGACGCGCAGGGTCGGCTCATCGAGACCCGTCGCAAGGCCACCGCAGGCAGCTCGTCGCCGTACTGGACGTTCTCGTCCACCGCGACGACCCGCATCGTCATCGACCGCGTCGTCAACAGCGCCGGCGAGCCCCTGTTCGTGTACCGCGACGGCACCGGTGCAGCTTTCCCGTCGGGCGCCCTCAACGAGGCGTCCCGGCGTGGGATCCGAAGCGTCGACATCACCCTGCACGTGCAGACGGACGACCCCGGTCGGGTCCGTCCCGCCGAGGTCGAGCAGCGGGTCCACCTGCCCAACCTCGGCTCGATCGGCTGAAGGGCCTGAAGGAGTGCACCAGATGCGAACCACCACGAGGTCGACCAGCCGCCGGGACGGGCGGACCCGATCCCTGCTCGCCCTGCTGCGTGGCCGACGGCCGCGGGGCGAGGCGGGGGCCGCCATGATCACGGTGATCGGCACGACCATGGTCATCACCGCCCTGGTGGTGGCCACCCTGGCGTTCACCGTCAACGGGGTCCGCAGCGCGCGCGGGGACCAGGACTGGCAGGCGGCGCTGCCCGCCGCGGACGCCGGCATCGGCGACTACCTGTCGCGGCTCAACGAGGACGGCACCTACTGGCGCTTCGGCAACCCCGCCTCGGCGTACTCGGCCACCAGCGCGGTGACGCTGCCGGGCGGCGCGGACGCCAACCCGGCGTTCACGGGCTGGACGGACGTGCCCGGCTCCAGCGGACGGGCCCAGTTCCGCTACGACGTGAACACCAGCGAGTTCTTCTCCACGGGTCTGGTCAAGGTGCGGTCCACGGGCCGCGTCGGCGAGCGGACCCGCACGGTCGAGTCGACCATCGGTCGACGCAACTTCATCGACTACCTGTACTTCACCGACTTCGAGGTCAAGGACCCCGACCTCTACACCACGAGCGGTACAGGGGCTGACAGCTACAACCCGACCGAGGCCTACGACCGGTGCAACCGCCACCTGTACGACGTGGTGGGCGGGCAGTACCGACGTGACCGGGTCAACAGCGACTACGCCAACCGCACCACCGGGTGCACGGTCATCAACTTCATCGGTCCGGGGGTCGTCTCCGGGTTCGACGGCGACACCATCAACGGCCCGTTCCACTCCAACGACGCGGTGTACGTCTGCGGGAACCCGACGATCAGCGCCGAGGCGTCCACGTCCTACGACGGCGCCCTGACCGGCGGGCGCAACTACCTGCGCAACCGGGACTGCAGCCACACCAGCACGCCGCAGATCGCCAGCAGCGGCAACGACTTCGTCTACGAGCCGCCGCTCACCCTGCCGCCCAGCAACACCGAGCTCTCGCTGCAGGTCGACCACGCCCACACCGGCGGGGACCCCGGCTGCCTCTACACCGGCCCCACCCAGATCACGTTCGTGGGCGACAACAAGATGAACGTCGTCAGCCCGTGGTCGGACAACGGTGGCTCGGCCTGGTGCGGCACCGGCGTGGTCGAGCTGCCCGACCGCGGGGTGATCTGGGTGCGGGACGTGCCCACCACCGACGACGCCTACCGCCGGGACAGCCCGGTGCTGGAGAGCGGCGGCGGGTGCACCACCACCCGGAACCCGCTGGGCTACCCCAAGCGGTTCGGGTCCGGCGGTACGGCTCGGACGGACATCACCCCCTACCGCTGCGACGCCGGCGACGCCTTCGTGTCGGGCACCCTCAAGGGGCAGGTGACCATCGGGACCGACAACAACATCGTCGTCACCGACGACCTCACCTACGCCTCGCCCGGCTGCACCGCTGCCAACTCGACGTGCACTGACCTGCTCGGCCTGGTGGCGAACAACTACATCGAGGTGTACCACCCGTACGGCTGCCGCAGCAACGGCAGCAACTGCGGGGACCTCAGCACCGCCCAGAGGGACATCGTCATCGAGGCCGCGATCCTGTCGGTGAAGCACTCGTTCCGGGTGCAGAACTACCAGTACGGCGGGGACCAGGGCGACCTCACCGTCAAGGGCGCCATCGGCCAGCGGTACCGCGGTGCCGTCGGCACCACCAGCGGTTCCGGTTACGCCAAGAAGTACGAGTACGACTGGCGGCTCCGCTACGCCAGCCCGCCCTACTTCCTCGACCCGGTCGAGTCCGCCTACGGGCAGAAGACCTGGTCCGAGCCGCGAGCGGCCTACGGGCCCTGACGCCCCCCCACGTCGCGGTGGGACCACCACCGCGCGAACGACCCCATCAGAGAGCAGAGGTACCACCATGCGCCGAACCCTCGCCATCACCGCCCTCGCGGCCTGCATCGTCGCGGGCGGCGCCGCCCCGGCCCTGGCCGCGAACGGCAACCCCCAGCGCCCGGACGGCCCTGTCGTCCCCGTCCAGCCGTCCGTCAACGGCGGCGACAACGGCTGGGGCAACTGCGGGCACAACTCCAGCGGCGGCAACCCGCCGACCAAGGCCGAGCGTGGCAACGGCGGGTACAAGAAGGGCGACGGCTGCGGCACCCCCACGGCCCCGACCGACCCGACCGACCCGACCGACCCGACCAACCCCCCGATCATCATCGTCCTCTGAGCCGCCGCCCGGTTCGACGGCCCCACCCCTGCACCCGGGGGTGGGGCCGTCCCGGTGAGCGGGGCCTTCGCGCCGTCGGGGCCGACGGGGGCCCACTACGCTCGGTCACGTGTCGAACCTCGTGGTGACCGTGGTCGTCCTGGCGGGGGTGCTGGGCCTGCTCATCGGCTCCTTCCTCAACGTCGTCGTCCACCGCGTGCCCCGCGGGGAGTCGATCGTCACGCCGCCGAGCGCCTGCCCCGGGTGCGGGGCGCGCATCCGTCCCTGGGACAACGTGCCGGTGCTGTCGTGGCTGGTGCTGCGCGGCCGGTGCCGCGACTGCCGTGAACCGATCAGCCCGCGCTACCCGTTGGTCGAGGCCGGCACCGGGCTGGCCTTCGCCGCCGTGGTGCTGGCCGTCCTCACCGCCGGTCCCACGCCGTGGGTCATCCCCGCCCTGCTCTACCTGGCGGCCGTCAGCATCGCGCTGTCGCTCATCGACATCGACTGCAAGCGGCTGCCCGACGCCATCGTCCTGCCCAGCTACCCGGTCGTCCTGGCGCTGCTGGCCGTCGCGTCGTGGGGCGAGGGGGACTGGTGGTCGCTGGCGCGCGCCGCCATCGGGGCCCTGGCCGGTTTCGCGTTCTTCTTCCTGCTCGCGTTCGTCTACCCGGCCGGCATGGGCTTCGGCGACGTCAAGCTCGCGGGCGTGCTCGGCGCGGTGATGGCCTGGTACGGCTGGGGCACGCTGGTGGTCGGCACGTTCCTCGGGTTCCTGCTCGGCGGCCTGGTCGGCATCGCCCTCATCGCGCTGCGGCTGGGCACCCGCAAGACGTTGATCCCCTTCGGCCCGTACATGATGCTCGGGGCCTGGCTGGCGGTCGGGTTCGGCGAGGGCCTCAGCGACCTCTACCTGACGAGCACCGGCCTGCGCTGACGGCTCCCGGCGACGGCCCGCCCCGACGGCTCCCACCGGCGGTCCGAGGGACCCCGGCCCGGTCGGCCGCGTCGTGCTGGCCCGGACGGGTGACTGGTCGCCGCTGAGTGCCCCCCGAGGTCCGGAGGGGCTCAAGCAGCCCCCCGTCGGGCCGATGTCTGCCTCGGGAAGCGGGTGGACCGCCACCCGGGGGCCGAGCAGTCGGCCCTGTCGCAGAGGTGAAGGAGACGCGCCGTGGCCGCACGAAGCGCCATCGGTCTCGACATCGGGACGTCAGGCGTCCGCGCCGCCGAGCTGTCGTTCGGCCGCCACGGCGTCACGCTCGAGAAGTTCGGTCAGGTGGCCGTGCCGCCCGGGTCGGTCCGCGACGGCGAGGTCGTCGAACCCGTCGTCGTCGCCGAGGCCATCCGCGAGCTGTGGGCCGCTACGAAGTTCTCCGGCAAGGACGTCGTGCTCGGCATCGCCAACCAGCGGGTCGTCGTCCGCACCGTCGAGGTCGCCTGGCTGCCGCCGGCCGAGCTGCGCAAGAGCCTGCCGCTGCAGGTCGCCGACCAGCTGCCGATGCCCGTCAACGACGCCGTCCTCGACTTCCACCCGTTGGAGGAGGTGCACGGGCCCCGCGGCCGGATGCTGCGCGGGCTGCTCGTCGCCGCCGTCCGGGAGAGCGTGCTGGGCAACGTCCGCTGCGTCGAGAAGGCCGGGCTGCGTCCGACCTCGGTCGACCTGACGAGCTTCGCCGTGCTGCGCTCGATGGGCACCCGCGGCCTGGAGGACACCCAGACCGAGGCGCTGGTCGACATCGGCGCCCGGGTGACGAACATCGTCGTCCACACCGCCGGCGTCCCGCACTTCGTCCGCATCCTGCTGATGGGCGGCCACGACCTGACCGACGCGCTGGCCGAGCGGCTCGGCACCTCGCTGGCCGAGGCCGAGGGCATCAAGCAGACCACCGGGCTGGACGCCGGCCCCGGCGTCAGCGCCAACGCGGTCCGTACCATCGACGGTTCGGCCCAGGCCCTCGTCGACGAGATCCGCGGCTCGCTGGACTACTTCCGGTCCTCCTTCGCCGGCACCCCGCCGGAGCGGGTGGTGCTGTCCGGCGGCGGGTCGACCCTGCGCGGGTTCGCCGCGCGTCTCGAGCAGGGCGTGCGCATCCCGGTCGTGCAGGGCAACCCGATGCAGACCATGCGGCTGGGTCGGACCGGTCTGGACGAGGCCCAGCTCGAGCTCGTGCAACCGCTGGCGGCCGTGCCCGTCGGCCTGGCCATGGGAGCCGTCCGATGAGCACGCAGCAGCAGGAGACCACCCGGGAGACCGTCGTCCCGCTGACCGGTGAGTACCCGGTGGCGCGCGTCGACCTGATGCCGCCGGAGGTCCTCGAGCGCCGTCGCTTCAAGAGAGCCCAGGCCTGGATGGTCGTCGGGGTCGTCGGCGTCGTCTCGGCGCTGGGGGCGGGCTACTACCTGTCGTACGCCGACGCCCAGCAGGCGGCCGAGGACCTGGCCGTGGAGCAGCAGCGCACCACCGTCCTGCAGGCCGAGGCCGCGCAGTTCGCCCAGGTCCCCGCCATCCTCGCCAGCGTCGACCGGGCCGAGAGCGCCCTGGCCACGGCCATGGCCACCGACGTCGAGTGGTACCGCTACCTGTCGGAGATCGGCCAGAGCGCGCCGGACACGGTCTGGTTCGAGACCATCACGGCCTTCGCCGCCGAGCCGGTCGACGTCGCCGGGTCCGACCCGCTCGCGCCGGTCGACGCCGTGGCCGAGGTCACGGCCACCGGTCGGGCGCTGACCTACCCGGACGTCGCGACCTGGCTGGACTCCCTGGACGGCATCAGCCACCTGGACTACGTCCTCTTCAACGAGGCGGTCCGGGACGACGAGACCGGCGAGAAGCCGTGGGTCGACTTCACCACCTCGGCGAAGGTCGGACCCGAGGCCTACTCCGACCGCTACGCCCAGGAAGGGCAGTGAGATGGCGCTGACCAGGACGTCCGCATGGACGATGGGTACGACGGGTCTGTGCGTGGCCCTGAGTGCCGCCTCGTGGTTCCTGCTCATCCAGCCGGAGCGCGCCGAGGCGGCCGAGACCCGGGAGCAGACGGTGGCCGCCGAGCAGGCGAACGCCCAGCTGGAGATCCGGATCGAGCAGCTGCGTCAGGAGTACGCCGACCTGCCGGCGCGTCAGGCCGAGCTCGCCGCCATCCGGCAGGCGCTGCCCGAGGAGCCGGCCCTGGCCGCGCTCATCCGTGACATCAACACCGCCGCGGTGGACAGCGGCATCGTGGTCGACGCCGTGACCACCGGCGCCGCCAGCGCGGTCGTCGACCCGGAGGCCCTGACCGCGGTCGAGGGCGACGCGGCCGCGGAGGGCGACACCGCCGCAGAGGGTGGCGACGGCGCGGACGACGGCGACACCGAGCCCACGGAGGGCGACGCGACGGACGAGTCGTCGGCCCCCCCGGTGGACCCCGACGGCGGGGCCGTGCCCGCCGACGCGGGCAGCGGGGTCAGCGAGGTGCCCGGCGCCCCCGCCGGTGCGGTCCTCGCGTCGATCCCGCTGACCATCGACACGACCGGCGACTTCTACCAGAGCAACCTGCTCATCAAGAACCTGCAGACCGAGATCTCGCGGGCGCTCCTCATCGACGGCCTCACGATCCAGGTCTTCGAGGAGGAGGGCGAGGACGGCGAGGAGGTCGAGCCCGGCATGGTCAGCACGACCATCACCGCCCGGGTGTTCGCCTTCGTCGACCCCGACAGCGTCGAGGCCCTCGAGTCCCTGCCCGCACCCGCCAGCACGACCGACTGACCAGGAGCCCGACATGATCAACCCCCCGTCGACCTTCGGTCAGCCCGAGGCCGCCGCCCAGGCCCCCGAGCCCGAGCCCGAGCCCACCCGCAAGCCCCGCACCGTCATGATCGCCGCCGTCGCCGGGGTCGTGGCCCTCGGTGTCCTGGGAGGAGCAGCCGCCCTGGTGCTCACGTCCGGCGACGACGACGCGATGCTCGAGGCCGCCCCGGCCCCGGCGGTGGTGGAGCCCACCACGGAGCCCTCGGTCACCGCCGAGGTCGTCGCTCCGCTGCCCGTCAGCGCCGTCCGCAGCCGCAACATCTTCGTCCCGCTCGTCGAGGAGGCCAGTGAGGGCGAGTCCGCTGCCGGCGAGGACGAGGGGGCTGCGACCGAGGAGAACGAGGACAGCGAGGACGGCGAGGACCGCGACGACACCCGGGGCTCGACATCCGGAGGCGGCGGCCTCACCCAGGTCGTCGTCGACCAGGCCTCGGTCGAGGCCCTCCGCGCGTCCGAGCAGCAGGTGGCCGAGCTCCAGCGCCAGATCACCGACCTGACGACCAGGCTGGAGGCCGAGGACGACGACTCCGCCCTGCAGGCCAAGCTGAGGGACCTGCAGGAGCAGTACGAGCTGCTCTTCAAGGAGGCGCAGGATCTGAAGGACGCGCTGGACGCCCAGCAGGTCACCGTCGAGGTGGTCGAGGTCGACGACACCGACGAGCAGGCCTTCGCGATGACCCTGCTGGTCGACGACGTGGAGAGGGTCCTCGACCTCGACCCGGCGACGGAGGACGTCCTCGACACCACCATGCTGGGGGAGCCCAGCGACGACATCACGATCAGGTACCTGAGCTACCTCCCGGCGGAGGCACCGGAACCCGCCAAGGTGTCGCTCGAGATCGGGTCCACCATCTACACCGTGGCCGTGGGCAGCGAGCTTCTCTTCTACCTGGGCTGACACGCCCGCACCCCCCACCAGCGCGGTGGCCGTCCGAGCGACGGCCACCGCGCTGCGGCGTCCGGTGCGTCTGACACGATGAGGACCATGCGCTGGATCACTGCCGGGGAGAGCCACGGCCCCGCCCTCGTGGGCGTCGTCGAGGGGGTGCCGGCCGGGGTGCAGGTGACCTCCGCCGACGTCGCCGCCGTCCTGGCCCGTCGTCGTCTGGGCTACGGCCGGGGCGCGCGGATGAAGTTCGAGCAGGACCAGGTCAGCTTCCTGGGCGGGCTGCGCCACGGCGTGACCATGGGTGGGCCCGTCGCGGTCCAGGTGGCCAACACCGAGTGGCCCAAGTGGCAGACGGTGATGAGCCCCGACCCGGTCGACGCCGACGAGCTGGCCGGCCAGGCCCGCAACGCCCCGCTGACCCGCCCCCGGCCTGGCCACGCCGACCTGGTCGGCATGCAGAAGTACGCCTTCGACGACGCCCGCCCGGTGCTGGAGCGCGCCAGCGCCCGCGAGACCGCGGCCCGGGTCGCGCTGGGCACCATCGCCGCCGCGCTGCTGCAGCAGGCGGCCGGGGTTCGGCTGGTCAGCCACACCGTGGCCATCGGCGCGGTCACCGTCCCCGAGGGCACGGAGCTGCCGGACGCCGACGACGTCGACGCGCTCGACGCCGACCCGGTGCGCTGCCACGACACCGCCACCAGCGAGGCCATGGTCGCCGAGATCGACCAGGCCCGTAAGGACGGCGACACCCTGGGCGGAGTCGTCGAGGTCCTCGCCTACGGGCTGCCGCCGGGCCTGGGCAGCCACGTCCACGCCGACCGCCGCCTCGACGGCCGTCTCGCCGGCGCCGTGATGAGCATCCAGGCCATGAAGGGCGTCGAGATCGGCGACGGGTTCACCACCGCCCGGCGCCGCGGCTCGGTCGCCCACGACGAGATCGAGACCGGTGACGACGGCCGGCTGCGGCGCCGCACCGGGCGCGCGGGCGGCACCGAGGGCGGCATGACCACCGGCGACGTGCTGCGGGTGCGGGCGGCCATGAAGCCCATCAGCACCGTGCCGCGTGCCCTGGACACCGTCGACGTGTCCACCGGCGAGGCCGCGCAGGCCATCAACCAGCGCTCCGACGTGTGCGCCGTCCCCGCCTCCGGCGTGGTCGCCGAGGCCGCCGTGGCGCTGGTGCTGGCCGAGGCGCTGCTGGAGAAGTTCGGCGGCGACAGCGTCGGCGAGACCGCCCGCAACGTCCAGGCGTATCTGGACACGCTCACCATCCGATGACGAGGACCCCATGACGACACCCCCCACCGCCGCCCCGACCCCCGGGACGGACGCGCCGCTGCTGGTGCTGGTGGGCCCGCCCGGTTCCGGCAAGACCAGCGTCGCGCGGGCGCTGGCCGGCAAGCTGGGCGTCGAGGCCCGCGACACCGACGCCGACGTCGAGCGGACCGCCGGCTCGACCGTGCCCGAGATCTTCTACGACTCCGGCGAGCCGGCGTTCCGGGCGATGGAGCGCGCCGCGGTCGCCGCGGCCCTGCGAGAGCACCGAGGCGTCCTGGCCCTGGGCGGGGGAGCGCCGATGGACCCCGCGACCCAGGAGCTGCTGCGCGGGCAGCGGGTCGTGTTCCTCGACGTGGGCCTGGCCGCCGCGACGAAGCGGATCGGGATGGACGCGCCCCGACCGCTGCTGCTGGACGCCCCCCGGGCCACCTGGCTGCGGCTGATGGACGAGCGGCGCCCCGTGTACACCGACGTCGCCACCCTCGTGGTGATGACGACCGAATTGGACCCGGACGGCGTGGCCGAGCACGTGCTCGGCGCGTTCTCCGACCTGGGTCCGGTCGGGAGCGGGGCGTGAGCGAGCCGACCGTCGTCCGCGTCGAGGGCGCCCAGCCCTACGACGTCGTCATCGGCCACCGCCTGCTGGACCGGCTGCCCGGCCTGCTCGGCGGCGTCCGGCGTGTCCTGGTCGTGCACCCGCGGGCGCTGCGCAGCACCGGCGACGCCGTCCGCGAGGACCTGGCCGCCGTCGGCTACGAGGCCGTCACCGCCGAGGTCCCCGACGGCGAGGAGGCCAAGAACGCCCAGGTCGCGTCCTTCTGCTGGCAGGTGCTCGGCCAGGCCGGGTTCACCCGCTCCGACGCCGTCGTGGGCGTCGGCGGGGGAGCCGTCACCGACCTGGCCGGGTTCGTCGCCGCCACCTGGCTGCGCGGGGTGAAGGTCGTCCACGTCCCCACCACCCTGCTCGGCATGGTCGACGCCGCCGTCGGGGGCAAGACCGGCATCAACACCACCGAGGGCAAGAACCTGGTCGGGGCGTTCCACCCGCCGGCCGGGGTGCTCGCCGACCTGTCGGCCCTGCAGACCCTGTCGGACTTCGACCTGCGGGCCGGGCTGGCCGAGGTCGTCAAGTGCGGGTTCATCGCCGACCCGGACATCCTCACCATCCTGGAGGCCCAGCCCGACGAGGCCGTCCGCTGGGACTCGCCCGTGCTGGCCGACCTGGTCGAGCGCGCCGTGACCGTCAAGGCCGCCGTGGTGTCGGAGGACCTCAAGGAGTCCGGCCTGCGGGAGGTCCTCAACTACGGGCACACCTTCGGTCACGCCATCGAGCTGGTCGAGCGGTACTCCTGGCGCCACGGCGCCGCCGTCAGCGTGGGCATGGTCTACGCCGCGGAGCTCGGCCGCCTGGCCGGGCACCTGCCCGAGCGGGTCGTCGACCGCCACCGCACCATCCTCACCCGCCTCGGCCTGCCGATCGTCTACCGCGGTGACCGCTGGTCGGCGCTGTACGACGCGATGCGCAAGGACAAGAAGAACCGCGGGGACCTGCTGCGGTTCGTCGTGCTCGACGGGTCGGGGCGACCCACCCGGCTCGAGGGCCCCGACCCGTCGCTGCTGCAGGCGGCCTACGTCGAGGTGAGCGACACGTGAGCGACGGTGACGCGGGCCAGGACGCCCTGGACGTGCTCGTCCTGAACGGGCCCAACCTGTCCCGGCTCGGCACCCGGGAGCCGGAGGTCTACGGCCACGCCAGCCACGCCGACCTCGTGGCCCTGGTCGCCCGCGCGGCGGGTGAGCTCGGGCTGCGCGCCGAGGTGCGGCAGAGCGACGACGAGGCCGACCTCGTCCGCTGGCTGCACGAGGCCGTGGACGCCCGGTCGGACGTGGTGATCAACCCCGCCGCCTTCACCCACTACTCCTACGCGCTGCGGGACGCCGCGGCGCTGGTCACCGGGGCCGGGCTGACGCTGGTCGAGGTGCACCTCAGCAACCCCCACGCCCGGGAGGCCTTCCGTCGCCACAGCGTCATCACCCCGGTCGCGACGGGGGTCGTGGCGGGGTTCGGGGTGGACGGCTACGCGCTCGCGCTGCGGGCCGTCGCCGGACGCGCCGGCTGAGCGCGGCATCCACCGATCGGCCGATCCCGCACCACCTCTTCGTACCGTCGGTCACCGAATATGTTCACAACGTGACCGAATGCCGCCAGGCTGCCGGTCATGAGGTCGTCGACGAGACAGCGGGAGCGGCACCAGCTCGCGGTCGCCCACGGGCCCACGTCCTCCGAGCTGCGTTCGGCCCTGCGTCACGACGGGCTCGAGGTGGCCCAGCAGCCCGTCGTCCGGCTCGCCGACGGCGTCCTGGTGGGGACCGAGTCCCTGGTCCGCTGGACCCACCCCCGGCTCGGGCTGCTGCTGCCGGGTTCGTTCCTGCACCTGGCCCAGACCCTGGACGAGATGCCGGCCCTGGACCTGCTGGTCATGCGGGCCGCCTGCCGTCGCCTCGCCGCGTCGCCGTTCGTCACCCCCACCAGCGTCAACGTCTCACGCGCCACGCTGCTGCAGCGCGGCTTCGTCGCCACCGTGCTCAGGACGCTGCGCGAGTACGGCGTGGACGGTGCCCGGCTGCTGCTGGAGCTGTCGGAGGAGCTGACCCTGGACGACCTCGAGCTGGTCCGGGACGAGCTGCTGGCCCTGCGCCGGGCCGGGGTCCAGCTCGCGCTGGACGACCTGGGCGCCGGTGTCACGACGCTGCAGCACGTGCGCATGCTGGAGCCCGCGTTCGTCAAGGTCGACCGCTCCCTCGTCACCGGGGTGCACACCTCGCCGCACCGCCTCGCCGCGGTCGCGCGGGTCGTCGACCTGGCCCGCGCCACGGGGGCGGCCGTCACCGCGGAGGGCGTCGAGGAGCAGGCCGAGGCCGACGCGCTGCTCGGCCTGGGCTGCGAGCGGGGCCAGGGGTGGCTGTTCGGGCGGCCGGTGCTGCAGCCCGCGACCGATAGGATCAACCACCATGGCGACGACCAACGACCTCAAGAACGGCCTGGTGCTCAACATCGACGGAAACCTCTGGTCGGTGGTGGAGTTCCAGCACGTGAAGCCGGGTAAGGGTCCGGCCTTCGTCCGCACCAAGCTCAAGAACGTCCTGTCCGGCAAGGTGGTCGACAAGACGTTCAACGCCGGTCTCAAGGTCGAGACCGCCACGGTGGACAAGCGGGACATGCAGTACCTCTACGCCGACGGCGACGACTTCGTCTTCATGGACCAGAGCACCTACGACCAGGTCCACGTGCCGAAGGCCACGGCCGGTGACGCGGCCGGGTTCCTCCTGGAGCAGCAGGTCGCGACCGTCGCCGTGCACGAGGGCACCGTGCTCTACATCGAGCTCCCGGCCTCGGTCGAGCTCCTGATCAGCCACACCGACCCCGGCCTGCAGGGCGACCGCTCCACCGGTGGCACCAAGCCCGCGACGCTGGAGACCGGCCGCGAGATCCAGGTGCCCCTGTTCCTGGAGTCCGGCACCAAGGTCAAGGTCGACACCCGATCCGGGGACTACCTCGGGCGCGTCAGCTGAGCGCCCGGCACAAGGCGCGCAAGCGGGCCCTCGACGTCCTGTTCGAGGCCGAGCAGCGACGCCTGGACCCGATCGGGCTGCTGGCCACCCGGATCGCCGGTGGTGAGCCCCCGGTCCCGGAGTACGCCGTCACCCTGGTCGAGGGCGTCGTCGCGCACTCCGAGCGCATCGACGAGGCGTTGTCGACGTACGCGCACGGCTGGACCCTCGACCGCATGCCCGCGGTCGACCGCATCATCCTGCGGATCGCCACCTGGGAGCTCGTCCACAACGACGACGTGCCCGACGACGTCGTCATCAACGAGGCCGTGACGCTGGCGAGCGAGCTGTCCACCGACGAGTCGCCGGCCTTCGTCAACGGCCTGCTCGCCCGGCTGCGGAGCCTCAAGGCGACCCTCGAGGTCTGAACCCGCTCCCCGTCGTGTGGGACGTTCCGCGACGGGGTCGGGTGCCTGGGCGCGCGGGACGTCCCCCTCGGTGCGGGTCTCTCGGGGGGTGGGACGTTCGGTGACGGGGTCGGGTGCCGGGGCGCGCGGGACGTCCCCCTCGGTGCGGGTCTCTCGGGGGGTGGGACGTTCGGTGACGGGGTCGGGTGCCGGGGCGCGCGGGACGTCCCCCTCGGTGCGGGTCTCTCGGGGGGTGGGACGTTCGGTGACGGGGTCGGGTGCCTGGGCGCGCGGGACGTCCCACTCGGTGCGGGTCTCTCGGGTGGTGGGACGTTCGGTGACGGGGTCGGGTGCCTGGGCGCGGGGAACGTCCCACACGGTGCGGGGCCTGGTCGGGTGGTGGGACGTTCCGTGACTGGATCGGGTGCCCGGGCGCGCGGGACGTCCCACATGGTGCGGGGCGCGGTCGGGCTGGCCGGACCCGGCGGTCAGCCGCGACCCAGGGTCCTCAGTCCAGGACGGCGCGGCGGGCGTCGGCGTCCAGCACCTGCCAGCTGATGAGCTGGTCGACCAGGGCCGCGGGGGCCAGGTCGTAGATCACGGCGAGCGAGCGCAGGTCGTCGGCGCGGATCGACAGGATCTTGCCGTTGTAGTCGCCGCGCTGGGACTGGATGGTCTGCGCGTAGCGGGCGAGCGGGCCGGCCTTCTCGGCGGGCACGTTCATGAGCCGCTCCAGGTCGAGCACGAGCCGGGGCGGCGGCTCGCCGGAGCCCGCGGGGGCGCCGTCGGGGAGCAGGGCCTGCACGGGTACGCCGTAGAAGTCGGCGAGCTCGGCCAGGCGCTGCACGGTGACGGCGCGGTCGCCGCGCTCGTAGGAACCCACGACGACGGCCTTCCACCGACCCTGCGACTTCTCCTCCACGCCGTGGAGGGACAGACCCTGCTGGGTTCGGATGGCGCGCAGTCGCGATCCGAGGGCACGTGCGTAGTCGGTGGCCACGGGTTCAATATCACGGAGAGTGACGCCCGGGGTCAAGCCGACCCGCACGGAGCGTCACCGTCCCGGGCTAGTCCTTACGGCCGGGATGCGTGCCGGGGGGTCCCGTCGCAAGCGCTAGGCTCATGGTCGACCGACGTCCTTTAAGTCCCGTCCCGTGAGGCGGGGAAGGAGGTCCACGCGACCATGACCTACGAACGCACCGTCGTCAGCGCCGACGACATCGACCGCGTCGTGCAGCGGATCGCCCACGAGCTGCTGGAACGCAACCGGTCCGTCGACGACCTCGTCCTGCTGGGCATCCCCACCCGCGGGGTGCCGTTGGCCGAGCGCATCGCCGACGCCGTCGAGCGGGTCGAGGGCGTCCGCCCGGCCACGGGCTCGCTGGACGTGACGATGTACCGCGACGACCTGCGGCAGCACCCCACGCGAGGACTGGCCGTGACCGAGGTCCCGGTCGACGTCACGGACCGTGTGGTCGTGCTCGTCGACGACGTCCTGTTCTCCGGCCGCACCATCCGGGCCGCGCTGGACGCCGTCGCCGACCTGGGCCGGCCGCGGGCCGTGCGGCTGGTGGTGCTCGTCGACCGCGGCCACCGGGACCTGCCCATCCGGGCCGACCACGTCGGTCGCAACCTGCCGACGGCGGCCGACGAGCGGGTCGCGGTCCGCCTCCGCGAGACCGACGGCAGCGACGGCGTCGACATCCTCCGCCCGCTCGGCACCCCCGCCAGCGACCGCGGCGACGGCGGGGGGATGGCGTGAGGCACCTGCTGTCCACGGCCGACCTGAGCCACGCCGACGCCGTGCACCTGCTCGACACCGCCGAGCAGATGGCCGCCACCCAGCAGCGCGAGATCAAGAAGCTGCCGACCCTGCGCGGGCGGACGGTGGTCAACCTGTTCTTCGAGGACTCCACCCGGACCCGGATCTCGTTCGAGGCCGCCGCCAAGCGGCTGTCAGCCGACGTCATCAACTTCTCGGCCAAGGGCTCGAGCGTCTCCAAGGGCGAGAGCCTCAAGGACACCGCGGAGACGCTGCAGGCGATGGGGGCCGACGCCGTCGTCATCCGCCACCCCGCCTCCGGGGCCCCGCACCGGCTGGCCGCGATGGGCTGGACCCGGGGAGCCGTGCTCAACGCCGGGGACGGCACCCACGAGCACCCCACCCAGGCCCTGCTGGACGCGTTCACCATGCGCCGCCACCTGGCGGGCGGCACGGGGGACCTGGCCGGCCTGCGTGTGGCCGTGGTCGGCGACGTCCTGCACTCGCGGGTCGCGCGGTCCAACGTGCACCTGCTGCACACCCTGGGCGCATCGGTGGTCCTGGTCGCGCCGCCGACCCTGGTGCCGTTCGGCGTCGGGTCCTGGCCGTGCGAGGTGTCCTACGACCTGGACGCCGTCCTGCCCCAGCTCGACGCCGTCATGATGCTGAGGGTCCAGGGGGAGCGGATGAACGCCGCGTTCTTCCCGTCCGAGCGCGAGTACTCCCGCCGCTACGGCCTGGACGCCCGCCGGCTGGGGCTGCTGCCCGACCACGCCATCGTCATGCACCCGGGCCCGATGAACCGGGGTCTGGAGATCAGCGCGGACGCCGCCGACAGCGGCCGCGCCGTCGTGCTCGACCAGGTGACCAACGGGGTGTCCGTCCGGATGGCCGCGCTGTACCTGCTGCTGGCAGGAGAGGGGAACGACTCGTGAGCACCTACCTGCTGCGCGGCGCCCGGCTGCCCGACGGCACCGCGGCCGACCTGGTCCTCACCGACGGGGTCGTCACCGAGGTCGCCGAGGCGGGGGCCGCCCGCCCCACCGGCGCCACCGTCGTCGACGCCGACGGGCTGCTCGCGCTGCCCGGCCTCGTCGACCTGCACACCCACCTGCGCGAGCCGGGGCGGGAGGACGCCGAGACCGTCGAGTCCGGCACCCGCGCCGCCGCGGCGGGCGGGTACACCGCCGTGCACGCCATGGCCAACACCAGCCCGGTGGCCGACACCGCCGGCGTGGTGGAGCAGGTGTACCGGCTGGGTCAGCAGGCGGGCTGGTGCGACGTCCGCCCGGTCGGCGCGGTGACGGTGGGCCTGGCCGGCAGCCGGCTCGCGGAGCTGGGCGCCATGGCCACCTCCACGGCCCGGGTGCGGGTGTTCAGCGACGACGGGCACTGCGTGTCCGACCCCGTCCTCATGCGCCGGGCCCTGGAGTACGTCAAGGCGTTCGACGGCGTCGTCGCCCAGCACGCCCAGGACCCCCGCCTCACCGAGGGCGCGCAGATGCACGAGGGCGAGGTGTCCGCGGTGCTCGGCCTGACCGGCTGGCCCGCCGTGGCCGAGGAGGCCGTCATCGCCCGCGACGTCCTGCTCGCCGCCCACGTCGGCTCCCGCGTCCACGTCTGCCACGTGTCCACCGCCGGCAGCGTGGAGATCGTCCGCCTGGCCAAGCAGCGCGGCCTGCCCGTGACCGCCGAGGTCACCCCCCACCACCTGCTGCTGACCGACGAGCTGGTCCGCAGCTACGACCCGGTCTTCAAGGTCAACCCGCCGCTGCGGACCGCCGCCGACGTGCAGGCCCTGCGCGAGGCCGTCGCCGACGGCACGGTCGACGTCGTCGCCACCGACCACGCCCCGCACCCCACCGAGGCCAAGGACTGCGAGTGGGCCGCCGCGGCCATGGGCATGACGGGCCTGGAGACCGCGCTCGCCGTGGTCCAGCAGACCCTGGTCGACACCGGCCTGCTCGACTGGGCCGGCGTCGCGGACCGGATGTCGCACGCCCCGGCCCGGATCGGTCGGCTCGACGAGGCCGCACTGGGCGGGTTCGCCCACGGCCGCGGCCTGGCGGTGGGGGAACCGGCGCACGTCACCCTCTACGACCCGACGGCGGCGTGGACCGTCGACCCGGCCGCCCAGCAGACCTCCGGGCGCAACAGCCCGTTCCGGGGGCACCGGCTGCCGGGTCGGGTCGTGGCCACGTTCCTGCGGGGTCGGGCCACGGTGCTCGACGGGCGGCCCGTGCCGACCGACGACGCCGCGGGGGTGTCCGGCTGATGAGCCAGTGGGTCGCGGGTGGGCTGGTCCTGCTGGTCGTGCCCGTCCTGTTCGGCCTGATGTACCTGGGCTGGCGGGGGCGCGGTCGCCGTCAGGGCGACGTGCCCGCCCCGGCCGCGGTCCCGCCGGCGGTCGAGCTGGGCGAACCCCTGCTGGCGCCGTCGGTCGGGACCTACGTGTCCAGCGTGCGCGCCGGCGACTGGCTGGACCGGGTCGTCGTCCACGGCCTGGGGGTGGGTTCCGCCGCCACCCTGCAGGCCTGGGCGGCCGGGATCTGGTTCGAGCGCGACGGCGCCCCGGACGTCTTCGTCCCGGCCGCCGACGTGCGCGCCGTGCGCGTCGAGACCGGCATCGCCGGCAAGTACACCGTCGGCGAGGGTCTGCTCGTCGTCCGCTGGTCGCTCGGCGGCGTGGAGCTGGACACCGGCTTCCGCCCCAAGAGCTGGGCGGACGCCTCGGTCCTCGCCACCGCCCTGCAACCCCTCGCCCCCGGAGGCCGCACATGACCGCCACCACCGCCAGCCACGCCCTGCTCGTCCTGGAGGACGGCCGGGTGTTCCGCGGCCGGCCGTTCGGAGCCGTCGGCCAGACCGTCGGCGAGGCCGTCTTCGCCACCGGGATGACCGGCTACCAGGAGACCCTCACCGACCCGTCGTACCACCGGCAGGTGGTCGTCATGACGGCGCCGCACATCGGCAACACCGGGATCAACGACGAGGACGGCGAGTCCCGCCGGGTGTGGGTCGCCGGGTACGTGGTGCGTGAGGCGTCACCGCGCTCCAGCAGCTGGCGCGCCCGCCGGACCCTGGACGACGAGCTCGTCGAGCAGGGCACCGTGGGCATCGCCGGGGTCGACACCCGCGCCGTCGTGCGCCACCTGCGCGAGCGCGGCGTCATGCGCGCCGGCGTGTTCTCCGGACCGGCCGCCGACCGGCCCGTCGCCGACCTGCTGAGCATCGTGCGGGAGTCGCCGTCGATGAGCGGGGCCGACCTGGCCGGCGAGGTCACGACCGCCGAGGCCTACCTGGTGCCCGCCGTCGGCGAGCGTCGCCTGAGGGTCGCGGCCGTGGACCTGGGCATCAAGACCGCCACCCCGCTGCGGCTGGCCGAGCGCGGCATCGACGTCCACGTCCTGCCCGCCTCGGCGACCCTGGCCGACGTGCTCGCCGTCAGCCCCGACGGGGTGTTCTTCTCCAACGGCCCGGGTGACCCGGCCGCCGCCGAGGGACCGGTCCGGCTGCTGCAGGAGGTGCTGGAACGGGACCTGCCGTTCTTCGGGATCTGCTTCGGCAACCAGCTGCTCGGCCGCGCGCTGGGCCTGGGCACGTACAAGCTGGGCTACGGGCACCGCGGCCTCAACCAGCCCGTGCTCGACCGCGCCACCGGCCGGGTCGAGATCACCGCCCACAACCACGGCTTCGCGGTCGACGCCCCGCTCGACGGGCCGGTCGAGGCCCCCGTGGGCGGGCTGGGGCGGGTCGAGGTGAGCCACGTCGGCCTCAACGACGACGTGGTCGAGGGCCTGCGCCTGCTGGACCGTCGGGCCTTCAGCGTCCAGTACCACCCCGAGGCCGCCGCCGGCCCGCACGACGCCGGCTACCTGTTCGACCGGTTCGTGGACGTCATGACCACCGACCCCACCACCGACCCGCAGCACGGCCGAACCGTCATCCCCGAGGAGGGCAGCGCCTGATGCCCAAGCGCACCGACATCAGCAGCGTCCTGGTCATCGGGTCCGGCCCGATCGTCATCGGCCAGGCCGCGGAGTTCGACTACTCCGGCACCCAGGCCTGTCGCGTCCTGCGCGAGGAGGGCCTGCGGGTCGTCCTCGTCAACAGCAACCCCGCGACGATCATGACCGACCCCGACTTCGCCGACGCGACGTACATCGAGCCCATCACGACCGAGGTCATCGAGCGGATCATCATCGCCGAGAAGCCCGACGCGCTGCTGCCCACCCTGGGCGGGCAGACCGCCCTCAACGCGGCGATCCAGCTGGCCGAGGCCGGCATCCTCGAGCGTCACGGCGTCGAGCTGATCGGGGCCGACATCCCGGCCATCAACAAGGCCGAGGACCGCGAGCAGTTCAAGGACGTCGTGGCCGCGGCGGGCGCCGAGAGCGCCCGCAGCCGCATCGTCCGCGACCTCGACGGCGCGCTCGCCGCCGCGGCCGAGTTCAGCTACCCCGTGGTGCTGCGCCCGTCGTTCACCATGGGCGGTCTCGGGTCCGGTTTCGCCGACGACGAGCCCACCCTGCGTCGCATGGTCGTGGCCGGCCTGGCCGCCAGCCCCACCCACGAGGTGCTCGTCGAGGAGAGCATCAAGGGCTGGAAGGAGTACGAGCTCGAGCTGATGCGCGACCGCGCCGACAACGTGGTGGTCGTCTGCTCGATCGAGAACTTCGACCCGATGGGCGTGCACACCGGCGACTCCATCACCGTCGCACCCGCCCTGACCCTGACCGACCGGGAGTACCAGCGGCTGCGCGACATCTCCCTGGCCATCATCCGCGGCGTCGGGGTCGACACCGGCGGCTGCAACATCCAGTTCGCCGTCGACCCCACCGACGGCCGGGTCGTCGTCATCGAGATGAACCCGCGCGTGTCCCGCTCCAGCGCGCTGGCCTCGAAGGCCACGGGCTTCCCGATCGCCAAGATCGCCGCCCGGCTGGCCATCGGCTACACCCTGGACGAGATCACCAACGACATCACCGGGTCCACCCCGGCCAGCTTCGAGCCGACGCTGGACTACGTCGTCGTCAAGATCCCCCGGTTCGCGTTCGAGAAGTTCCCCCACGCCGACCGCACCCTGACCACGACCATGAAGTCGGTCGGGGAGGCGATGGCCATCGGGCGCAGCTTCACCGAGGCGCTGCAGAAGGCGATGCGCTCCCTGGAGCGGCGCGGCTCGGCGTTCGCGTTCCCCGAGCTGCCCGCCGAGGGTCCCGGTGCCCCCGACCTGGACGCCCTGGTCGAGGCCACCCGGGTGCCCACCGAGGACCGGCTGCTCGCGGTGCAGCAGGCGCTGTGGGCCGGGGCGACGGTCGAGGCCGTCCACGACGCGTCCGGCATCGACCCGTGGTTCCTCGACCAGCTGCAGCTGATCAGCGACGTCGCGCACCAGGTGGCGGACGCCGCCCACCTGGACGAGGACACGCTGCGCCTGGCCAAGCGGCACGGCTTCTCCGACGAGCAGATCGGCGCGATCCGCGGCATGGCCGAGCCGGTGGTCCGCGGCCTGCGCCACGCGCTCGGCGTCCGACCGGTCTACAAGACCGTGGACACCTGCGCCGCGGAGTTCGCCGCCCTGACGCCGTACCACTACTCCTCCTACGACGAGGAGGACGAGGTCGCCGCGTCCGACCGGCGCAAGGTCGTCATCCTCGGCTCCGGCCCCAACCGGATCGGCCAGGGCGTCGAGTTCGACTACTCCTGCGTCCACGCGGCGTTCGCGCTCCGCGACGCCGGCCTCGAGACGATCATGGTCAACTGCAACCCCGAGACCGTGTCGACGGACTACGACACCTCCGACCGGCTGTACTTCGAGCCGCTCACGGTCGAGGACGTCCTCGAGGTCGTCCACACCGAGGCCCGCTCCGGTGAGCTGCTCGGCGTCGTCGTCCAGCTGGGCGGGCAGACCCCGCTGGGGCTGGCCGACGAGCTCGCCGCCGCGGGCGTCCCGATCCTGGGCACCAGCCCCGACGCCATCCGCCTCGCCGAGGACCGCTCCGCGTTCGGCCACGTGCTGGCCGGGGCGGACCTGCCCGCCCCCATGTGGGACACCGCGGCCAGCTTCGAGGAGGCCGCGGACGTCGCCGAGCGGATCGGCTACCCCGTCCTGGTCCGGCCCTCGTTCGTCCTCGGCGGGCGCGGCATGGAGGTCGTCGACGACGCGGAGGCCCTGGAGGGCTACGTCGCGCGTGCCGGGCAGACCGGGGTCCGCGTCGGCCCGCAGCACCCGCTGCTGGTCGACCGGTTCCTGGACGACGCGGTCGAGATCGACGTCGACGCGCTGTGCGACGGCACCGAGGTGTTCATCGGCGGCGTGATGGAGCACATCGAGGAGGCCGGCGTGCACTCCGGCGACTCCGCCTGCGTGCTGCCGCCCGTCACCCTGGGCGCGGCCGTCGTCGACCAGGTCCGCCACGCCACCGAGGCCATCGCCCACGGCGTCGGTGTCCGGGGCCTGCTCAACGTCCAGTACGCCCTGGTCGGCGACACCGTCCTGGTGCTGGAGGCCAACCCCCGCGCCAGCCGCACCGTGCCGTTCGTGTCCAAGGCCACCGACGTGCCGCTGGCCAAGGCCGCCGCCCGCATCATGGTCGGCGCCACCATCGCCGAGCTGCGCGCGGAGGGCATGCTGCCCGCCGTCGGCGACGGCGCCAGCCACCCGCCGATGTCGGTGTCGGTCAAGGAGGCCGTGCTCCCGTTCAAGCGGTTCCGCACCACCACCGGTGCGGTCGTCGACTCCGTCCTCGGCCCGGAGATGCGCTCCACCGGCGAGGTGATGGGCATCGACGTCGACTTCCCCCGCGCGTTCGCCAAGAGCCAGGCCGCGGCCTACGGCGGGCTGCCCACCAGCGGACGGGTGTTCGTGTCCGTCGCCGACCGCGACAAGCGGGCCATGCTGTTCCCGATGAGCCGGCTCGCGGCGCTCGGGTTCGAGATCCTCGCCACCGCCGGCACCGCGGAGACCCTGCGCCGCAACGGGATCACCAGCACCGTGGTCCGCAAGCACAGCCAGGGCCCGGGCCCCGACGGCGAGCCGACCATCACCCAGCTCATCCTCGACGGGGGCGTCGCGATGGTCGTCAACACGCCGTCCGGGCGGGCGGCACGCGCCGACGGCTACGACATCCGGGCCGCGACGACGACGGTCGACGCACCCATCATCACCACGGTCCAGCAGCTGTCGGCCGCCGTGCAGGGCATCGAGGCCGTCATCGGTGGCGGGTTCGACGTGATGAGCCTGCAGCAGCACGCCGCGCAGATCTCGCGCGAGCGGGAGGGGCACCGGTGACCTCCGCGGCCGGGACCGTCGCCGGGCCCGCGCAGGTCCGGGCGCGGGTGGTGGCGGCCGCCGACACCGGCGTGTACCGGCACCTGGTGCTGGCGGCCCCGGCCGCGTCCCGGGCGCGGCCCGGGCAGTTCGTCGCACTGGCCGTGGGGGACCCCACGACGTCGAGCATGCTGCTGCGGCGGGCCTTCAGCGTCCACCGCGCGGACCCGGTGGCGGGCACCGTCGAGGTCGTCGTGGCGGCCCACGGGCCCGGCACGGGATGGGTGTGCGGGCGGGAGGTCGGGGACGAGGTCGACGTGGTCGGCCCGCTCGGCACCGGGTTCGACCTGCCCACCGCCGGTCGGCTCGTGCTGGTCGGTGGCGGCTACGGGTCGGCGCCGTTCGCCTGGACCGCGGCGTCGGCGGCCGCCGGCGTGGTGGTCGACGCGGTCGTCGGGGCCGGGGACGCCGCGCGGCTGTGCGACGTCGAGGGCATCCGGGCCGCGGTCGAGGCCACGGGCGGCGGGGTGCACGTGACCACCGACGACGGCAGCGCGGGACGGCGGGGGCGGGTGACCGACGCGCTCGCCGACCTGCTGGGCGCCGGTGCGACCGGCGCGACCGGTACGACCGGTGCGACCGGTACGACCGGTGCGACCGGTACGACCGGTGCGACCGGTACGACCGGTGCGACCGGTACGACCGGTGCGACCGGTACGACCGGTGCGACCGGTACGACCGGTGCGACCGGGCCTGCCGCGACCGTCGTGGCCGCCTGCGGGCCGATGGCCATGCTGGCCGCCGTCGCCGCGACCGCGAGCCGGGCCGCCGAGGCCACCGGACGCGCCGTCGGCGTCCAGGTCGCCGTCGAGGAGGCCATGGCCTGCGGCATCGGCATCTGCATGACGTGCGTCCTGCCGGTGCGCGGCGCCGACGGCCTGACCCGGATGCTGCGGGCCTGCACCGAGGGCCCCGTCCTGGACGCCGACCGGGTCCGCTGGGACTGCGTCGGCGCCCACGGCGCCTCGGTACCCGCCGACGCCGTCGGCGCCCCCGAGGGCGGTGCCGCATGAGCGAGGTGCCCGTCACCGCGACGACGTCAGGCGCGGTCCCCGACCCGACGTCCGGTCCCAGCCCGGTCGACCTGTCCGCGCGGCTCGTCGCGCCGGCCGGCCCCGTCGACCTGACCGGCGCGGTCCTCACCGCCAGCGGTTGCGCCGCGGCCGGCCGCGAGCTGGACCCCTACCTGGACCTGACCGCGCTCGGCGGGGTCGTCACCAAGACGATCATGCGCGACCCCCGCTCCGGGCGGCCCACGCCGCGGATGGCGGAGACACCGTCGGGGATGCTGAACTCCATCGGCCTGCAGGGCCCGGGCGTCGACGCGTTCCTCGCCGCCGACCTGCCCTGGCTCGCCCGCCGCGGCGCCCGCGCCGTGGTCAGCGTCGCGGGGGAGGACGTCGGGGAGTTCGTCGAGGTCGCCACCGCCGTGCGCGAGGCCACCTCCGGCGCCGACGAGCTGGGCGCCCCCGGCACCGACGGCGGGGTGCTGGCCGCCGTCGAGGTGAACATCTCCTGCCCCAACGTCGCCAACCGCGGCCTGGTGTTCGCCTGCGACCCCGGGACGGCGGCCGACGTGGTGTCCGCCGTGCGCGCGGTCACCGACCCGCGGGTGCCCGTGCTGGCCAAGCTGTCGCCGGACGTCACCGACATCGTCGCCATCGCGGCGTCGGTCCTCGCCGCGGGCGCCGACGGCCTCGTCATGGTCAACACGCTGCTCGGCGTCGCGATCGACGTCGACCGCGGGGCGCCGGTCCTGTCCCGGGTCACGGGCGGGTTGTCCGGCCCGGCCATCCGCCCCGTCGCCGTGCGCTGCATCTGGCAGGTCCACGCCGCCATGCGGGCCGGGCTGATCCCCACCGCGCCGATCGTCGGCGTCGGCGGGGTCCGGACCGGCCGGGACGCGGCCGAGCTGGTGCTGGCCGGCGCCGCCGCGGTCCAGGTGGGCACCGTCACCTTCGGTGACCCGTCCGCCCCCGGCCGGGTGCTCACCGAGCTGGGCCGGTGGGTCGGCGCCCGCGGTGCGTCGTCGCTGTCGCAGCTCGTGGGCGGCGCGCACGACGCCGTCCGGTCCGGAGGCCACGCGTGAGTAACGCCACGAGCCCCCCCGAGGTCGCCGTCCCGCCGTTCGGGGCTCGGCTGCAGGCCGCGCTGCGCCGCCACGGCCCGCTGTGCGTCGGCGTCGACCCCGCCCCGGCCACGCTCGTCCGCTGGGGCCTGACGGACGACGTCGCCGGTCTCGAGCGGTTCTGCGGCACGGTGGTGGAGGCCCTGGCGGGCCGGACGGCGATGCTCAAGCCCCAGGTGGCCTTCTTCGAGCGGCACGGCTCTCGCGGCCTCGCGGTGCTGGAGCGGCTCCTGGCCGACTGCCGCTCGGCGGGGCAGCTGGTGCTGGCCGACGCCAAGCGCGGCGACATCGGGTCGACGGCCGCGGGGTACGCCGACGCCTGGCTGGACCCGCGGTCCCCGCTCGCCGCGGACGCGGTGACGGTGTCGCCGTTCCTGGGCTACGGCAGCCTCGCGCCCCTGGTCGACGCGGCCGCCGCCCACGGTCGCGGCGTGTTCGTGCTGTGCCTGACCTCCAACCCCGAGGGGGCGTCGGTGCAGCACGCCCGCCCCGCCGACGGCTCCGCCCCCAGCGTGGCCGCCGCCGTGGCCGCCGCCGCCGCGGCCGACAACGCCCGCCTGGGCGACGGCCCCCCGGACGACGCGCGCCCGGACGACGCCAGCCTGGACGACGCGGGCCGGTCGGGGTTGCGCCGGCCCGGGCCCGTCGGCCTGGTCGTCGGCGCCACGGTGGGGGAGCAGCTGGCCGCCACCGGGGTGGACCTGGCCGCGGTCGGGGGGCACCTGCTGCTGCCCGGCCTGGGCGCCCAGGGGGCCACGGCGCAGGACGTGGCGCGTCACCTGGGGGCGCTGGCCGAGCTGCTGGTCCCCAGCGCCAGCCGTGAGGTCCTGAACGCCGGACCGGACCGCCAGCGGCTCCGGGACGGGGCGGCCCGCCTCACCGGCGACCTGGCGTCCGCGCTGGGGGTCTGAACCGCCGCACCGGGCACGCTGCGCGACCGGGCGCACGCCGGTTGTGGACGACACCAGGACCGCGTTGGACCAGGGGCGATGCCATGGGTACGTTCGCCTCCTGCCGGTGGTCACCCGGTCCATCAGGACCGGGACCGGCGGACGAGCACCGCACGTCGCAACCACGGACAGCCGCACCGCCGATCCGCACCCGATCTCATCGACCCACCGACCACAGAGGTGTCACGTGCCCCTTCCCACTCTCACGCCCGAGCAGCGCGCCGCAGCGCTCGAGAAGGCCGCCGCTGCCCGTCGGGAGCGCGCCGAGGTGAAGAACAGGCTCAAGAACTCCACGGCCACGCTCGCCGATGTCATCAAGGAGGGCTCGACCAACGACGTCATCGGCAAGATGAAGGTCGCCGCCCTGCTCGAGGCGCTGCCCGGCACGGGCAAGGTCCGCGCCAAGGCGATCATGGAGGAGATCGGCATCAGCGAGACGCGTCGTGTGCGCGGCCTCGGTGCCAACCAGACCGCCTCCCTCATCGAACGCTTCGGCGGCAAGTGACCTCAGCCCCGCCGCCGTCCCCCGCACCGGTCGGGGGCGGCGACAGGACGGGCCCCCGCGTCACCGTGCTGGCGGGTCCGACCGCGGTCGGCAAGGGCACCGTGGCCGCCGAGGTGCGGCGCCGGTACCCCGAGGTGGCCATCTCGGTGTCGGCGACGACACGTCGACCGCGCCCCGGCGAGGTGGACGGGGTGCACTACCACTTCGTGTCCGACGACCGCTTCGACGCCATGGTCGCCGGGGGCGAGCTTCTCGAGTGGGCCCTGGTCCACGGCCTGCAGCGCTCCGGGACCCCGCGCGCCGAGGTGGAGCAGGCGCTGGCCGGCGGTCGGCCCGTCCTGCTGGAGATCGACCTGCAGGGTGCCCGGCAGATCCGGACCAGCTACCCGCAGGCGCAGTTCGTGTTCCTCGCACCGCCGTCGTGGGACGAGCTGGTGTCCCGGCTGGTCGGTCGGGGGACCGAGGACGAGGCCGAGCGGGAGCGCCGGCTGAGCACCGCGAAGGTCGAGCTGGCGGCCGAGCCGGAGTTCGACCGGACCATCGTCAACCACGATGTCAGCCAGGCCGCCCGCGACCTCGTATCATTGATGGGATTGCCGGTCCGCGACTGAGCCCGCTCGGCTCTTCACGGCGTCCTCGCCGTCCGCGGACCGGAGCACCCGACGTCTGGAGTCCTCAGTGCCCGGAACACCTGCTGCCCCCGAAGGCATCACCAACCCGCCCATCGACGACCTGCTCACCACGGTCGACTCGAAGTACTCCCTCGTCATCTACGCGGCCAAGCGCGCCCGTCAGATCAACGCGTACTACTCCCAGCTCGGCGAGGGCCTGCTGGAGTACGTCGGTCCCCTGGTCGAGACCCACGTGCAGGAGAAGCCGCTGTCCGTGGCGCTGCGCGAGATCGACGCCGGCCTCCTCACCATCGAGGCCAACCCCCCCGCCGAGGACTGAGACCCCTGCGGGTCGTCCTCGGCGTCAGCGGGGGCATCGCGGCCTACAAGGCCGCCACCCTGCTGCGCCTGCTCCGCGCGGACGGGCACGACGTCACCGTCGTGCCCACCGCGTCGGCGCTGCGCTTCGTCGGCGAACCCACCTGGTCGGCGTTGTCGGGGCACCCCGTGGCCACCGACGTGTGGACCGACGCGCACGACGTGCCCCACGTGTCGATCGGCCGGACCGCCGACCTCCTCGTCGTCGCCCCCGCGACGGCCGACCTGCTGGCCCGCGCCGCGCACGGCCTGGCCGACGACCTGCTCACCAGCACGCTGCTGACCGTGACCTGCCCGGTCCTGCTGGCCCCGGCCATGCACACCGAGATGTGGGAGCACCCCGCGACCCGCGCCAACGTGGCCCTGCTGCGCGAGCGCGGCGTCACGGTCGTCGACCCGGCCGTCGGCCGGCTCACGGGGGCCGACACCGGGCAGGGCCGTCTGCCCGAGCCCGAGGAGCTCCTGGAGCACGTCCGGGCGGCGCTGGCCGCAGCGGCCCCGGCGACGCGCCCCCAGGACCTGGCCGGTCGCCACGTCGTCGTCACCGCCGGGGGTACCCGTGAGCCGCTGGACCCGGTGCGGTTCCTGGGCAACGCGTCCTCCGGACGGCAGGGGATCGCCCTGGCCGAGGCCGCCCGGGACCGCGGCGCCGACGTGCACCTGGTCGCCGCGCACGTCGAGACGGCCCTGCCCGACGGCGTCCGTACCACCCGCGTCGGCACGGCGCAGGAGCTGCTGGGCGCCGTGACGGACGCCGTGGCCGGCGCCGACGTGCTGGTGATGGCCGCCGCCGTGGCCGACTACCGGCCCGCCGAGGTGTCCGGCACCAAGATCAAGAAGACGGGGGAGTCCGACGCCCCGACGCTGCGCCTGGTCCGCACCGTCGACGTGCTGGCCACCGTCTCCCACGACCGACCCCGCCCCGGTCTGGTCGTCGTCGGCTTCGCGGCCGAGACCGGCGACGAGACCGGCGACGTGCGCCACCACGCCGAGGCCAAGCTGCGCGCCAAGGGCTGCGACCTGCTGGTGGTCAACGACGTGTCCGGCGGTGCGGTGTTCGGCAGCGAGCACAACCAGGTCGTCGTCCTCGCGCCCGGCCCCGACGGGGCCGTCGAGGTCGCCTCGACCGGCACGACCGACAAGCGCGCGGTCGCCGAGACGGTCGTCGACGCCGTCGTCCACCGGTTGGCAGAAGTCGCCCGGGCGGGTTCGGCGCAGCCCGTAGGGTGAGCGCGGCCCGGTCGCCGGAAGCCGTCCAGCACCAACCCGCACCTCGACGGTGCCGTCCTGGGAGATCTGATGAGCCTTCGCCTGTTCACGTCCGAGTCCGTCACCGAGGGGCACCCGGACAAGATCTGCGACCAGATCAGCGACGCCATCCTCGACGCGATGCTCGAGCAGGACCCCCACTCGCGGGTGGCGGTCGAGACCCTGGTCACCACCGGCCTGGTGCACGTCGCCGGTGAGGTCACCACCGAGGCCTACGTCGAGATCCCCCGTGTGGTCCGCGAGACCGTGCTGCGGATCGGCTACGACTCCTCCGTCAAGGGCTTCGACGGCTCCTCCTGCGGGGTGTCGGTGTCCATCGGCCAGCAGTCGCCGGACATCGCGCAGGGCGTGGACCGGGCCCACGAGGCCCGCACCGCGGGCGCCGAGGACCCCCTGGACGCCCAAGGCGCCGGGGACCAGGGCCTGATGTTCGGCTACGCCTGCGACGACACCCCCGAGCTGATGCCGCTGCCGATCGCGCTCGCCCACCGGTTGTCGGCGCGCCTCAGCGAGGTCCGCAAGAGCAACGAGCTGGCCTACCTGCGCCCCGACGGCAAGACCCAGGTGACCATCGCCTACGACGGCACCACGCCGGTCGCCGTCGACACCGTGGTCCTGTCTACCCAGCACGCCGCCGACATCTCGCTGGAGGGCATGCTCGCGCCCGACATCGAGTCCCACGTCATCAGGCCCGTGCTGGAGAGCGCGGGCCTGGAGACGTCCGGGATGCGGCTGCTGGTCAACCCGACGGGCCGCTTCGAGATCGGCGGGCCGATGGGTGACGCGGGCCTCACCGGACGCAAGATCATCGTGGACACCTACGGCGGCATGGCCCGTCACGGGGGCGGTGCGTTCAGCGGCAAGGACCCGTCCAAGGTGGACCGCTCCGCCGCCTACGCCATGCGGTGGGTGGCCAAGAACGTGGTCGCCGCCGGGCTGGCGACGCGCTGCGAGGTCCAGGTCGCCTACGCCATCGGCAAGGCGGCACCGGTGGGGCTGTACGTCGAGTGCTTCGGCACCGAGACCGTGTCCCTGGACCGGGTGACCGCAGCGGTCCGCGAGGTGTTCGACCTGCGCCCGGCCGCGATCATCCGCGACCTGGAGCTGCTGCGGCCGATCTACCAGCAGACCGCCGCCTACGGCCACTTCGGGCGCGAGCTGCCGGGGATGACGTGGGAGCGGACCGACCGCGTCGACGCGCTGCGCAGCGCCGCGGGCGCCTGAGCCGCCGCGTCGGGGTCGGGTGAGCAGCGGGCCCGCGCAGCCGGCCCTGTTCGGCCCTGCGCCCAGACGGCGCGGCGCGGCGCGGTCGCCGTCCCCGGCGTCCGAGGGCGGCGGACCGGTCGCCGCCGTCGTCGTCGACGTCCCGCTGGCCCACCTGGACCACCCGTTCTCCTACGCCGTCCCGGCGGCGCTGGTCGACCAGCTGCACCCCGGGGCGCGCGTGGTGGTGCCCTTCGCCGGACGGACCGAGGACGGCTGGGTGCTGGACGTCGCGGACGGGGACGTGGCCGGGCTGCGCCCGGTCCGGCGCGTCGTCACCCCGCACCCGCCCCTGACCCGGGAGGTGGCGGCGCTCGCCCGGGCCGTTGCCGACGCCACCGGCGGCACCCTGGCCGACGTCCTGCGCTCGGCCGTCCCGCCACGGCACGCCGCAGCGGAGCGGGTGCTGCTGGCGGACGACGCGCCGGCGGGCGACGCGCCGGCGGACGACGCGTCGGCGGACGAAGCGGTGGACCGGTCGGACGACGTCGGGGCCGGCGACCCGCGGACCTCGGAGGAGGACCCGGGCCCGTGGGCGTCGTGCGTGGCCGGACCCGCGTTCCTCCAGCACACCCGCTCCGGCGAGGGGCCCCGGGCGGCGGTCCGGCTCCCGCTGGACGCGGACCCGTGGTCGGCCGTCACCCCCGCCGTGCGGGCCGCCCTGGCGTCGGGACGTGACGCCGTCGTCGTCCTGCCCGACGTCGTGGCGGTCGAGGCCTGCGCCGCCGTCCTCACCGCGGCCCTCGGCACCGGGCAGCCGGTCGTGGCCCTGCACCACGGCCTCGGCCCGGCCGCACGGTGGCGGGCGTTCCTGCGGCTGCGGCTGGGACGGGCCCGGGTCGTGGTGGGCACCCGCTCCGCGGTGTTCGCACCCGTCCGGGACCCCGGCCTGGTCCTGGTCTGGGACGACGGCGACGACGGCCACGTGGAGCCGCACGCCCCGGGCTGGGACTCCGGCCTCGCGGCCCTGCTGCGGGCCGAGGCGTCGGGCGCGGCCCTCGCGCTGGTGTCGCACGCCCGGTCGGTCCGCACCCAGTGGTGGGTCCGGACCGGGCGGGTCAAGGACGTCGCGCCCGACCGCGCCACCCGCCGTCGTGCCGCGCCGCGGGTCGACGTCCCGGATCCCGCCGACCCGCTGGAGATCCACGCCCGGGTGCCCCGGGCGGCCCACCGGGCCGCGGCCGAGGCGCTGCGCACCGGGCCCGTCCTGGTGTCGGTGCCCCGCACGGGCTGGGCGACCGCGCTGCAGTGCCGCCGCTGCCGGCACGCCGTGCGGTGCCGTCGCTGCTCCGGGCCGCTGGCCGTCGTCGGGGCGGCGGGGGAGCTGGCCTGCCGCTGGTGCACCCGCAGCGACGACGCGTGGGCGTGCCCGGAGTGCACCGGGACCCAGGTCCGGGCCGGGGTCGTCGGCGCCACCCGCTCGGCCGAGGAGCTGGGCCGGGCGTTCCCCGGGGTGCCCGTCACGCTCAGCCGCGGGGGGCACCGCAGCGACCCCGTGCCCGGGACGCCCCGCCTCGTGGTCGCGACACCCGGCACCGAGCCCCCCGCGGCCGGCGGCTACACGGCGGCGCTGGTGCTCGACGGGGACCTGGCCCTGGCCCGCCGCGGTCTCGCGGTCGAGGAGGAGACGCTGCGCAGGTGGCTGGCGGTGGCGGCCCTGGTCCGACCGGCCGCCGACGGCGGACGGCTCGTCGTCGTGGCCGACCCCGCGCACCGGGTGGTGCAGGCGCTGGTGCAGGACGCGCCCGAGGCGCTCGCCGGGCGGCTCTGCGACGAGCGCGCCGAGGTCGGGCTGCCCCCGGCCCGCACCGTGGCCCGTCTGCTCGGGGACGAGCACGCCCTGTCCGACGTCGCCGCCGACCTGCGGGGCGAGAGCACGCTGCTGCCCGACCCCGTCGCCCCGGCCGTCGGAGCCGGACCGCGGCCGACGGTCCTGGGCCCGGCCCCGACCGAGGACGGCGAGCGGTGGCAGCTGCTGCTCACCGGCCCGGCCGACGTCGTGGTGGGCGCCGTCAAGGACCTGCTGGCGACCCGGTCCGCCGCCAAGGCGCCCGGCCGGCTCGTGGTGCGCGTCGACCCGCACGACCTGGACTGACCGTCGGGCCCCGGCCGACGGGGGCACCGGGTCGCGCGTCGAGCGGTTCGGTGGACGTCGATCGGGGGCGCGTCGGGGCGCTCCTACACTGGGCGGCATGGCGCTCAAGGACATCCGGCTCTTCGGCGACCCCGTGCTGCGTACCCCCGCGGTCGAGGTCACCACGTTCGACAAGGAGCTCCGTCAGCTCGTCAAGGACCTCGAGGACACCATGCTCGAGGCCCCCGGCGCCGGGCTCGCGGCCCCGCAGATCGGCGTCGGCCTGCGGGTGTTCACCTGGTACGTCGACGACGAGCTCGGCCACCTGGTGAACCCCTCGCTCGACCTGTCGGACGAGACGCAGGAGGGCGAGGAGGGCTGCCTGTCGTTCCCGGGCATCTACGCCGACACCCGCCGGGCCATGCGGGTGGTCGCCAGGGGCTGGAACATGCACGGCGAGCCCGTCACGGTCGAGGGCTCGGCCCTGCTGGCCCGTGCGGTGCAGCACGAGACCGACCACCTGGACGGGATCCTCTTCATCGACCGGCTCGACCGCGAGCAGAAGAAGCAGGCCATGCGCATGATCCGCGAGGCGGAGTGGGCGGGGCTGGAGTCGCCGACGGTGCGGGTGAGCCCGCACTCCACGTTCGGTGCGGCGCGCTGAGTGAGGCTCGTCCTCGCCGGTACCCCTGAGGTCGCGGTCCCCAGCCTGGCCGCCCTCGTCGCGTCGCGGCACGACGTGGTCGGGGTCGTCACCCGGCCCGACGCGGCCGCAGGACGGGGTCGACGGTCCCGACCGAGCCCGGTCCGGGTGCTCGCCGAGTCCCACGGCATCCCCGTCCTGGCGCCTCGCCACCCCCGCGACCCGGAGTTCGTCGCCGCCCTGACGGACCTGCGCCCCGACTGCGTGCCCGTGGTCGCCTACGGGGCCCTGGTGCCCCGGGCGGCCCTCGACGTGCCGACGCACGGCTGGGTCAACCTGCACTTCTCGCTGCTGCCCGCCTGGCGCGGGGCGGCACCGGTGCAGCACGCGATCATGGCCGGCGACGACATCAGCGGGGTCACGGTCTTCCGGCTCGACGAGGGCATGGACACCGGGCCGGTGCTGGCCACCATGACCGAACGGCTCCGCCCGGACGACACCTCCGGTGACGTCCTCGACCGGCTCGCGACGGCCGGCGCCCAGCTGCTGGTGCAGGTGATGGACGCGCTGGAGGACGGGGCCGTCGAACCGGTGCCGCAGCCGGCGGACGGGGCCAGCCTGGCGCCCAAGATCGGGGTGCCGGACGCCCGCGTCGACCTGACGCTGCCCGCGGTGGCGGTCGACCGGCTGGTCCGCGGCTGCACGCCGTCGCCCGGCGCCTGGACCACGCTGGACGGCCGGCGGCTGAAGCTCGGCCCGGTCTCGCCGGTCGGGCCGGGCGACGAGCGCTCCGACGCGCCCGCCGAGCCGCTGGGTCCCGGTCAGGTCCGGGTGGCCGGGGCGGACGTCCTCGTGGGCACGGCCACGGTGCCCGTCCGGCTGAGCACCGTCCAGCCCGAGGGCAAGCGCCCGATGCCGGCCGGCGACTGGGCCCGCGGCGCCCGGCTGACGGCCACGTCCGTGCTCGGTGAGCCCGAACCCACCCCCGCGCCGAGGACAGACGAGGACCACCATGGCTGACGCCGACCGCCCCGACCGCTCCGGCGACCGCCCCGACCGCGGCCGAGGCGGCCCGCCCCGCTCCGGGGGCCCGTCCCGCTCCGGCGGCGCGCCCCGCGGTGGCGGCGCGTCCGGCGGTGGCGGCGCGTCCGGCTCCGGGGGCGCGTCCCGCTCCGGCGGCGCGTCCCGCGGTGGCCCGTCCCGTGGTGGCCCGCCCCGCTCCGACGGCCCGCCCCGCTCCGACGGCGCGGGTCGCGCCCCCGCGCGGGAGCGGCTGCGCGGCTCCGACGCCCCCCGGACCGCGGCCTTCCACGTCCTGCGCGAGGTCGAGGGCAACGACGCCTACGCCAACCTCGTCCTGCCCGGCGTCCTCAGCCGAGAGGGCCTCCAGGGCCGTGACGCGGCCTTCGCGACCGAGCTCACCTATGGCACGCTGCGCATGCAGGGCCTCTACGACGCGATCCTGGCCCGGGTCGTCGACCGCCCGCTGGACAAGCTCGACCGACCCACGCTGGACGTCCTGCGCCTGGGCGCCCACCAGCTGCTCAGCATGCGGGTGCCCGACCACGCCGCGGTGGCCTCCACCGTCGGCCTGGCCCGGCAGGAGCTCGGCATCGGGTCCTCGGGCCTGGTCAACGCCTGCCTGCGCAAGATCACCGTGAAGGACCTCGACGGCTGGCTCGACGAGGTCGCCCCCGCCGACGGCGAGGACCGCGACGCCACGCTGGCCACCCGGCACTCGCACCCGCAGTGGATCGTCCGCGCCCTGCGGCAGGCCCTGGTCGGTCACGGTCGCCCCGCCGAGGAGCTCGAGGACCTGCTGGTCGCCGACAACGCGCCCGCCGACGTGTCGCTGCTGGCCCGGCCCGGTCTCATCGAGGTCGACGAGCTGCTGTCCGACGGCGGTCGCGCCGGGGCCTGGTCCCCGTTCGCGGTGACCATGGCCTCGGGGTCGCCCGGCGGGCTGCGGGCCGTGCGGGACTCCCGCGCCCGGGTGCAGGACGAGGGCAGCCAGCTCGTCGCGGCCGCGCTGGTCGGGGCGGGGCTGGACGACGACGCCCCGAGCGACGTGCGCACGCCCGGGGCGAACCGGTCGGGGGAGCGGTGGCTCGACCTGTGCGCCGGCCCCGGCGGCAAGTCCTCCTTGCTGTCCGCGCTCGCCGCGCGCGACGGTGCGACGGGGGTCGCGGTCGAGCTGGCCGAGCACCGGACGCGCCTGGTCGAGCAGGCCGTCCGTGGCGCCGAGCGGGTCTGGACGGTCCGGACCGGTGACGGCCGCGTGGTCGGCGAGGACGAGCCCGGTGCCTACGACCGGGTCCTCGTCGACGCCCCGTGCACCGGGCTGGGCGCGCTGCGCCGCCGCCCGGAGGCCCGCTGGCGGCGCACCCCCGCCGACCTGGCCGGGCTCGCGGCGCTGCAGCGGTCGTTGCTGGCCTCGGGCCTGGACGCGGTCCGCCCCGGTGGCGTGGTGGCCTACGTCACCTGCTCCCCGCACCTGGCCGAGACCACGGTCGTCGTGGAGGACGCCGTGCGCGCCGCCCGCAAGCGGGGCGTCGAGGTCGAGCTGCTGCCCACGGCCGAGGTCCTCGACGCGGCCGTCGGCCGCCCGGTCGAGGGTGCGGCCGCGGGGACGTCGGTCCAGCTGTGGCCGCACGCCCACGGCACGGACGGCATGTTCCTGGCCCTGCTGCGCCGCCGCTGAGCCCGGGGCCCCGGCCGGTCGCGGGGCGCCCTACCCTGCTGCAGGTGGCCGCACCCCTGATCGCCCCGAGCATCCTCAGCGCCGACTTCGCCCGCCTGGCGGACGAGCTGGACCGCATCTGCGACGCAGACTGGGCCCACGTGGACGTCATGGACGGTCACTTCGTGCCCAACCTGACCCTGGGCGTGCCGGTCGTGAAGGCGCTGGCCGCCGTCAGCCCCGTGCCGATCGACTGCCACCTGATGATCACCGACGTCGACCGGTGGGCGGTGGACTACGCCGAGGCCGGGGCGGCCGGGGTGACCATCCACGCCGAGGCCTCCGCCGCCCCCGTCAAGACCGCACGGGAGCTGCGCGCGGCCGGGGCCCGCGCCGGGCTGGCGCTGCGACCGGGCACCGGCTTCGAGGCCTACGAGGACCTGCTCCCGGAGTTCGACATGGTGCTGGTGATGTCCGTCGAGCCCGGGTTCGGCGGTCAGCAGTTCCTCGACGTGGTGCTGCCCAAGATGCGCCGCGTGCGTCGCGCCGTCGACGCCGCGGGCCTGGAGGTCAGGGTGCAGGTCGACGGGGGCGTGTCGGAGGACACCATCGCCCGCTGCGCCGAGGCCGGGGCCGACGTGTTCGTCGCCGGGTCCGCGGTCTACGGCGCCGACGACGCCTCGCGGGCGATCGGCCGGCTCCGCGAGCTGGCGGCGGCGCACCCCCACGTCGCGGTGCCGTGAGCGGCTACGGCCAGGAGCGAGGTCGGCGCGGACGTCCCGAGCACGCCCGGTCGGCGTCCGGGTCCGTCCCGCCCGGCTGGCCGCGCAGCGTGCCGCCACCGGGGACACCCGGCTTCGTCGACCGGGCCGTGGGCTGGTTGCTGGACGTCTGCCCGCCGGAGTACCGGGAGCACCCCGTCCTGCTCAAGCACCCGCCCGTGCTGGCGTGGCTGGCCGCCCGGCACGTCGCCGCCCAGGTCGAGGCGGGAACGGTGGCCCTGGCGCAGGCCCGCGCCGACCTGGCCTCCCGCGGCGTGGACGGCCGCACGGTGGAGGAGGTCCTCGAGGTGCTGCACAGCGAGAGCACCCGGCTCCGGGCCGCCGCGCGCGGTTGCGAGCTGCTGGCGGGGGCGCTGCAGGGCAGCCGGTGGGTCCCGCGCCTGTGACGGGGGCCGGGACGCGCGGCCGGTGCGAGCGGCGGCGACGGCCGGGGCCACGTATCGTGGGGCGACGGCCCACCTGGGTCCGAGGGGTGGGCGTCAGCGCCCCCCGCACGTGAGGGAGTGGTGACCACGGACAGGAACGACCAGCAGGGCACGGGCGACGACGTGGTCCCCGTCCCACCGACCGCTGCCGTGCCCGGAGTGCCCCAGGCCACCGTCGGACCCGCGCGGGTGCTGCCGCGGGTGACGTGCCCCGCGGACCTCCGGGGTCTGGACGACGCCGACCTGGGGGTGCTCGCCGACGAGATCCGCGAGCACCTCATCCGCTCCGTCACCGCCACCGGCGGGCACCTCGGTCCCAACCTGGGCGTCGTGGAGCTCACCCTGGCCCTGCACCGGGTGTTCGACTCGCCCCGGGACCGGATCGTCTTCGACACCGGGCACCAGGCCTACGTCCACAAGCTGCTCACCGGTCGCCAGGACTTCTCGATGCTGCGGCGTCGTGGGGGGCTGTCCGGGTACCCCAGCCGGGCCGAGTCCGAGCACGACATCGTCGAGAACTCCCACGCCTCGACCGCGCTGTCCTGGGCGGACGGCATCGCGCGGGCGTTCCAGGTGCAGGGCGTCAAGGACCGTCACGCCGTCGCCGTCGTCGGTGACGGCGCGCTGACCGGCGGCATGTCGTGGGAGGCGCTCAACAACATCGCGCACGACCCCGAGCGCCCGGTCGTGGTCGTGGTCAACGACAACGGCCGGTCCTACTCCCCGACGATCGGGGGCCTGGCCACCCACCTGGAGGGGCTGCGCACCGACCGCCGCTACGAGCGCGTCCTGACCTGGGGGCGGCACTCCCTGACCCGCCGTGGCCGGGTGGGTCAGTGGCTGTACAGCGCGCTGCACGCCACCAAGGCCGCCGTGAAGGACTACATGTCCCCGCAGGGCATGTTCGGCGACCTCGGGCTCAAGTACGTCGGGCCGGTCGACGGCCACGACCGCGGTGCCGTGGAGCGCGCGCTGGAGCGGGCCCGTCGGTTCGGCGGGCCGGTGATCGTCCACGTCATCACGCAGAAGGGGCGCGGCTACGAGCTGGCCGAGGCCGACGACGCCGACCGCTTCCACGGCATCGGGGCCATCGACGCCGTGACCGGCAAGGCCCTCAGCGAGTCCAAGCCGTCGTGGACGGCGGCGTTCGCCCAGGAGATGGTCGCGGTGGGCCGGGAGCGGCAGGACGTCGTGGCGATCACGGCCGCGATGCTCATCCCGGTGGGCCTCAAGCCGTTCGCCGACGCCCACCCGGACCGCATCATCGACGTCGGCATCGCCGAGCAGCACGGTGCCACCAGCGCCGCCGGGATGGCCCTCGCGGGCCTGCACCCCGTGATGGCCGTCTACGCCACGTTCCTCAACCGGGCCTTCGACCAGGTGCTGATGGACGTCGCCCTCCACAAGGCGGGCGTGACGTTCGTCCTGGACCGGGCCGGGGCCACGGGGGACGACGGCGCCAGCCACAACGGCATGTGGGACATGTCGATGCTGCAGGTGGTGCCCGGGCTCCGCCTCGCCGCCCCCCGCGACGAGGCCACGCTCCGCCAGGCGCTGCGCGAGGCGCTCGACGTGGACCACGCACCGACCGTGCTGCGCTTCCCCAAGGGGGCGCTGGCCGCCGACGTGCCGGCCGTGGCGCGGCACGGGCAGACCGACGTCCTGCGGACCCCGCGCAGCAGCCGGCCCGAGGTGCTGCTGGTCAGCGTGGGCGCCATGGCCCCGATCTGCCTGGAGGCGGCCAGCCGCCTGCAGGCGCACGGCCTGGACGTCACGGTCGTCGACCCCCGCTGGGTCAAGCCGGTCGACGCGTCCCTGGTCGAGCTGGCCCGCAGCCACCGGGTCGTCGCCGTCGTGGAGGACGGCATCCGGGTCGGTGGCGTGGGTGCGGCGGTCCGGCTGGCGCTGGCCGAGGCGGACGTCGACGCCACGGTCGTCGGCTTCGGGCTCGCACCGGAGTTCTTCGACCACATGTCCCGCGCCGACGTCCTGGCCCGCAGCGGGCTGACGCCGCAGGACATCTCCCGCCGGGTGGTGGAGGTCGCGACGCGGACCGGCCAGGGCCCTGCGGCCGGTGACGAGGCGCTCCGCGGTGACGAGGCGTCAGCGCCGGTGGAGGTCCCGGTCCAGGCTCCGGCCCGCGGGGTCGGCCAGGACACCGGCCCCCAGGACGTCACCTGACGCGACCGGGGCGGCCACCTCGTCCGCGGTGACGAGGACGGGGCGGTCGAAGGCCCGCTCGAGGGGTTCGCTCGCCGTCCAGGCGGCCCCGACGTAGGCGGGGTCGATCCGACCCAGGTCGAACCAGCCGCGGTCCCGGACCGGCACGGCGACGGCTCGCATGCCGGTGCCGTCGCCCTGCGCCAGCGCGGTACGCAGCCGTCGGCTGCCGAGCAGCGTGACGACGTCGGCGGTGCCCATCGGGCGCAGCACCAGGGGACGGCCCTCGCGCTGGTCGCGCCGCAGCCGCTCCTGCACCAGCCCCCCCAGCCGCTCCAGGTCCTGGCGGGCCTCGGCCCAGCGGGCGTCCAGGCGGGCGCGCAGCGCCCCGTCCAGGCCGGGCAGGGGCGGCAGCGGGTGAGGTCCGGCGACCGCGCCCAGGTCGCTGACCCCCAGGCCGAGGCCCAGCACGCCACCAGGCACCCGCTCGCGGACCCAGCCGTCGCCGCAGGCCATGGCGGCCACCTCGACGGGCTCGCCGTGGGCGTGGCAGGCGGCCAGCAGCGCGTCGGCCCCGCCGAGCGCCACGACCCCGACGACCTCGGCGGCCAGCCGGAGCCGTCGACGCGTGACGGGGTGGTCGGGCAGGACCGCCCACGGGCCCACGGCGCAGGCGACGTCTTCCCAGGTCAGAGACCCGCCGGCGGCCAGGTCGACGCCGTCGTCGCGGGGGTCGAGGTCGACCTCGTCCAGCACCGCCATGGCCAGCACGGCCCGGCGCAGCTCGGCCCGGGAGGTGGGCGAGGTGACGGGATCGGGCACGGCCCCAGCGTCCCCGGTGCGGGCCCGCCCACAAACCCGCCGGGGCGGGGCGCGGCGCACGTCACCCGGATGCACGGGAGCCGGTCACCGTCGGTGGTCCCGCCGTGACGGGGCCCCCACCGGTGACCGGCTCGACGTGCTGCGCCCGGGGGCGCGCGGAGGACCGGTTCAGCCCGGCAGGCTGGCCGCCCCCGCCGGGAGGAACCGTCGGCCGTTGACCCGGTCGCTGTACCCCTCGCGGTCCAGCAGCGGGGTGAGCCCGCCCAGGTGGAACGGCCAGCCGGCGCCGGTGATCATGCACAGGTCGATGTCGCGCGGGTCGTTGACGACCCCGTCGGCCAGCAGCAGACCGGCCTCCTGCGCCAGGGCGGACAGGGCGCGCTCCCGGACCTCGTCGGGGCTGCTGGCGGCGCCGCCCGACGGCAGCAGCGCGAGCGTCTCCTCCGCCAGGTACGGCTTGCCGCGCTCGTCCCAGGACCAGATGCCCGGCTGCTTGGCCTCGACCACCTTCTGCAGGGTGCTGGACACCGTGAACCGGTCGGGGAACGCCTCGTGCAGGCTCTCCAGCACGTGCAGCGCGACGGCGGGGCCGACCAGCTGCAGCAGCACCAGGGGGGACATCGGCAGCCCGAGCGGACGGAACGCGGCGTCGACGACGTCGGGCGGGGTGCCCTCGTCGACGGCGGCGAACGCCTCGGACAGCATCCGGATCAGCAGCCGGTTGACGACGAACGCGGGGGCGTCCTGCACCGGCACGCACGACTTCTTCAGCTGCTTGCCGACCGCGAAGGCCGTCGCGACGGTCGCGTCGTCGGTGCGGGGGGCGCGGGCGATCTCCACCAGCGGCATGATCGCCACCGGGTTGAAGAAGTGGAACCCGACCATCCGCTCCGGGTGCTGCAGGTCCGCCGCCATCTCGGCCACCGACAGGCTCGAGGTGTTGGTGGCGAGGACGCAGTCGGGGCGCACGACCTGCTCGAGGCTGGCCAGCACCTGCTTCTTGACCTGCATCTCCTCGAAGACGGCCTCGATGACGAGGTCGCACCCGGCGAACACGGCGTGGTCCGTTCCGGCCGTGACGAGGGCCTTGAGCCGGTTGACCTCGTCGGGGCCCATCCGGCCCTTGCCCGCGAGGGTGTCGAGCTCGCCGTGGACCCGGGCGACGCCCGCGTCGGCGCGCGACTGGTCGAGGTCGGTCATGACGACGGGCACCTTGAGCCGGCGGACGAACAGCAGCGCGAGCTGGGAGGCCATCAGGCCCGCGCCGACCACGCCGACGGAGCCGACGGGGCGGGCCAGGGCCTTGTCGGGCACGCCGACCGGACGCTTGGCACGCCGCTGGACCAGGTCGAAGGCGTACATCCCGGCCCGGAACTGCGGCGACACGATCAGGTCGGCCAACGCCTCGTCCTCGGCGGCGAACCCGGCGTCGCGGTCGTTCGTGCGTGCCGCCTCGACCAGGTCGATGGCCCGCGGGGCGGCGGGCGCGGCCCCGCCGAGGCGGGCCTTCACGCCGGCCCGGGCGGCGGCGACCGCACCGTCCCAGGTCGCGGCGTCGGCCGTGTGGTCGGTGCGCTCGACCGTGACGCGACCGGCGATGACGTCGGCGGCCCAGGCGACGGACCGCTCGAGGAAGTCGGCCGGCTCGTACATGACGTCGGCGATGCCGAGGCCGAACGCCTTGGGGCCGGTGAGCATGCGGTTCTGGTTGAGGGCGTTGTCCACCATCACGGTCAGCGCGCCCGGCACGCCGATCAGGCGGGGGAGCAGGTAGGTGCCGCCCCAGCCGGGGACCAGGCCGAGGAAGCACTCGGGCAGCGCCACGGCGGGCACCCCGGAGGAGATGGTGCGGTGGGTGCAGTGCAGGGCGATCTCGAGCCCGCCGCCCATCACCGCCCCGTTGACGAAGGCGAACGTGGGCACGCCCAGCTCGCCGAGGCGGCGGAACACGTCGTGGCCCAGCCGGGCGACGGCCAGGGCCTGCTCGCGCGTGACGACCTGACCGGTGCCCTTGAGGTCGGCACCCACGGCGAAGATGAACGGCTTGCCGGTGATCGCGACCCCGCGGACCTGACCGGAGGCGATGCCGTCGGCGAGGCCGTCGAGCGCGTCGCCGATCCCGAACAGCCCGGCGGGGCCGAAGGTGGTCGGCTTGGTGTGGTCGTGGCCGTTGTCCAGGGTGAGCAGCGCGAGCTGCCCGCCGTCGGTCAGCGGGACGAGCTGGACGTGGCTGGCGGTGACGACCTCGTCGGCGAACAGCGCCGTCATCTCGTCACGGTCGTAGCGGGTGGCGGTGTCGGTGGCGGCGCTCACGCGGCGTCCTCCTCGTCGGTGGTGGCGGGACGGGCCCAGTCGCCGGCGTCGGCGTGGTGCGGGTTCTCCCAGATGACGGTGCCGCCCATCCCGATGCCGATGCACATGGTGGTCAGCCCGTAGCGGACCTCGGGGTGGGTCTCGAAGTGGTCGGCGAGCTGGCTCATCAGCCGCACGCCGGAGGACGCGAGCGGGTGCCCGACGGCGATCGCCCCGCCCCAGGGGTTGACGCGCTCGTCGTCGTCGGCGATGCCGAAGTGGTCGAGGAACGCCAGGACCTGCACGGCGAAGGCCTCGTTGATCTCGAACAGGCCGATGTCGTCGATGCTCAGGCCCGCACGCTGCAGCGCCTTCTCCGTCGCGGGGACCGGGCCGACGCCCATCACGGACGGGTCGACCCCGGCGAAGGCGTAGCCGACCAGGCGCATCCGAGCCGTCAGGCCCAGCTCGCGGGCGGTGTTCGCCTCGGCCATCAGGCAGGCGGTGGCGCCGTCGTTCAGACCCGCGGCGTTGCCCGCCGTCACGCGCCCGTGGGGGCGGAACGGGGTCTTCAGCGAGGCCAGGTCCTCGACCGTGGTGCCGGGACGCGGCGGCTCGTCGGCCGTGGCCAGGCCCCAGCCGCGCTCGGCGTGCCGGGTGGCCATCGTGACCAGCCCCTGCTGGAGCCGGCCGGACTCGTAGGCCGCGGCCAGCTTGGTCTGGCTGGCGACGGCGTAGGCGTCGGCGCGCTCCTTGGTGATGTGGGGGAAGCGGTCGTGCAGGTTCTCCGCGGTCGCGCCCATGACCAGCGCCGACGGGTCGACGATCTTCTCCGCGACGAAGCGGGGGTTGGGGTCGACGCCGGAGCCCATCGGGTGGTGGCCCATGTGTTCGACCCCGCCCGCCACGGCGATGTCGTAGGCGCCGAAGCCGATGCCCGACGCGGTCGTGGTGACCGCCGTCATGGCGCCCGCGCACATCCGGTCGATGGCGAACCCCGGGACCGACTTCGGCAGACCCGCGAGCAGCGCCGCGGTCCGGCCGATGGTCAGACCCTGGTCACCGGTCTGGGTGGTCGCTGCGACGGCTACCTCGTCGATCCGCTCCGGCGGCAGCGACGGGTTGCGCTCCAGCAGGCCGCGGATGCAGCGCACGACCATGTCGTCGGCTCGGGTCTGGGCGTACATCCCCTTGTCGCCGGCCTTGCCGAAGGGGGTGCGGACGCCGTCCACGAAGACGACATCTCTGACGGTGGTGGGCACGGGGCCTCCCGGATCGGTCTGGGCGCCCGCGTCCTCACGGGCTGCCCGACCTATGTTACCGCTCGGTAACTACGGGGTCGAACCCTCGTCGGGGTCCGTCCGGGTGACGGACCCGGACCCGGCCGCGGCCTGGGCCGCCCCGGCGGCGAGGGCCGTGCTCAGCGCGGGCGCGGTCAGCGACACCTGCCACTCCCGGGCTCCCCGGCCCCGCAGCAGCCCAGCCACGTCCTCGACCGTGGTGCCGGGCGGGTCCCAGGCGAGGCGCCGCGCGGTGTCCGGGGTCAGCAGGTTCTCCAGCGGCACGTCGTGCTCCGCCGCGAGGCCGGCGAGCGCGGCACGCACGTGCACGAGGCGGGCGGCGGCCGCGGGGTCCCGGTCGGCCCAGGCGCGGATCGGCGGGGGGCCGTCGCTGCGGGGCGGAGGACCGGGCAGGTCCTTCTCGGGCAGGGCCAGGGCCTCGTCGATCGCGTCGAGCCAGTAGCGGCCCAGCCGCCGGTTGGCGGGGCCGGAGAACACGGGCAGGCCGGCCAGCGCCTCCAGCGTGCGGGGCTGCGACGTGGCGGCGTTGATCATGGCGGCGTCGGGGAGCACCCGCCCGGGGGCCACGTCGCGGCGGCGGGCCTGCTCCTCCCGGGCGTACCAGAGGGCACGCACGACCGCCTGCGCCCGGCGGGAGCGGAGCTTGTGCACCCCGGACGTCTTGCGCCACGGGTCGACCTTGGGGGCGGGCGGGCCGGCCGCGGCGACGGCCGCGAACTCCTCGCGCGCCCAGCCCAGCTTGCCCTGCTGCTCCAGGTCCGCGGCCATGGCGTCGCGCACGTCCAGCAGCAGCTCGACGTCCAGCGCGGCGTAGGTCAGCCACGACGTGGGCATCGGCCGGGTCGACCAGTCGACGGCCGAGTGCTCCTTGGCCAGCCCGACGCCGAGGTAGTGCTCGGTGACGGCCGCCAGCCCCACCTTGGGCAGTCCCGCCACCCGGGCGCCCAGCTCGGTGTCGAAGACGGTGCGGGGGCGCAGCCCCAGCTCGGCCAGGCACGGCAGGTCCTGCGAGGCGGCGTGCAGCACCCACTCGGGACCGTCGAGAACGGCGGCCAGCCCGGTCAGGTCCAGATCGGCCACCGGGTCCAGCAGGACGATCGGACCGTCCTCGCGACGGAGCTGGACCAGGTAGGCGGCCTGCCCGTACCGGTAGCCGGAGGCCCGTTCGGCGTCGACGGCGACGGGACCGTCGGTCGCGGCCAGGTGCTCGACCGCGGCGTCGAGGGCGGACTGGGTGGTGATGACGTCAGGGGTGCCGTCGCGCGGGGCGCTGAGCACGGGCACGGCCGGCGGGTCCTGGGCGGGGGCACCCGGCTCGGGCGCCTCGTCGCGGGACGGGGCCGCCGCGGGCGCGGTGGCGGCCGGCCGGTCCTGCGGTGCAGGGGTCACGAAGGCGTCGGGCACGCGGAACGGGTCGGCGAGAGGGTCGGGCACCCCGCCACAGTAGGGGAGCCGGTCAGCGCGGGCCCGAACGCAGCAGCGCGAGGAGGACCAGCGGGGGTGCGGCCAGCGCGAGCCACACCGGGGCGCCCAGCAGCAGGGGGAGGACGGCGAGGGCGGCGGCGTCCGCCCCACGGAGAGGGTCGGACACCGTGCCCAGCGGTACCGGCCCGGCCTCGGTCATCATCAGCGCCCCCGCGTCCCCGGCGGGGGGCGTGGCGGAGCGCACCGCGCCGGCGAGGGCGGCGCCGGCGAGCGCGAGCCCCTGCCACGCAGGGGCGCCCGTCACGAGCGCGGCGAGCAGGGCCCAGACGAGCACGACGAGGCCGGGCGCCACGAGCAGCGCGGCGCGGGCCCGCCGGAGGTCGACGGGCAGGCTGCGCTGCAGCGACGCGGACCGGGTGAGGGCGCGGACCGGGACCGCCGTCCGGGTGGCGAGCGCCGTGGCGACGGCCGTGGCCGCGGCCAGCCCGGCGGGGGTGCCCAGCAGTGACGCGACCACCAGGGGCACGACGAGCAGCACCAGGGCGTCCAGCACCCGCTCCGGCCGGCTCGTGACCGCGAGCGCACCGACGACGACCAGCGCCGTCCACACCCCGCCCTGGCGCGGCAGGCGGAGCCGGGCCCAGCCGCGACGGTGACCGGGGGGCGCCCCCGCCGTGCCGAGGACGTCGGTGTCCAGGCGCAGGACCGCGCCGACGACCGAGCGCCGGGCGCTGCCGGGGCCGAGCAGCACCCGGACGGGCATGCGGTCCAGCCGCAGGACGGCGACCGCGGTCACCGCGGCGGCACCCAGCACGGTGAGGCCGGCGACCAGCCCGAGCGGCAGGGACGCGCCACCCGTCGTCGCGCCGGGCAGGAGCAGGTCGGGCAGGGGCGAGCCGGGCAGGAGCGGGCCGGGCAGCAGGACGACCGCGGCGGTGGCGAGCGCGCCGAGCAGGGTCACGGCCCGCACCGGCCGTCCAGGGGCGCCCGTCGCGGCCGCCCTCACCTGCAGCAGCACCAGCCCGGCGACCACCCCGACCGACGAGGCGGCTCCCAGCAGGGCGATCGGCCCGACGCCGGCGCCGGGCGCGGCCCAGCCCGTGGCCCGCCCCGCGAGGGCGACGTCGGGTCCGAGGGCGAGCAGCCCCACCGCGGTGCCGCCCGCCGCCCCCAGTGCGGCTGCCACCAGCAGGGCACGGACCAGGCCGGGCAGCAGCAGGCGCCCGCGGGCCGCCGGGGTGGACAGCAGCCAGGTCGCCTCGCCGGCGGTGACGCCCAGCGGGCCCAGGGCCCGGGCTCCGGCCCCGAGCAGACCCAGCAGCAGGACGGACAGCGAGCCGGCGAGCGCCGGCCGCTGCCCGTCGGTCAGGCAGGGCGCGGGTGCCGTGCACCCGGCGGCGTCGGTCAGGTGCAGCACGGCCGCGACGAGCAGCGACCCGACGACTGCGGTCGTCAGCACGGTCAGGTACCAGCGTCCCAGCCGCTCCGACCAGTCCGTCGTCCCGGCGCCCGGCCTCCCGGCGCCCGTTGTCCCGGTGGTCCGGGACGGCCCGCGGTCAGGCACCGACCGCCACCTCCCGACCGCCGACGGCTGCGGCGAGACCGGGCTCGTGGCTGGCGAGGAGGACGGCGGCCCCCGTCGCGGCGACCGCGCGCAGGTGATGACGCAGCCAGTGCCGACCGTCGTCGTCCAGGCGCTGCTCCGGCTCGTCGAGCACGAGCAGGCGGCAGGGCCGGACCGCGGTCGCCGCGAGCAGCACCCGTCGACGCTGCCCCGAGCTGAGGGTGGCCGGCAACCGGTCCGCGACCGCGTCCAGCCCGGTGCCCGCGAGGACCTCGTCGACGACGCCGGCCGGGTCGGGCACCCCGTGCGCCCGGGCCAGCAGGTCCAGGTGCTCGGTGACGGTCAGGTCGTCGAGCAGGTCGGCGTCGCCCAGCGAGGACGCGACCGCGCGTCGGGTGCCGGGGTCCCGCTCGTCCAGCGGGCGTCCGTCCAGCAGCACCTCGCCGCCGTCGGGTCGGTCCGCGCCCACCACGCAGCGCAGCGCCGTGGTCTTGCCGGACCCGTTGGCCCCGACCAGGACGACCACCGCCCCCGCGGCGACGTCCAGGTCCCAGCCGTCCAGCACGACGGGGGAGCCCGGGCCCGGGTAGCGGCGTCGTAGCCCGCGCACGGTCAGCCCGGAGGTGGTCACCACCCACCCAGCGTAGGACGACGTCCCGCCCCGGCCTTGTGTCGCCGGCGCGACAGACGTGTCGGCCGTGGTCGCGGAGGATCGGTCCCGGGAGCACCGCAGGGGCTGGTGCGCAGGAGGTCGGCATGCGGGCGACGCGGACACGACGCTCCACCGACGGCGACCAGGACGGCCGGGGCGCAGCCCGGACCACCGTCGCGAGACCCCTGTGGCTCCCGGTCCGGGGGCAGGCCTCGACGGCCGTCGCCGGGCCTGCGCTGCTGCGCCGCCTCGGCCGCCCGCGCAGAGCGGTCCTGGTGGTGCAGCAGCGCGCCCGACCCGGTGGTCCTCAGGCGTGCGCGAGCCGGTCGCGGTCCAGGACCACCGTGCGGCCCCGGCCGAGCCGCAGGATCCCGTCGCCCTCCAGCCGACGCGCCAACCGGTTGACGGTGGGCCGGCTGGTCCCGGCCATGGCGGCGACGTCCTCCTGGCGGATCGGGATGACGACGGGGCCGTCGCCCTCGGCGTAGAGGTCGGCGAGACGGACCAGGGTCGCCACGATGCGTTCGTCGACCGGCAGGTGCAGGGCGTCCAGGACCTGCTCGCTGAGCCGCTGGACCTGCGCGGCGAGGACCAGCAGCAGGCCGCGGTCGACCCTCGGGTGCAGGGTCCGCACCCGGTCCAGGTCCTTGCGGTGCAGGACCCGGGTGCGCACGTCGTCCAGCGCCACGACGTCGGCCGTGCGGGTGGCCTCGGGCACGAGCAGGCTCAGCTCGCCGAAGGAGTCACCTCGACCGAGCACCGCCAGCGTGACCAGGTCGCCGTCCCGGGTGGTCCGGCGCACCACCACGTGGCCGTGCTCGACGACGTGCAGGCCGTCGCCGCGGTCGCCCTCGCGGAACACCGTCGAACCGGCGCGGTAGCTGCGGGGCTGCATCCGGGCCAGCACCGACGTGCGCTCGTCGTCGGCGAGCCCCGAGAACGGGTCCTGCGGCACCCGGGGACTGTAACCCCGGCGAGGCCGCCGTGGCTCAGGCGACGGCGCCCGCGCGCATGGCCATGGCGACCATCTCGGCCCGGTCGCCGGTGCCCAGCTTGCGGGCGATCCGGGCCAGGTGGCTCTTGACGGTGAGGGCGGACAGGCCGAGGGACTCCCCGACCTCCTTGTTGGAGCGGCCGTCGGCGACCAGCGCCAGCACCTCGATCTCGCGCGCCGACAGCTGGTCGACGCCGGGGTCGGACGCGCCGGCGGGCCCCGAGTGGGCGTTGGGTCGGTTGGTGACCAGGAAGCACCGGGCGCCGGCCATCAGGGCGCCGCGCACCGTGAACGGGTCGGTGGACTGCGACAGCAGGACGGTCCGGGTCCAGCCCATCGACCGCAGCGTCTCCACGGCAGCGATGCCGGACCCGTCGGGCAGCTGGCACTCGACCACGGCGAGCGAGGTCGGGGTGCCGCGGCCGAGCAGCCGGGCCTCCTCGACGAGACCGGCCGTGGCCACGTCGGCGGCACCGAGGGAGGTGAGCACGCGCACCAGCGACTCGCGCAGGCCGGGGGACCCGGCGACGACGGCGGCGTGGAACCGGCCTCGGCTCAGGGGGATCCGAGCCCGCTCGTGGACCAGGGTGGACATGGGTGCCTCCTCCTCAGGTGGGGAGACGTCTCCTCACCTGACTGCTCATCGGCCGCGGTACCGGCGACCTTGAGCGGTCGGGGGCACCGGAGCGGAGCGGTGAGGAGGGTTCAGCGGCGGCGGGGCAGGGCGCTGACCCCGGCGGGCAGCGGCGGCAGCCCGGCCAGCCGGCACAGCACGTCCGCCCAGGCGTCCAGCTGGGCGTCCAACGGCCCGAGCGGGGTCCAGGACGCGCGGAGCTCGACCTGGATCGCGGCCGGTCGGTCCGCCAGCGAGCCGAAGCTTTCCGACACCACCCGGGTGACCGTGCCGCCGAGACGGTGCGCGGGCACGTCGGGGGCCACCAGCGCCTCGCCCAGCCACGCCCACACCACGTCGGCCAGCATCGGGTCGGCGGCGAGCTCGGGCTCCACCACGGCCTTGACCAGGGCGATGACCCGCAGGTCGCTGTCCCAGGCGTCGGGGCGGTCCGGGTCGTGCAGCAGCACGAACCGCCCCCCCGCCTCCTCCACGTCGTCCTCGAGCCCGGTGGTCGGGGGCATCGCGGACAGGTCGACGTGCCCTTCCACCGCGTGGGCGTAGGGGGCGACCCGACGGGGCGGCGGGATCTCGCCCAGGCGGACCTCGGGACGCACCTGCGCGGAGCGCAACGCGGCCACGGCCTCGTCGAAGACGGCGGACGAGGGCGCCGAGGACCGGATGGTGGTCACCAGCCGAGAGTAGGTCGCGACCACGACGCCGGGGCGCTACGGCCCGGGCGTGTCCGGGGGCGGTCGGTGCGGATGACACCATCGACCGGTGAGCACCCCCGACCTGGTCCGAGCCGCCCGAGGCGAACCCGTCGACCGCACCCCGGTGTGGTTCATGCGGCAGGCCGGCCGCTCGTTGCCGGAGTACAAGCAGGCGCGCGGCTCCACGGCCATGCTCGAGGCCTGCCGCACCCCGGAGCTCGTCGCCGAGATCACGCTGCAGCCGGTGCGCCGCTACGGCGTCGACGCCGCGGTGCTGTACAGCGATATCGTCGTGCCGCTGCACGCGGCCGGGGTCGACGTCGACATCGTGCCCGGCACGGGCCCGGTGATGGGGGCCCCGGTGCGGACCGCGGCCGACGTCGACGCGCTGGCGGCGCTGCCCCCCGCGGACCTGGGCTTCCTGGCCGACGCCGTGCGGCTGACCCGGGCCGAGCTGGGCGCCACCCCGCTGCTCGGGTTCGCCGGGGCGCCGTTCACCCTGGCCAGCTACCTGGTCGAGGGCGGGCCCAGCAAGGACCACGCCGCGACCAAGGCGCTCATGCACGCCGACCCGGGCCTGTTCCACGCCCTGCTCGACGTCGTCGCGGACATCACGGCCCGGTTCCTGCGGGTGCAGGTCGACAACGGTGCGGCCGCGGTCCAGCTGTTCGACTCCTGGGCGGGGGCCCTGTCGCGGCCGGACTACGAGCGTCACGTCGCGCCGCACTCGGCGCGGGTGCTGGCCTCGGTGACCGACGTCCCCCGGATCCACTTCGGGGTCGGGACGCAGGACCTGCTGCCGTCGATGGCCCGGGCCGGCGCCGACGTCGTGGGCGTCGACTTCCACCTGCCGCTGGACGAGGCCGTCGACCGCCTGGCCGCGGCGGGCACGCCGCGACCGGTGCAGGGCAACCTCGACCCCGCCCTGCTGCTGGCGCCGTGGCCCGTGGTGGCCGAGCGCGCGACCGAGGTGCTCCGCGCCGGGCTCCGCGCCCCCGGGCACATCTTCAACCTGGGGCACGGTGTCCTGCCCCCCACCGACCCCGACCAGCTGGCGCGGCTGGTGGACCTGGTGCACGGCTTCGACCGGGCGGGCGAGCTCCGGGCGTTGGACCCCAGCCCGACCGCATGACCCGTCGGCACGTGCTGGTCGTCGGCGGCGGCGTCAGCGGGCTCGCCGCGGCGCTGGACCTGCTCGACGCCGGCGCCGAGGTGACCCTGCTCGAGGCGCGGCCGCTGGTCGGCGGGCTGGTCCGGCGGGCGGACCTCGACGACCTCCCGCTCGACGTCGGGGTCGAGGCCCTGCTGGCCCGCCGGCCCGAGGGCGTCGACCTGGTCCGCCGGCTCGGGCTGGAGGACCGCCTCGTCACGCCGTCGTCCGCCCGGCCCGCCGTCTGGCGCACCGACGGCGCCCGCTCGCTGCCCACCGGCACCGTCATGGGGGTGCCGGGGCACGCGAGCGACCTGTCGGTGGCGCTGCGTCCGGACGAGGTGGCACTGACCCGGTCCGCCCTGGCCGTCGCGCGTGAGCGTCCGGAGGTGGCCGCGCGGCGACGCGGCCCCGACGTGAGCGTGGCCGAGGCCGTCCTGGCGGAGTCGGGTCGTCCGGTGCTCGACCTGCTCGTGGAGCCCCTGCTCGGTGGGGTCCACGCCGGGCGGACCGACGAGCTGTCCCTGCGCTCCACCGTCCCCGCCCTGTGGGCGGCCTGGCGGCGGGGGGAGCCGTTCGCGGACGCGGTCGCGGCCGCCGGGGCCGCGGCGACGCCGGGGGCGCCGGTGTTCACCGGGCTGCGGGGCGGCATGAGCCTGCTGGTGGACACCGCGGTCGAGCAGCTCCGGGCCCGGGGGGCACGGGTCCTCACCGGCACCCTGGTGCACGACCTCCGCCGCGAGGCCCGCGGCTGGGTCGTGCGCACCTCGCCCGCGCAGACCGGGGGCCGGCCGGACGCGACCGGGCCCGACGACGACGCCACCGCGGGCGGTGCCGGGCCGGTCACCGAGCTGAGGGCCGACGCGGTGGTCGTCGCGCTGCCCACGACCCCGGCGCAGCGGCTGCTGGCCGACGCCGCCCCGGACGCGGCGCGTCCGCTCGCCGAGGTCCCGGTGGTCTCGGTCGCGGTCGTGGCGCTCGCGCTGCGCTCGGCCGTCCCGGAGCGCTCCGGGCTGCTCGTGCCGCCGGGTGAGGCGGCCGCCGCAGGGGTACGGGCCAAGGCGGTGACCTTCAGCACCCGCAAGTGGGAGTGGCTGGCGGAGGCCGCCGCAGGCCGCGAGCTGGTCCGGGTCTCCTACGGCCGGCGCGGCGAGCAGGACGTGCTGCAGCGACCGGATGCGGAGCTGGTCGACCTGGCGCGGGCGGACCTGCGGACGTTGCTCGCCGTGGACGGCGTGCAGGGCGACCCGGACGTGGTCGGCGCGCAGGTGGTGCGCTGGGGTGGTGCCCTGCCCCAGCAGACCGTGGGCCACCACGAGCGGGTCGCGGCGGTCCGCGCCGCGGTCGCCGAGGTGGGCGGCCTCGCGGTGGCCGGTGCGTGGCTCGACGGGGTCGGGGTCCCGGCCTGCATCGGGTCCGGTCGCGCGGCGGCCGCGGCGGTCCTGGCCTAGGGCCCTGGCCGCAGCGGGCCGGACGCGGTCGGGATACTGGGGGCATGAGCCACCACGACACCCCCGAGGCCCAGGCCGCCGCCGAGACCATCAACGCGACCATCCGCTACACGGCCTGGTCGGTGTTCGCGGCCACCGAGGCGTTGCCCGACGGCGACCGGGCCGGCCTGGTCGCCGAGGTGGAACGACTGCTCGCGCCGCTGCAGGAGGACAAGAACCTGCAGGTCCGCGGCTGGTACGACCTGGGCGGGATGAGCGCCGACGCGGACCTGATGGTCTGGTGGCACGCACCCGAGGTCGAGACCGTGCAGGCGGCCTACCACGCGCTGCGGCGCAGCGAGCTGGGCCGGCACCTGTCCCCGGTGTGGTCGGTCATGGGACTGCACCGTCCGGCGGAGTTCAACCGCGGGCACGTCCCGGCGTTCATGGCCGGCGAGGACCCGCGTGGGTACTGCTGCGTCTACCCGTTCGTGCGCAGCTACGAGTGGTACCTGCTGCCGGAGGAGGAGCGTCGCACGATGCTCATCGACCACGGCAAGGCCGCGCGGCCCTACCCCGACGTGCGGGCCAACACCGTGTCGGCGTTCGCGCTCGGTGACTACGAGTGGCTGCTGGCGTTCGAGGCCGACGAGCTGCACCGCATCGTCGACCTGATGCGCGACCTGCGGAACACCGAGGCGCGTCACCACGTCCGCGAGGAGCTGCCGTTCTTCACCGGCCCGCGGGTGGGGCTGGACGCGCTGGTGCAGACCCTGCCCTGACCGGGTCGGCCCTGACCGGGTCGGCCCTGACCGGGTCGGCCCTGACCTCCGGGTCAGCCGGCGGGTCGGGCCATCGGGGTGTGGGGGATGCCGTCCTCGACGAAGTCGTCCCCGTCGCGGACGAACCCGAACCGGGCGTACCAGTGCGCCAGGTGGCTCTGCGCGTCCAGGACCAGCTCGCCCGAGGTCCCCAGGTCGACGACGACGTCGGCGACCAGGCGTGCGGCCAGGCCGCGTCCGCGGGCCGCGGGCGCGGTGACGACGCGACCGATCCGGCGGCGCGGTCCGTCGAGGAGCACCCGCAGGTAGGCCAGCACCCGGGCGGGGTCGTCCGGGTCGGCCACCCAGCGGTGCTGGGTGGTCGGCTCGAGGTCGCGGCCGTCCAGGTCCGGGTACACGCAGTCCTGCTCGACGACGAACACGTCGCTGCGCAGCCGCAGCAGGGAGTAGGCGACGAAGACGTCGACGTCGGCCCAGGTCGCCGTCCGGGTGCTGTGCTGGTCCTGCTCCGTCACGGCCTGGAGCCTAGGCCGCGCAGCGACCGGTCCGGCCTCCCGCTCAGGCGCCGGCGCCCGGCCGGAAGTCCATGCTGATCGAGTTGATGCAGTAGCGCAGGTCGGTGGGGGTGTCGAAGCCCTCGCCCGCGAACACGTGCCCCAGGTGGGACCCGCAGGCGGCGCAGCGGACCTCGGTGCGGGCCATCCCCATAGACGTGTCCGTGATCTCCTCCACCGCGTCGCCGGCCAGCGCGGAGTAGAAGGACGGCCAGCCGCAGTGGCTCTCGAACTTCGTCTCGCTGCGGAACAGCTCGGTGCCGCACGCCCGGCAGGAGTAGACGCCGACGTCCTTGGTGTCGGTGTACTCGCCGGTCCAGGCGCGCTCGGTGCCGGCCAGACGCAGCACCTGGTACTCCTGCGGGGACAGCTTCTCGCGCCACTCGGCGTCGGTCCGGGCCTTGGGGTAGGTGGGGGTCGCGTCGGTCGTGCTGCCGACGTCGGTCGTGCTGTTGTCGTCGGTCGCGGCGTCGGTGGTGCTGCCGGTGGTGCGGTCGGACGACCTCGAGAAACCGAGCATGTGGGACCCCTCTCCGTGGTGCGCACCCGGAACAGGTGCCGCTCCTGCCGAGGTCAACGAGGCCTGTCCGTGCGATGTTCCGCACCCGGCGCCGCGGGGTCCTGCCAGACTCGGCCCGTGCCCCGCCGCCGTCGCCACCAGCCCGCCACCCCGGACGTCCCGCCCCCAGCCGCGGCGCGTCCCCTCGCCGCCGCCCTCGCGATCGGGGGCTCCGCCCTGGCGGCCGGTCTGCTGTTCTCGGCGCTGGTGAGCGCCGTGGCGGCGTACTTCGTGCGGCGGGTGCTGACCCCGGAGCGGCTGAAGCCGGACGACACCGAGGTGCTGAGCGTGGGGCCGGGCAACATCACCGTCCGGGCCACCGACGAGACCGTCGCCCGCGGTCGCTTCGGCCTGCGGCTCGCCGGCGGCGCCAGCCACGCGCTGCTGGGCGAGGTGATCCGCGCCGACGGCCCGACCGTGACGCGCGAGCTGGTCGAGGTGGACGGCCCGATGAAGGTCGGACCGGCCCGCTGGAACCCCTACTACTACGCGGGTACCCCGACCACCGCCCTCGGCCTGGACCACGAGGACGTGGTCCTGGACGGCGAGGTCGGTCCGCTGCCCGCGTGGGTGGTCCCGCCCGCCGACGGGTTCACCGGCGGGGACACCTGGGCCGTGCTGGTCCACGGCCGCGGCGCCACCCGTGAGGAGTGCCTGCGTGCGGTGCCCGTGCTGCACCGGATGGGCATCCCCACCGTCGTGCCGAGCTACCGCAACGACGCCGACGCGCCCGCCCTGCCGGGTGGGCGCTACCACCTGGGCGACACCGAGTGGGCCGACGTCGAGCACGCCATCCGGCTCGCGCTGCGCCGGGGGGCCAGCCACGTCGTGCTGTTCGGCTGGTCGATGGGCGGCGCGATCGTCCTGCAGCTGTTGTCCCGCTCCCGGCTGCTGCACGTGGTCAGCACGGTGGTGCTCGACGCCCCCGTGGTGTCGTGGGCCGACGTGCTGGACCACCAGGCCAAGGTCAACCGGGTGCCCGTCTGGATGGCCCGCCTCGGCCTGGAGCTGCTGGGTCGCAGGCAGGCCGACCGGCTGTTCGGGGTCGAGGGCCCGGTCGAGCTCGACCGCTTCGACTGGGTGGCCCGGGCCAACGAGCTGCGGCACCGCATGCTCGTCATCCACTCCGACGACGACGAGTTCGTGCCCTCGGGCCCCTCGCGGGCGCTGGCCCAGGCCCGCCCGGACCTCATCACCCACGTGGCGTTCCGCGGGGCGCGGCACTGCCAGGAGTGGAACGTCGACCCGGACCGCTGGGAGCGGGTGGTGGAGGAGTACCTGCAGGCGACCGTCGGTGCGTCCCTGCCGAAGCGGGACGCCGCCGCCGGCTAATCACGGCGACGCCGGGTGGGCCGGCCGCCGCCGGGTGGACCGGCCGTCGCGCTCTGGCCGGCCGCGACGGGCGTGGGGCCGCCTTGCAGCCCTGTTGACCGGGTTGTGGGACCAGATCGGGGTCGACGGCCGGCAGCAGGCCCGATCTCGTCCCACAAGGCCGAGGCCTCGCCCCACCCCGCCGGGGCGCCAGCGCCGGGCCGACGCGAGCTCCGACGCGGACCGGGCTCGGACCCGGCGCGGCTCCGGCGGGGCCCGGAGTTGTGTGGGCAGATCGGGGCGGCGAGGGTTGCCGCACCCCGATCTGATCCCACAACGCGGGTGGCGGGCGGGCCGGGAGGCGGGGCCGGCGCGGACCCGGTTCGGACCGGACGCGGACCCGGCGCGGCTCCGGCGGGGTCCAGGATTGTGGGAGCAGATCGGGGCGGCGAGGGTTGCCGCGCCCCGATCTGATCCCACAACGCGGGTGGCGGGCGGGCCGGGAGGCGGGGCCGGCGCGGACCCGGCGCGGACCCGGCTCGGACCGGGCGCGGACCCGGCGCGGCTCCGGCGGGGTCCAGGATTGTGGGAGCAGATCGGGGCGGCGAGGGTTGCCGCGCCCCGATCTGATCCCACAACGCGGGTGGCGGGCGGGCCGGGAGGCGGGGCCGGCGCGGACCCGGCGCGGACCCGGCTCGGACCGGGCGCGGACCCGGCGCGGCTCCGGCGGGGCCCGGAATTGTGTGAGCAGATCGGGGCGGCGGGGGTTGTCGCGGCCCGGTCTGATCCCACAAACCCGCAGGGCGGGCGGGGGGGCCGGGAGGCGGGCCGCGACATCCCCGGGGGGCGTCAGCGCTCGCGCACCCAGCGCGCCAGCAGCGTCGAGCCCTCGTGCAGCAGCCCGGCCAGCCGGTAGCCGCGCGGGTCGACGGCAGGCCCGGTGACCACCCGGGCCGCGTCTCCGGCCACCAGGGTCGGGCTGGTCGTCAGGCACAGCTCGTCCAGCAGGTCAGCCTGTGCCAGGGCACCCAGCAGCGCCGGGCCCCCCTCGCACAGCACGCGGGAGAACCCGCGGTCGGACAGCTGCTCCAGCGCGTCGGCCAGGTCGACGCCACCGGTGTCGACGTGACCGGCCAGGAGGACCTGGTCGGGCCCGGCGGCGTCACGGGCCCGGGCCGACGCCTCCGGATCCCCGTCGGCGAGCACGACGAGACCCGGGCGTGGCCCCTCGAACAGGCCGCGCCCGGACTCGACCCGCCCGGAGCGGGTGACCTGGACGACCACGGCGGCGTCGGGGCTGCCCCGCTCGCGTCGACGCGGCAGCAGGTCGTGGTTGACCGACGCCGGCCCGTAGCCCTCGGTCCGGGCCGTCCCGGCCCCGACCAGGACGACGTCCGCCAGGCCGCGCAGCACCCGGAAGACCTCGCGGTCCACCGGGCTGCTGACGGTGCCCGAGCGCCCGTCGTCGCCCGCGGTGGCCCCGTCGAGCGTGGTCACCATGTTCGCCCTCACCCAGGTGCCCCGACCCGGTGCCGGCTCCGGCCACTCGTAGGCCGCGGCGAGCGCCGCGACGTCCGAGGGCTCGACCGGCACCGGGGCGTGGGCCCCCGGACCGAGCAGGACGTCCAGCTCAGACACCGGCCTTCTCGCGCACCTGGCGCTGGATCCGCCCGAGCATGCCGGACATGCCGCGCAGCCGGAGCAGGCTGACGGCCCGGTCCAGGCCCAGCCGGTCCGGCACGTCGTCCGGCACGCTGAGGACGCCGGCCGCGTCCAGCCCGGTCATGCCCTCGGCCAGGATGGCCGCGAAGCCGCGCGTGGTCGGCGCCTCGCGCGGTGCGCTGAGGAACACCTGCACCGGCGCCTGCGGGCCCGTGCCTTCGACCTCGACGTGGACGAAGACCGGGGACTGGCACTCCGGCACGGCCTCCATCAGGTCCTTGTGGTCGGCGAGGCGCGGCGGCAGGTCGGGCAGGCCGTTGGCGAAGTCCAGGAGCAGCTCCAGACGCTCCCGCTCCTCGAGGGCCTCGAAGTCCTCCACCACCGCGTCGAAGCGGCCGGGCAGCCCGCTCACGCGGTCCCCGGCTCCTCGCCCTTGACGATCGGGACGCGGACCGCGTTGCCCCACTCGGTCCACGAGCCGTCGTAGTTGCGCACCTTCTCGAAGCCCAGCAGGTGGGTCAGCACGAACCACGAGTGGCTGGAGCGCTCGCCGATGCGGCAGTAGGCCACCACGTCGTCGGTGGGGGACAGCCCCTTCTCACCCTGGTAGATCGCCTCCAGCTCCTCGCGGGTCCGGAAGCCGCCGTCGTCGGCCACGGCCCGGGCCCACGGGACCGACTGCGCCCCGGGGATGTGGCCGCCGCGCAGCGCACCCTCCTCGGGGTAGGCGGGCATGTGGGTCCGCTTGCCGGTGTACTCCTCGGGGGAGCGGACGTCGACCATCGGCTTGCCGATGTGCTCGACCACGTCGGGCATGAACGCCCGCAGGGTGGAGTCGTCGCGCTCGACGACGGGGTAGTCCGCCGCCGGGACGGTCGTGGCGTCGGTGGTGTACTCGCGGCCCTCGGCCTCCCACTTGGTGCGACCGCCGTCGAGCAGGCGCACGTCGGCGTGACCGAACAGCGAGAACACCCACAGGGCGTAGGCGGCCCACCAGTTGTTCTTGTCGCCGTAGACGACGACGGTGTCGTCGCGGTTGATGCCCTTGGCCTTCATCAGCTCGGCGAAGCCCGCGCCGTCGACGAAGTCGCGGGTCACGGGGTCGTTGAGCTCGGTGTGCCAGTCGATCTTGACGGAGCCGGGGATGTGGCCGGTCTCGTAGAGCAGGACGTCCTCGCTGGACTCCAGCACGACGAGGCCGGGGGTGCCGATCCTCTCGGCGAGCCACTCGGTGGTGACGAGGCGGTCCGGGTGGGCGTAGGCGGCGAGCCTGGCTGCGGTGTCGTGCTCGATGGGCACTGCGTCTCCCTTGTCGGTGCGGCTGGTGGGTCCATCCTGCCAACCCCGCCGGCGCCCGGACCCTTCCCGTCCCCCGCCGACGCGTCCCGTAACCTGCGTCCTCGTGAGCGACGGGGCAGGACGGCTGGTGGACCGCCACCCGTCCCTGGACCGGTCACGGGTCCTGGAGGACCTGGTGCCGCCGCCCCGCTTCGACCAGGCGCGGTTCTCCACCTACGAGCCCGACCCGGCGCAGCCGTCGCAGGCGACCGCACGCGCCCGGCTGCAGGAGTTCGCGGCCGGCGGGCCGGGACGACGCGGTGGGCGGGGGAGCGGCCTCGGTCGGCTCCTGGGCCGCCGTGACGGCCCCGGCGGCCCGAACGGCGACGGGTCACCGCAGGGGGTCTACCTGGACGGAGGCTTCGGCGTCGGCAAGACCCACCTGCTGACGGCGGCCTGGCACGAGGCGTCCGGGCGCCGGCACTACGGCACCTTCGTGGAGTACACCAACCTGGTCGGGGCCCTCGGCTTCCGCGGGGCGGTCGACGCGCTCGCCGGGGCCGACCTGGTCTGCATCGACGAGTTCGAGCTCGACGACCCGGGCGACACGGTCCTGATGGCCCGGCTGCTGCGCGAGCTGGCGGACTCCGGGACCCGGCTGGCCGCCACGTCCAACACACTGCCCGACGCGCTGGGGGCCGGGCGGTTCGCGGCGGACGACTTCCTGCGCGAGATCCAGGCCGTCGGGCGGCTGTTCGAGGTCGTCACCGTGGACGGGGAGGACTACCGCCACCGCGGGGCCCCCGAGGCGCCGCGCCCGGCCACCGCCGACCAGGTCGACGCGCTGCGCACCCGGGACGGGGCCGTCGTGGACGACTTCGCCGACCTGTGCCAGCACCTGGCCACGGTGCACCCCAGCCGCTACGGCACGCTGCTGGACGGGGTCGGGGAGGTCGGCTGGTCCGACGTGGCGCCGCTGCCGGACCAGACCGTGGCGCTGCGGCTGGTCGTCCTGGCCGACCGGTTGTACGACCGCGGCCTGCCGCTGGTGGCCTCCGGGGTGCCGCTGCCGGAGCTGTTCACCGAGGAGATGCTGCGCGGCGGCTACCGCAAGAAGTACCTGCGCGCGCTGAGCCGGCTCACGGCGCTGGCCCGCGAGCCCCGCGCCGTCTGACGCGGCCCCGGCCCGGCCCCGGCCCCGGCCCGGCCCCGGCCCGTGATCGACCCCGGCCCGTGATCGACCCCGGCCGGTGATCGACCCCGGGGGGCCCCCGTTTGCGACTCCTGGCCCGGGGCACTGACACCTCGTGGCCGGGCGGACGCCCGTCGCGAACCGAGCAGTCAGGAGCCACCTCATGATCACCACCAACGAGATCGACCGCGTGACCGGCACGACCATCTACACCAACGACGGTGACAAGATCGGTTCGGCGAACCAGGTGTACCTGGACGACGCCACCGGTGAGCCGCAGTGGGTGACCGTCAACACGGGTCTGTTCGGCACGTCCGAGTCCTTCGTCCCGCTGTCCGAGGCCGTCCTGCGCGACGACCGCCTCGAGGTCCCCTTCGACAAGAAGACCGTCAAGGACGCCCCCCGCCTCGGTGAGAGCGGCCACCTGTCCCCCGCGGAGGAGGACGAGCTCTACCGCCACTACGGCCTCGCCGACGCCGTCGGCGTGGGCAACGGCCAGGTCGGTATGGGCACCGTCGACGCCCGTGACGCCGGTACCCGTGGCGCCGGCCACGACACCTCCGGCCCCAGCACCGACGACGCCATGACCCGCTCCGAGGAGCACCTCGAGGTCGGCACCCAGGAGCGCGAGACCGGTCGGGCCCGTCTGCGCAAGTACGTGACCACCGAGACCGAGACCGTCCAGGTCCCGGTGAAGCGCGAAGAGGTCCGCCTCGAGCGCGAGCCCATCACCGGCGCCAACGCGGGCGACGCCCACGACGGCCCCGCCATCTCCGAGGAGGAGCACGAGGTCGTCCTCCACGAGGAGCGTCCCGTCGTGACCACCGAGGCCGTCCCGGTCGAGCGCGTCCGCGCCGAGAAGGAGACCGTCGTCGACACCGAGACGGTGTCCGGCGAGGTCCGCAAGGAGCACATCGACCTGGACGACACCGCGTCGACCACGGGCGACCGCGCCCAGCGCTGACCCGCCCGCACAGAACGAAGGAGCCCCGTCCGGGTCGGACGGGGCTCTTTCGTCGTCCTGCCGTGGGCGGGCCGACCCGGCCGTCTCGCGTGGGCACCCCGGGCGGCGGGGCCGGGTCTGCGCCTCAGCCGTGCAGGCGGACCAGGGCGACGCCGGGGCCGTCGAGGACGACGGCTTGGCCGTCGGCCCGGGCCGGGCCCCAGTGACGTTCGACGTGACCGCCGGCGTGCAGCGGCACACGGGTCTCGCCCGCCGCCAGCACCACCACCACGCGCCAGCCGCCGCGGTGGACGACCAGCCACTCCGGTCGCCCGTCGTCCCGGCCCTCGTCGGGCGGCCCGGCCTCGACGTCGACCGAGGACAGGTCGTCGTCGCGCAGGTCGGGCTCCCGACGACGCAGCGCGGCCAGGTCACGGGTCCAGGCCAGCAGCCCGGCGTGGGCGCCGTGCTGCTCCTCGCCCCAGGGCAGGACCGACGCCGCGCGGGTGGCGGGGTCCTGCGGGTCGGGGACCTCGTCGGCGTCCCAGCCGTGGGAGGCGAACTCGCGCCGTCGTCCTTCGCTGACCGAGCGGGCCAGGTCGGGGTCGCCGTGGTCGGTGAAGAACTGGAACGGGCTGCTCGCGCCCCACTCCTCGCCCATGAACAGCATGGGCGTGAACGGCGAGGTCAGGACCAGCGCCAACGACGCGGCGACCTCGCCGTCGGGCATCGTCGCCGAGGGCCGGTCACCGACCGCGCGGTTGCCGATCTGGTCGTGGTTGGACGCGAAGGCGAGGAACCGGTGCCCGGAGGTGCCCTCGGGCACCCGGCGGCCCCACGGCGCCCCCCGGAATGTCGAGTGCCGCTCCGCGTGCCAGAACGCCTCCCGCCAGACCGTCCGCAGCACCTCGACGCTGCCGAAGTCCGCGTAGTAGCCCTGCCGCTCCCCGGTGAGCAGCGCGTGCAGGGCGTGGTGCACGTCGTCGTCCCACTGCGCGGTCATGCCCAGGCCGCCGTCGGCGGTGGGGGTGACCATCACGGCGTCGTTGAGGTCGGACTCGGCGATCAGCGCCAGCGGACGACGCAGGCCGTCGGCCAGGGCCGCGGTCTCGTCGGCCAGCTGGGCCAGGATGTGCCGCGGGCTGTCGTCGACCAGGGCGTGCACGGCGTCCAGGCGCAGCGCGTCCACGTGGAAGTCGCGGAACCAGCGCAGCGCGTTGTCGCAGATCCAGCGCCGGACCTCGGCCGCGCGGTCGGTGTCCAGGTTGACGGCCTGACCCCAGGGCGTCTCGTGGGCGTCGGTGAAGTAGGGCCCGAAGACCGAGGTGTAGTTGCCGGCGGGACCCAGGTGGTTGTAGACGACGTCCAGGCTCACGGCGAGGCCGCGGGCGTGGCAGGCGTCGACGAAGCGCTGGAACGCGGCCGGGCCGCCGTACGGGTCGTGCACCGCGAACAGGTGGACCCCGTCGTAGCCCCAGCCCCACCGTCCGGGGAACGCGGCCAGCGGCATCAGGGCCACCACCTCCACGCCCAGGTGCACCAGGTGGTCGAGCCGCCCGACGGCCGCGTCGAGCGTGCCCTCGGGGGTGAACGTGCCGACGTGCAGCTCGTAGTGCAGGGCGCCGCGGACGTCGCGTCCGCGCCAGCCGTCGTCGCCCCAGCCGTGCAGCGAGGGGTCGAACAGCCGGCTCGGGCCGTGCACCCCGAACGGCTGCCAGGCCGAGCGGGGGTCGGGGACCGGGTCCTGGCCGTCGACGGAGAACAGGTAGTCGCTGCCGTGCCCGGTGCCGCCGACGGCCAGGTGCCACCAGCCGCCGTCGGCCCGGTTCATCGGTCGGGCGGTCCGCTGCCCGTCGTCGGGGCCGGAGGCGTCACGGACGAGGACGAGGTCGACGGCACCGGCCGAGGGCGCCCAGACGGCGAAGGTATGGCTCATCGGCGACGACCATGCCACGGGCCGGGCAGGTCCGCGAAACCCTGGCAGGAGGCGGTGGCAGGGGTCACCGTCATGCGCGCCGCAGCAGCGCGACGGGCAGGTCGGCGAGCAGGTCGACCAGGGCCGTCCCACCCCCCGGCCACGACGTGCCGGTCAGCACGTCGGTCCAGTCCCCGTCGGGCAGGTGGACCGTGTGGCGGCCCCAGCCGCCCAGCCGGTCCAGCTCGCCGGGCCGACGGGTGGCGACCAGCACGACGTCCGGGGTACCTGGTCGGCCGCGACCGAACGCCAGCGCGTTGCCGCTGGACGTGGCGACCGGCTCGTAGCCGGAGCCCTCGCCGACGAAGCTGTCGGGCAGGTCCCGGCGCAGGCGCAGCGCGCGGGACGTCACCAGCAGCTTCTCGTCGTCCAGGTCGCGCGGCGGGCCCCCGGAGTCCAGGTGCGCCAGCCGCGCGCGACGGTCGTCGTAGTCGACCGGACGGCGGTTGTCCGGGTCGACCAGGGACCGGTCGACGACCTCGGTGCCCTGGTACACGTCGGGCACCCCGGGAAGCACCAGCTGCAGCGCCTTCTGGGCCAGCGTCACGGCCCGGGTCCACGGCTCGATGCCCTCGACGAAGGAGTTGATGTCGCCCGACAGCGCCTCGTCGCCGAGCACCCCGCGGGCCAGGTCCGCCACGGCCTGCTCGTAGGCCTCGTCCGGCGCGGTCCAGGTGGTGCGCGTCTTGGCCTCCCGGGTCGCCTTGGTCAGGTACCCGAGCAGGCGCTCCTCGCTGATGGGCCAGGTGGCGACCAGCGTCTGCCACAGCAGCAGCTCGGTGTCGCCGTCGACGACGTCGCCCACGCGGTGCGGCGCGGCGGCCTCGTGCCAGCCCTTGACGGCCTCGACCCAGCGCTCAGGGTCCTCCACGGCCGCCACCAGGCGGGCGCGGGCGTCCTCGCTGCGCTTGGTGTCGTGGGTGGACAGCGTGGTCATCGTCGAGGGCCAGGTGGCGGCCTGCCGCTCGGCGAACGCGTGCAGCTCCTCCGGGGTCAGCCCGAACCGGGACGGGTCCCCGCCGACCTCGTTGAGCGCGATGAACCGCTGCCAGCGGTAGAACGCGGTGTCCTCCACGCCCTTGGCCATCACCGGGCCGCAGGTCTGCTGGAAGCGGACGACCAGCTCGCGGCGGCGCGCCAGACCGGCGACCCCGCCCCGGTCGTCGCCCTCGGTGCCCTCGGCCCCGCTCGCGCCGGGGACCAGGTCGCGGCCCAGGACCAGGTCGACGACCAGGTCGAGGGTGGCCTGCCGGTCCTCGGTGAGGTTCGCGCTCGCGCGGTGCGCGGCCTCGGACACCACGGCCACGGCCTCGGCGTCGGGGGCCTCGCCCGGCACGACGTAGGCGCGGTAGCGGTCCATCGCCACCAGCAGCTCGGTGACGGCGTCCTCGAGGGCGCGGCGGGTGTGGTCGCGCAGCTGCACGTCGTCCGCGCAGATCTCGACCAGCAGGTCGACCAGCCGGTGCACCTCGGCGTACTGCCCGCCGTGGACGACCTCGCGCTTGGCGGTGTCCATCAGCTGGTGGAAGTCGTCGCCGAGGGCGCCCTCGCCCAGCTCGGCGTGCAGCAGGGTCAGGGGCGCCTCGGCGGACGGGTTGACCAGCACGCCCGTGATGCGGCGCAGCGTGTCGTAGCCCGTCGTGCCGTCGCAGGGCCAGTCGGTGGGCAGCTGCTCCTCGCCCTCCAGGATCTTCTCGACCACGACCCAGGGGCGGCGGCCGTCGGGCCCGCGGGCCTCGGCCAGGCGACGCAGGTAGCCACGCGGGTCGGCCAGGCCGTCCGGGTGGTCGATCCGGAAGCCGTCCAGCACGCCCTCGGCGTGCAGGTCCAGCAGCACCCGGTGGGTGGCCTCGAACACCTCGGGGTCCTCGACCCGGACCGCGGCCAGGGTGTCGACGTCGAAGAACCGGCGGTAGTTGAGCTCCTCGTCCGCGACGCGCCAGTAGGCCAGGCGGTACCACTGCCGGTCGACCAGCTCCGCCATGGGCAGGTCCTCGGTGCCGGCGCGCACGGGCATGACGTGGTCGTAGTAGCGCAGCACCGTCTCGGTCTGCACGGCGCCGTCCTCGCCGACGGGCACCTCGGCGGTGTCCAGGCTCAGCTCACCGGCGTCCAGCACGTCGCCGATCCGGGCCCCGAGCAGGGGCATGAGCACCGCGCGGGCCGGCACGGTCCAGTCCACGTCGAGCCAGCGGGCGTAGGGGGAGCCCGGCCCGTCGCGCAGCACCGACCACATGGCGCGGTTGTGCCACAGAGGGCTGGGCACGTCCATGTGGTTGGGGACCACGTCGGCGATGACGCCGATGCCGCGGGAGTGCAGGGCCTCGGCCAGCGCCCTCAGCCGCTCCTGCCCGCCCAGCTCGGTGTTGATGCGGGAGTGGTCGACCACGTCGTAGCCGTGGGCGCTGCCGGGGGAGGCCTGCAGCACCGGGCTCAGGTAGGCGTGGGACACGCCCAGCGCGTCGAGGTGGTCCACGACGGCCAGCGCGTCGTCGAAGCCGAACTCCGGGCGGACCTGCAGCCGGTAGGTGCTCAGCACCGGGCGGGCCGGGGGACCGCCCGCCGTGCTCACGCCTCGACCCGCTTGTCGCTGCGCAGCACCACGACCGCGCGGGCCTTGACGTCGAGCGTGGCGGCGGGCTCCAGGTGGGGCAGGGCCTCGGCGTCGCGCTCGCTGGACAGCCGCGCCGACTCCGCCGACCCGGTGTAGGAGTGGGTGCGCGGGGGCAGGTGCTCGAGGTCGCCGGTGTCGACGACCACGTGCCAGCTGTGCCCGTACTCCTGGCCCGGCAGGGTGAACGGCAGGTCGTGGGGCGAGGCGTTGAACAGCAGGAGGAAGCTGTCGTCGACGATCCGCTCTCCGCGCGCGTCCGGCTCGTGGATGGCGTCGCCGTTGAGGAACACCATGACGCTCTGCGCGTAGCCGTTGTCCCAGTCGCCGTCGTCCATCGGGCGGCCGTCCATCTTCAGCCACGCGATGTCCTCGCTCACGTGACCCGCGTTCTCGGCGGCCGCGGTGTCCGGCATCGCGGAGCCGGAGAAGAACCGCCGGCGACGGAACACGGGGTGCCCGTGGCGCATGGCCACCAGGCGCCGGGTCCACTCCAGCAGCATCTCCTGGGCGCCGTCGAGCTCCCAGTCCATCCAGGTGATCTCGCTGTCCTGGGCGTAGCCGTTGTTGTTGCCGCCCTGGCTGCGGGCGATCTCGTCGCCGTGCGCGATCATCGGCACGCCCTGGCTCAGCAGGAGCGTGACCAGGAAGTTGCGGTGCTGCTGCTCGCGCAGCGCGACGACCTGGGGGTCGTCCGTGGGGCCTTCCACGCCGCAGTTCCAGCTGCGGTTGTGGCTCTCGCCGTCGTTGTTGCCCTCGTTGTTGGCCTCGTTGTGACGCTCGTTGTACGACACCAGGTCGCGCATGGTGAAGCCGTCGTGGGCGGTGACGAAGTTGATGCTGGCGATCGGCTTGCGACCGGAGTGCGCGTACAGGTCCGAGGACCCGGTGATCCGGCTCGCGAACTCGCCGAGCGAGCCCGCCTCGCCGCGCCAGAAGTCGCGGACGGTGTCGCGGTAGATGCCGTTCCACTCCGTCCACAGCGGGGGGAAGTTGCCGACCTGGTAGCCGCCCTCGCCCAGGTCCCAGGGCTCGGCGATCAGCTTGACCTGGCTGACGACCGGGTCCTGCTGGATCAGGTCGAAGAAGCTGGACAGCCGGTCGACCTCGTGGAACTGCCGGGCCAGGGTGGAGGCCAGGTCGAACCGGAAGCCGTCGACGTGCATCTCGGTCACCCAGTAGCGCAGCGAGTCCATGATCAGCTGCAGCACGTGCGGATGGCGCATGAGCAGGCTGTTGCCGGTGCCCGTGGTGTCGTAGTAGTGCTTCTCGTCGCCCTCGACCAGGCGGTAGTACGCCTTGTTGTCCAGGCCGCGGAAGGCCAGCGTGGGGCCCTTCTCGTTGCCCTCGGCGGTGTGGTTGTAGACCACGTCGAGGATGACCTCGATGCCCGCGGCGTGCAGGGCCTTGACCATGCCCTTGAACTCCTGGACCTGCTGGCCGCGCTGGCCGGTCGCGGAGTACTCGTTGTGGGGCGCGAAGAACCCGATGGTGTTGTAGCCCCAGTAGTTGCGCATCCCCTTCTGCTGCAGGTGCCCGTCCTGGACGAACTGGTGCACGGGCATCAGCTCGACGGCGGTCACCCCCAGGTCGCGCAGGTGGTCGATCATCGCGGGGTGCGCCATGCCGGCGTAGGTGCCGCGGATCGACTCCGGGATGCCCGGGTGCAGCTGCGTCATCCCCTTGACGTGCGCCTCGTAGACGACGGTCTCGTGGTACTCCAGGCGCGGGGCCCGGTCGTTGCCCCAGTCGAAGTACGGGTTGACGACGATCGAGTGCATGGTGTGCAGCCGGGAGTCCAGGCGCTGGATCTTGTTCTCGTCCTTGCCGAAGCGGTAGCTGTGCAGCGACTCGTCGCCGTCCGTCATGCCCTCGATCGCCTTGGCGTACGGGTCCAGCAGCAGCTTGCTCGGGTTGTACCGGAGCCCCTGCGAGGGGTCGTACGGGCCGTGCACCCGGAAGCCGTACCGCTGGCCGGGCTGCACGCCGGGCAGGTAGCAGTGCCACACGAAGCCGTCGACCTCGGGCATCTCGATGCGCTCACGCTCGCGGCGGGCGTCGTCGAGCAGGCACAGCTCGACCTTGGTCGCCCCCTCGGAGAAGACGGCGAAGTTCGTGCCGCTCCCGTCGTACGTCGCGCCCAACGGGTACGGGTGACCCGGCCACACATCCATCACAGCTGCATCCTTTCGACCCCGGCCGGACGTCCGGCCGGGCGGTCCATTGTCCACGGGTTCGGGGGCCCCGCACGCCGCGCCTGCTCGCGGGGCGTGGGGGGCTCCGCTCAGGCGTCGCTCAGCGCCCGGTCCAGGACCAGTGCCGTGTGGTGACTACCCAGCGGGAGCCCCCCCAGTCCCCGCGCTCCGGAGGAGTCCAGCCGGGCGGCCAGGAACGCGTCGGCCACCGGGTCCGGGCAGGACCGGACCACGAGCGCCGCCTGCAGGGTGACGGCGAGGCGCTCCACCAGCCAGCGGGCGGCGCCCTGGACGGCCCCGGGGTCCTGCCTGGCCTCGGACGACGCCGTGCGCAGCAGGTCGGCGCAGCCGTCGACGGCCGCGTCCAGGCGGGGGTGCTGCCCGCGGGAGCGTCCGCACTCGGCCACGAACGCCTCGACGGCGTCGGGGTCGTGGGCCACCACGCGGACCACCTCCAGGGCCAGGCCGTTGCCGGTGCGGCCCGCGAGCACGGCGCCGGCGTCGCGCTGCAGCCGGGCCGCGTCCCCCGTGTCGTCCCAGCCGGCCGACCCCAGGCACTCCACGGCCTCCAGGGCCACCTGGGGGGCCCGACGGCTGGCCCAGAGGGCCGCGACCGGCCCGGCCAGGCGCAGCAGCGCTGCGGCCCGGGCGTGCTCGTCGGTGCCGGAGCCGCCCTGGGCGGTGTCCGTGGTCGCCGCCAGGTGCAGGGCCAGCACCGTGGTGGCCTCGGACTCGACCGCCAGGTCGGTCAGCACCGTCCGCACCACGGGCGCGGTGTCCAGCGGCCCGCCCGGGACGACGCGGTGGCGGGCGTGGTGCCCCGCGGCGGACAGCAGGGCCCGCACGGCGGCGGCGGCCAGGACGGTGCCGTCGAGGTCGCGGACGGCCTGCAGCGCCGCGAGCGGGGGTGGGTCCGGACGGTCGCCGGCGCGTCGCTGCCCCTCGGGGGCGCCCTGGCCCTCGGGCCCGCCCTGGGCGCCCGGGGCGTCCAGCCTGACCGCCCAGGCGTCGTCCAGGTCCAGGTCGCCGACGACCCAGGCGCGGTAGGCGGGGCCGGGGCGCAGCCGCTGCGTCCGCACCCCGTTGGGCGTGCCGTCCCCCAGTCGTCGCGGCAGCAGGAACACCCCGGTGCCGGTGTCGGTGGTCGCCGTGGTGAGCAGCACGTCCGCGTCGGCGTTGCCGACGAACCACTTGCGACCCCGCAGCCGCCAGGTGGGCCCGCCGTCGACCGGGCCGCCCAGGTCGACCGACGCCGTGGTGGCGGGCCGGGCGCCCGGGGCCGAGCTGGTGCGCTCGGTCAGGGCGACCCCCGCGGTGGACCCCGGCCCGACGGGGGTGCGGCGGCTGCCGGTGTCCGGGCGGACGGAGCTGAGGCGCCGGGCGGCCAGCCGCGGCAGCCACTGCGCCGCGGCGGGCGTGGCGACGACGGCGGCCGTGGCGGCGTGGTGCGTGCTGAGGGCCATGGCCGAGGACCCGCTGGTCTGCGCCCACAGCAGCAGGCCCGCCGCCCGGGACAGGTGGGCGTGGTCCTCGCCCGCGGCCAGCCACGCGTGCCCCGCCAGGCCGGCCTCGTGCCCGTCCTGCTGCAGCGTGCGCCAGCCGGGGTGCACCACGACCCGGTCGACCCGGTCGCCACGCCCGTCGTGGACCTGGAGCCGGGGCGGCAGGGCCTCCACCTCGGCGGCCAGCCGGCGCTGCTCGACCGAGCCGGCGTGGCGTCCCAGCTCGTGCAGGGGCGGCAGCGCCTCGGGGCCGGCGTGGTGGCGGACGGCGTCCAGCAGCGCCCGGTCCGCCGCGGCGAGGTCGACGTCACCGGGGGCGGGGACGCCCGGGCCGGCCGCGGGGGCGCGGTTGCGGCTGGCTGCGGCCTGGCGCAGGTCGATGACCTGGTCCGACCCGCGGGCACGGGTCCGACGCTCCGGCGGCACCATGAGTCGACCACCCCCCGCACGTCCGGTCCTGCAGTGGGCAGAACCCTAGACGACGTCCCTGGACGGGGCGGGCCGTCGGTCGGGTCCGCCCCGTCGACCGCTCAGGCGGACGCCACCCGCGGCGCCACCTCGGTGCCCAGCAGCTCGATGCCGCGCAGCAGGTCGGTGTGCGACATGCGCGGGTTGGTCATCTGGATCGAGACGCGGTCGACCCCACCGAGCTGGTCGGAGATCCGGTCCAGCTTGGTGGCCACGGTGTCCGGGTCGCCCATGACGAACGCCCCGTCGGGCCCGCTGGTGCTGTCGAACTGCAGCCGCGACGGCGGTGGGAAGCCGCGCTCCCGCGAGACGGTGGTGAACATCTCGTGCCAACCCGGGTAGACGGTGTCCGAGGCGCTGCGGACGTCCTCGCCCACGTAGCCGAACATGTGCAGACCCACCTTGAGCTGCTCGGGGCTGTGACCGGCCTGGGCCCCGGCCTGCCGGTACAGCTGCACCAGCGGGGCGAACTGCCGGGGCTGGCCCCCGATGATGGCGATCATGAGGGGCAGCCCCAGGGTGCCCGTCCGCAGGAACGACTCCGGCGTGCCGCCGACGCCCACCCAGATCGGCAGCGGGTCCTGCACGGGGCGCGGGAACACGCCCTGGCCGCTCAGCGGGGGCCGGTGCCGCCCGGACCAGGTGACGTGGGTGGACTCGCGCAGCCGCAGCAGCAGGTCGAGCTTCTCCACGAACAGCTCGTCGTAGTCGCGCAGGTCGAGCCCGAACAGGGGGAAGGCCTCGGTGAAGGACCCGCGGCCCACCACCAGGTCGATGCGGCCCTTGGACAGCAGGTCGAGCGTGGCGAACTGCTGGAAGAGCCGGACCGGGTCGTTGGCGCTGAGCACGGCGACGGCGCTGCCCAGGCGGATGCGCGAGGTCCGCGCGGCCGCCGCGGCCAGGATCACCGGCGGGGCCGAGTCGTAGTACTCCTGCCGGTGGTGCTCGCCGATGCCGAAGGAGTGCAGCCCGACGCGGTCGGCCAGCTCGATCTCCTCCAGCAGGTGCTCCAGCCGTTCGACCGGCCCGACCACGTGACCGGTGGCGGGGTCGGTGACCTGGGAGACAAAGCTGTCGATGCCTACGTGCACGGGGACTCCTGCGGGTGCGGCCGATGGTGCGGTTCTGCTCGTGCGGACTCCGGTCCAACCGGCCCGCCGCCGCCGGTGTTCCTGCCCGCCGGTCGCTACGCCGCGGCCTGCAGCAGCGGCCACAGCACGGTGGCGCCGGCCGCGAGCGCGTAGAGGACCACCCCGCCCCCCACGAGGGGGTCGACCGAGCGTCGTGGCCCGGGGCCGTCGTCAGGGCCGACCGCGCAGGCGTCGGCGTGCCAGCGCGCCGCCAGGCCCGCCGCGCTCGCGGGGTCGAGCCCCACCGGTGGCCCGCCGACCGCGTCCAGGTCGCCGTCCTCGTCCACCCCGAAGGCGGCGACGACGTCCTGCCCGATCACGCGGAGCCCGGCGACCTGACGCCACGGGTGGACCACGACGAACCCGTTGGCCGCGATGTGCACCCCGTCGACCCGCAGGTACGTCGCGGACCGGGCGTAGGCGAGTCCGCCGAACCCGACGGACCCGGCCGCGAACAGCACCCCGGCCGACTGGAACCAGGTCAGCTGCTCCTCCGGTGGCAGGGAGCCGTCGGCGGTCAGCCAGAACGCGGCGGGCAGCAGCAGCAGGGCCGCCGTGGCCAGCCTGCGCCAGCGGGGGAGCGCGAGCTGCACCTCGTCCACGCGCCGTCCGTCGGCCCGCCGAGGTGTGTTCTCCGCCGGGGACGGCACCGCCACGGAACCCGGCATGCCTGCTGCGTCGTACATCTCGCCGTCGGGGCCGTCGGGGCCGTCGTCGTCCGGGTCGGGGCCGCCGGTGCCCGGGCCCGGGCCGGTCGCCGCGCGCAGGTACCGGACGTCCAGCGGGGACATCGGCAGCAGCGGGCCGTGAGGCGCCAGCACGACGTCCGGGGTGACCACGACGACCACGCCCCCGGGCCGCGGGTCACCGATCAGCAGGACGGGTTCCGCAGCCCCAGCGGCCGCGAGGTCGTCGAGGTCGTCGAGGTCGTCGCCCACCTCCAGCGACCGGTCCCCGCGCCAGGCCGCCGCGAACGTGTCCTGGCGCAGCTCCTCGTCCTGCTCGTCCTCCGGCTCCTCGACCGGCTCGCGGCCCAGCGGGTCGGCGGTGACCTCGTGGCGCAGCAGCCCGAGGCCCTCCAGCAGCCCGTCGGACGGCAGGCCACGCACCATCGGCGCCCGCAGCCCGAGCTGCGGCAGCAGCACCCGGGAACCGTCCGCCCCCGGAGCCCCCGTGGTGGACCACACCGGACCGCCCTCGGTCAGCAGGTGCCGACGACGGCGCAGCGCCCGGACCCGATCGGCGCCGACCGCCGCCGACAGCAGCGCCAGCGCGCCGGCCAGGAGGAGCCAGCCGTCGTTCTCCACCGGCTCCGCGTCCAGGCTGACCCAGGCCGGCTCGACCGTGGTGTCCACGTGGGCCGCCACCCGGTCCCCGACCGTGAACTCCTCGACGTCGTAGACACCGACCTCGCTGAGGCCGCCGGCCCCGGGGACGCGGACCTCCAGCAGCCAGTCGTAGTCGTCGACGGAGACCACCTCGACGTCCGTCCGCTGGGCCCGGGACAGGTGGTCGCGGGTGTCCAGGCTCTGGTGGGCGAACCACCCGAGCAGCCCCACCGCCGCGGTCAGGCCCACCACGACCCCCACCTCGACGGTGCCGACGCCCCGGGACGCGAGCACCTCGCGGCCGTGGCCGGGCAGGCGGCCGGGCCTCGCCGGGGGCAGGCGCCGCCGACGGTTCGACCGCACCAGACCCGACCCGGCCAGGCCGACCACCAGCTGCGTGAGCGCGGCCACGCCGGACACCGTGCCCAGCTCGCCCAGGACCGCGTACTCCACGACGAAGGGGAGGGCGGCGAGCCCGACCAGAGGCAGACCGGCGGCCGGCACCAGCCACACGGCGACCAGCGCGCCGAGGAGCAACCCCTCCAGCAGCGACCAGCCGGGCCGGGGCAGGCACGGGTCCACCACCGTGCACGCGTCGAAGGGCAGGAACCCGTACTCCACCGCCAGGGCCGCGGTGAGCACGAGCGGCAGCAGCACCCGGAGGACCCACCAGTACGCCGTGCCCCCCAGGGCTCCCGGCAGGGCGACCCCCGTGGGCAGGGCCGTGGCCCGGTCCTCGAGGTCCTGCCACGCATCGCCCGCCCGCTCGTCCGGCCTCATCCTGGTCCCACCGCTGCCTCCCGCGCCTGAGGGCGTGCGCCCGACGGCATCATCGGTCGTCCGCGTCGCCGCATGAGGCCGATCAGCGGGATCCGTCCGCTGGGGTCGCGGCGCCGAACCACCGCTGCATCGCCGACGCGAGCGCGGTGGGGTCGTCGCCGACCCAGACGACGTGGCCGTCCGGTCGCACCAGCACCGCGGGGACGCCGAGCCCGTCGTCCTGGTCGGGGGTGTCGACCAAGTGGTCCACCCGGTCGGCCCACCCCGTGGTGGCCAGGGCGCCGGTGGTGTCCAGGAGCAGCCCACGCCCGGCGTGCATCTGCTCGTACAACCGGCCCCGTCCCAGCCGGACGTCACGCACCCGTCGACCGACGAGAGGGTGGGCGGGGTCCGCCCCGACGTCGTACCGCACCCCCAGCGCCGTCACCTTCTCGACCAGGAGACGGTTGACCTCGTCGATGCCGACCAGCTCCGCGAGCAGCCGCCTGACCGCCCGGGCGCCGGGTTCCTGCGCCTGCAGCTGGACCTGCGCGCGGGTGTTGTCCAGCACGTCCTGGGCCACCGGTCGTCGTTCCGCCTCGTACGTGTCGAGCAGGTCCGCCGGTGCCCACCCGCCGACCTCGGCCGCGAGCCTCCACCCGAGGCCGAACGCGTCCTGGACGCCCAGGTTGAGCCCCTGCCCGCCGAGGGGAGGGTGGACGTGGGCCGCGTCCCCGGCCAGCAGGACGCGACCCCTGCGGTAGTGCTCGGCCAGCCGGGTCGCGTCGCCGAAGCGCGACAGCCAGCGCGGCGAGTGCGCCCCGACGTCGGTGCCGGTGACGTGGCGTAGCTGCTGCTGCAGCTCCGCCAGCGTGGGGGGCGCCGCCCGGTCGGTCGTCACGGCGGCGCTGGGGGTGACGACGCGGTGGACGCCGGCCCCGAGCGGCATGAACCCGAAGTCGTGGCGGGTCCTGCGGACCTCGGCCGTCACCGCGGCCAGCGTCTCCGGGGTCGCGGACAGCGACACCTCCGCCAGCAACCACTCGGTCGTGGCCGGCTCGCCGGGGAAGGCGACCCCGAGCAGGGTGCGGACGGTGCTGCGTCCGCCGTCGCACCCGACCACGAACCGGGAGCGCAGCCGCGTGCCGTCGGCCAGCTCGACGTCCACGCCGTCGTCGTCCGCCGCCAGCCCCACCACCTCGCACCCTCGCCTGACCTCCGCGCCCAGCTCGACCGCGCGCGCCGTCAGCAGCCGGTCGACCTCGGGCTGAGGGATCCCGAGGACGTACGGGTGGGTCGTGTCCAGCCCGGTCGGGGGGGGCGCGGCGATCCCCGCGAAGAACCCACCCAGCGGGTGCTGCCGGCCCAGCGCGAGGAACCGGTCCACCAGCCCGCGCTGGTCCAGCACCTCGAGGCTGCGCGCGTGCAGCCCCAGCGCCCGGACCACGGGGCTGGGCCGCTCCTGCTTCTCCAGGACCACGGTCGCCACCCCGTGCAGCCGCAGCTCTGCGGCCAGCATCGTCCCGGTCGGCCCACCGCCGACCACGATCACGTCGATCATCGCCACCACCCCTGCTCGTCGGGTACCGGACCGACGACTGTGCCGGGTGGCGGGGGTCTTGCGGCAAGACCCCCTGTGCTCTGTACGTTGAGGACGGCGGGGGGCGAACGATCACCCGTGCAGGAGCACGACCCCCACCCCGATGGACAGGAGCACGGCTGCGGCGACCTGACACGTCACCGCCGCCTTGAGGAACGTCGCCTTCTTCCCGTTGCGGACCCGTGCCTTCCTGATGATGTCGACCAGGACCGTCGCGATCTTGGGTGATCCTTCGTCGACGGGTGAGGCCATCGACCCGGCTGTTGCGGCCTCCTCGAGGGACTCCACGGTGACCTCGTGGTAGGTGCCGGGCCTGGCCGCCAGGATGGCGAGCACCGCTGCGAGCAGGAAGGCGAGCAGGGTCGCGAGCAGCACGTACCGGGCCGGGCCGGGCAGCTCGTAGTCGGTGGGTCGGGTGACCAGCGCGGAGAGGGCGAACAGCAGTGTCGTCAGGGCGCCGGACGACGTGACGACACCGATCGCCCGCGCCTCGAGGGACGCCTTGGTGCTGCGCTCCTCGGCCAGCTGGCCCTCGATCAGCGTCATCACCGCGGCCGCGGAGGTGGTGGGGGCAGCGGCGGTGCCCGTCGTCGGGGCGGACGGGCTGCCTGCGACCGGCGAGCTCATGCTGTGTCGCCGGCGTCGTCCTGACCCCGCACGTGCAGGTGCAGACCGGTCACGTCCATCGAGGTCACCGTCGCTGTCACCTGGTCCTCCAGGCGTGGTGCCTCACCCTCGACCGCAGCGGCGATGGCGATCTCGGAGGCCCTGTGCTTCCAGATCGTGACGGCCCGCTTCTCCATGAGGTCGTCCAGGAGGCTGCCGCTGATCTTGACCACGTCGCCGGTCCTCAGGTCGGGGAACAGCTTCGAGATGCCCCCGGTCTCGAGGTCCGGGAACGCGCCCACGACGCTCACCCGGTCGCCCGCGTGCGACTGCGGGACGACCTTGGGGACCCCGCCGGTCGTGAGGTCCGGGAAGTCCGCGGAGATCGGGGCGGGTCCACCGGTGCTGATGACCCTGATCTCCCCGCTGATCATCGGGGTGCCACCCGCACCGAGGCCCGGGAAGTCGCCAGGTCCGACCATGGTGGCCCGCCTCTCGCTGCACTCCGATGGGTGTCGCCAGTGTTCACCACGGGGATGTGCCGGGACAAGGACCACGCGACCGCGTGCGTCAGGGGCTGCCCGCACCGGCCGTGGTGGTGCGCTCCTCGCCGTGGTCCCCGTGCCAGTCCAGGACGAGGAGGGTGGCGTCGTCGGCGAGCTCGTGGCCGACGGCCTGCAGGACCAGGTCGGCGAGGGCGCGGGTGGCGGTCCGCGGGTGCAGACCCCGGGTCTGCTGGAGCAGGTCCGGCAGGTCCAGCGTCGTGGCGTTGCGCTCGAGCATCCCGTCGGTCACCAGGACGACCCGGTCGCCGGGCTGCAGGGCGAGGTCGGTCGAGGTGTAGCCGGTGGACGGGAGCACGCCGAAGGGCAGGTGCTCGGGCAGGTCCACGGTGCGCACGGACCCGTCCCGGACGAGGTAGGGCAGGGGGTGACCGGCGTTGACCAGCGCGAGGGTGCCGCGGGCCAGGTCGAGCCGCCCGATCAGGCCGGTGCAGAAGTCCTCGCCGACGTTGCCGGGGTGCTCGAGCAGCGCCTCGTTGGCCGACCCCGCCTGACCGGTCAGCGTGGCGCCCTCGCGGCGGGCGTTGCGCAGGGCGCCCACGGTCAGGGTGGCGGTGAGGGCGCTGCCGACCCCGTGGCCGCGGGCGTCGGTCATGCCCAGGTGCAGGACGTCCCGGTCGACGCTGTAGTCGAAGGTGTCGCCGCCCACGCTGGCTGCCGGCTCGAGCCAGGCCGCCAGCGTGAACGACCCCGTCTCGCAGATGTGCGCGGCGGGCAGGAGACGGCGCTGGATCTCGGCGGACAGGGAGAAGGCCGCGGTCCGCTGCCCCCACTCGTACACGTCGGTGTGCCGGCGGCTGGCGATGACGACGTAGGCGAGCAGGTGCCCCGTCTCCGCGATCTCGGCGGTGAGCTCGGGGTCCGGCTCCTCGGGCAGGCACAGCTGCAGCAGTCCCAGGGCCTCACCCCGTTCGATCACCGGCGCGAGGACGACCCAGTGCCCCGCGTCGGCCGGGCAGCCCTCGGGCCACCGACCGGGCGGGACGACGGTCACGGCCCGCCGGCCCAACGCCTCCGCGGGCGGTCCGGTGTCCACCGACAGGGTCGTGGCGCGCTCGCGGGCCGACGAGCGGGTCGTCTCGCCCGTCGGGTCGGAGACCGTGGCCTGGTCGACGAGGGTCGTGTGGGTGAGGCGCACCAGGTCGCGGCCGGTCACCCCGGCGATCAGCAGGGACGCCTCGACCGCGCCGACCGCCGCCGCGATGTTGCGGGTGACGGCCTCGACGGCGGCGACCGGGGCGGCGTTCTCGACGTCGTCCAGCACCTGGCGGACCGAGAACCTCGGCGGTCGGGAGGGCGTCACATCCGGACCATATCGCCGATGCGGAGCCGCCCGGGGGGTGCGACGCCTGTGGTCGAGGCCGTCACGCGCGGCGACGGGCCAGGTCGTCGTGCGCGGCCGTCACGACCTGCGGCAGTAGGCTGCCGCTCTGCCGAGCACCGCGGAGCCCCCCTTGTCGTCGGACGTCTTCTACACCGATCGCGGGCGCCCTGGCGGCCCCGCGGTCCTGCTCGTGCACGGGATCGGGATGTCCGGGCGGAGCCTGGAGCGTCTGGTCCGTGAGCTGTCGACGTCGCACCGGGTGCTGACGCCCGACCTGCGGGGCTTCGGGGCCAGCCCGCGCTCCCACCCGGCGGCGACCATCGAGGAGCACGCGGTCGACCTGGAGCGGCTCGTGGACCGCGCCGGCCTGGACCGGCCGTTGCTGCTGGGCCACTCCATGGGCTGCCAGGTCGTCACCGAGATGGCGGCGCGCCGCCCCGGACGGACGCACGGCGTCGTGCTCGTGGGGCCGGTGGCGGAACCCGGGGCCGCGAGCGCCCTCCACCAGGGGTGGAGGCTCGCCCGGGACGCGTCCCTCGAGCCGCCGTGGCTGAACGCCCTCACGATGAGGGAGTACCTGCGGGCGGGCCCCCGCTCCTACTCCCAGACGCTGGTCCACATGCTGGACTACCCGATCAAGGGCCGCCTCGCCCAGGTCACGGCTCCGGTCGACGTGGTGAGGGGGAGCCACGACCCGATCGCCTCGCGGGAGTTCGTCGAGGCGTTGGCCCGGGCGGCGCCCCGCGGGCGCGCCCACGAGGTCCCGCACGCCCGCCACCTGATCGTGGCCACCCGCCCCGACGTCGTGGCGGAGGTCTGCCGCCGGTCGGGCTCCTGACCGGAGCCGTCGAGGGCCGGGTCCGAGCGGGCCCGGCGACCACGCCTGCGGGATCCGGTGGTGCTCGCTCCCCGAGGACCTGACCACCCCCCCGAGGGTCTGCATTCTCTTTACAACGATGTACAACGCGGTCATGCTGCTGCCGTCCGCCCGGACGCCACCGTCGAAGGAGACCGTGATGCGTGCTCGACCCCACCTGCGCCCCCCGTCCTCGCCGCGACCACGTCGCCGCGCCGTCGCGACAGGTGCCCTCCTGGCCCTGGCGCTGCCGATGGCCGCCGTCCCCGCGGCCGCGGGTGCCTCCGGGGACGCACCCGGGCAGGGGAGCGCTCCCGGGCGGCCCCCGACGGCGACGTACACCAACCCGCTGGCCCCTGCCGTGCCCGGGGGCGGGACCGTCGACAGCTGTGCGGATCCCAGCGTCATCCGGGGCCAGCAGGCGGGGGACGACGACTGGTACATGTACTGCACGACCGACCCGCTGAACGACGAGGACCGCGACGCGGACGGCGACCTCGTGTTCCACAAGATCCCGCAGCTGCGATCCAGCGACCTCGTGACCTGGGAGTACGAGGGTGACGCGTTCACCGAGAACCCCGCGTGGGCGGCCGAGACCGCCGCCCTCTGGGCCCCCGACATCGTGTACTCGGAGACGTTCGACCAGTACTACCTGTTCGTCACGGTCACCGACACCGACGCCTCCGTGAGCGGTGAGGAGGGGTGCACCAGCGACAGCGCCATCGGTGTCGCCGTCGGTGCGTCCCCGACGGGTCCGTGGGAGTTCACCGACGAGCCCGTGGTCGGACCCCGTCGCGCGGGGGAGGGGTGCAGCTTCTTCTGGACCTACGACCCCGACGTGCTCGGCGACACCGTCGGCACCGAGAGCACGTTCTACTACGGCAGCTACTACGGCGGGCTGTTCGGGGCGCCCATCACCTTCACCGCCGACGGCGCCACGGCAGAGGTCGACGACGCGGTCCAGGTCACGGTCGGCAACCGCTACGAGGGACCCAACGTCGTCGAGCGCGACGGCTGGTACTACCTGTTCGTGTCGGCGACCAACTGCTGCGCGGGGGCGTTGACCGGCTACAGCGTCTTCGCCGGTCGTTCGCGCGACCCGCTCGGGCCGTTCGTGGACCAGCAGGGGGCCAGCCTGCTCGCGGGTCGGGTCGGGGGCACGCCCGCGATCAGCATGAACGGCAACCGCTGGGTCGGCACGGGCCACAACTCGGTGTTCACCGACGCATCCGGGCAGTGGTGGACCGCGTACCACGCGGTCGACCAGGCCGACCCGTTCTTCTCGCGCGAGCCCGGCTTCACCAAGCGGCCCGTCCTGCTCGACCCGATCGACTGGGTCGACGGCTGGCCCACCGTCAACGGCGGCCGCTGGGCCTCCGACGACCGGATGCGGGCGCCGGCGGCCCAGGACGGCCAGCGCAGCCTGCACCGCACCCGCCTCGTCCCCCCGCTGCTCCCGGGCCGCGAGGTCGTCCGCGCCTCCGACGACTTCACCGGCGACGAGCTGTCGGGCGGCTGGAGCTGGGTCCGCGACCCCGGCAGCGACGCCTACGAGGTCTCCGGCGGGGTGCTGCGCTGGCAGACCCAGGACGCCGACCTCTACGTCGACAACAACAGCGCCTCCGTGCTGACCCGCCCGGCCCCGGCGGGCGACTACGTCGTGCAGACCCGGGTGCGGGTCGACGTGCCCGCCGAGGGCTGCTGCTTCAACTACGTGCAGGCCGGCCTGGTCCTGCACGGCGACGACGACAACTACGTCAAGCTCACCAGCGCCTCGATCTGGGAGACCCGCCAGACCGAGTTCGCCAAGGAGCTGGCCCCGGTGCCGGACGGCTGGAACCGCTACGGCAACACCGTGGTGGGGGCCCCCGGGGACTGGACCTACCTGCGGGTGGTGGTGGAACGGCTGTCCGGGCGCGAGCAGCAGGACGCCGGCGGTGACACCGAGCGCTACACCAGCTTCACCAGCACCGACGGCGTGGACTGGGTGCACGGCGGGGTGTGGACGCACTCCCTCGACGACGCCCGGATCGGTCTGGTGTCGATGGGCGGCAGCGGGTTCACCGCCGAGTTCGACGACGTCACCACGTACCGGCTGCGCCGCTAGGGCGTGCCGTCACCGCCTGGTGCTCTCCCTGACCACCAGGCGGTGACGGGCGACGACCTCGTGCGGCGGGGCGTCGCGACCCTCGCCCAGCCGGGCGGCGAGCATCTCGACGGCAGTGGCGGCGACCTGCTCCTTGTCCGGCTGGACGGTGGTCAGGGTGGGCGAGCTGAACCGGCCGTCCTCGATGTCGTCCCAGCCGACCACGGCGACCTGCTCCGGCACCTTGATCCCGCGCTCGTGCAGGGTGCGCAGCGCCCCCAGGGCCAGCAGGTCGTTGAAGCAGAAGACGGCGTCCGGTGGCTCGGGCAGGTCGAGCAGGTGGGCCATCGCGGCGGCGCCGTCACCCCGGTGGTACTGCTCGACCCGGACCACCAGGTCCTCCTCGAGCGCGATCCCCGCGGCCGCGAGAGCCTCGGTGTAGCCCCGCAGGCGCAGGTGCGCGGTGTGGAACATCGGCTGCGACTGCTGACCGACGGCGGCCACCCGACGGCGCCCGAGCTGGAGCAGGTGCGTCGTGGCGTCCCGCGCGGCGGCGACGTTGTCGATCGCGACGTGGTCGGCCGGGCCGTCGTAGACGCGTTCGCCCAGCAGCACCAGCGGGGTGAGGTCCTTGCGGCGGGCGAGCTCGTCGGCCCCGACGGTGAGGGGGGAGAAGATCAGCCCGTCGAGCAGGTGGCCGCGGATGCCGTCCAGGGCGAGCTCCTCGCGCTCGGCGATGCCGTCGGTCTGGTCGATGAGCACCGTCCAGCCGTGGTTCTCGGCGGCCTTGATGACGCAGCGCGCGAGCTCGGCGAAGTACGGCAGGTCGAGCTCGGGCAGGGCGAGCGCGATGACCCCGGTCCGACCGGCACGCAGGTTGCGGGCGGAGATGTTGGGGCGGTAGTTCAGCTCGGCGAGCGCTTGCTGCACCCGTTCGCGGGTAGGGCCGGAGACATGGGTGTAGTCGTTCACCACGTTCGACACGGTCTTGACGCTGACCCCGGCCCGCGCGGCGACGTCCTTGAGCGACGTCCCTCGTCCTGCGTTGCGCATGGTCACCTCGGCAATTTAGCGCGTCGTCCGGCCTTATCCCCGGAACGCCAGGCCGGTGCAACGAAATGGTAACGGCGCTCAGCAGAAGATTTACAACGATGTGTACAACGATGTAAACACGCTGTGTGCCCCCAGTCCCGGGCGCCCGTGCCCCGGTCGACGTCGACCTCGCGACGGCCTCGGTGTCTCCTCCCAGAAAGGTGCCTCCATGCCTGACCGTGCGTCCGTCGTGCTCGACCCCCGCTTCACCGTCGCCCCCGTGGACCGCCGCGTCTTCGGCTCCTTCGTGGAGCACATGGGCCGCAGCGTGTACACCGGGATCTACGAGCCCGACCACGCCACGGCCGACGAGGCCGGCTTCCGGGGTGACGTCAAGGAGCTGGTCCGCGAGCTGGGTCCCACGGTGCTGCGGTACCCGGGGGGCAACTTCGTGTCGTCCTACCGCTGGGAGGACGGGGTGGGCCCGGTCGACGAGCGCCCGGTCCGCCTCGACCTGGCCTGGCGCTCTCTGGAGTCGAACGCGGTCGGGATCAACGAGTTCTGCGCCTGGGCGCGCGAGCTCGAGGTGGAGCCGATGATGGCCGTGAACCTGGGCACCCGTGGGGTGCAGGAGGCCGTGGACCTGCTGGAGTACAGCAACCACCCCGGCGGCACGGCCCTGTCGGACCTGCGCGTCTCGCACGGGGTCAAGGACCCGCACGGCATCCGGCTCTGGTGCCTGGGCAACGAGCAGGACGGCCCCTGGCAGATCGGCCAGAAGACGGCCGAGGAGTACGGCCGGCTGGCGGCGGAGACCGGCAAGGCGATGCGGCTGGTCGACCCCGAGATCGAGCTCGTCGCGGTCGGCAGCTCCAACAGCCAGATGCCCACCTTCGCCTCCTGGGAGGCGACGGTCCTGGAGCACACCTACGCCCAGGTGGACTACATCTCGCTGCACGCCTACTACGAGCAGGTCGAGGACGACCTGGGCACGTTCCTCGCCACGGCGGTCGACATGGACCGCTTCATCGACGCCGTCGTGGCCACGGCCGACCACGTCGGCGCCAAGCTGCGCGACCGGAAGAAGCTCAAGCTCTCCTTCGACGAGTGGAACGTCTGGTACCAGAAGCGTTTCGTCGGCCAGGCCAACCTGGACTGGCAGGAGAACCGCCACCTCATCGAGGACAGCTACGACGTCGCCGACGCCGTCGTGGTCGGCAGCTACCTGATCTCGCTGCTCAACCACGCCGACCGGGTGACGGTGGCCTGCCAGGCCCAGCTGGTCAACGTGATCGCCCCGATCCTCACCGAGCCGGGCGGGCGCGCCTGGCGCCAGACCATCTTCCACCCCTTCGCCCAGGCCGCCAGGTCCGCCCGCGGCACGGTCCTGCGGACGACCACCACCTCCCCGACGTACCCGACCGAGTCCTACGGGCAGGTGCCGCTGCTGCACGCGACCGCCACCCACGACGAGGAGACCGGCGAGGTCGTGGTCCTCGCGGTCAACCGCGGGCAGGAGGACGTGCTCGAGCTGGAGGTGGACGTGCGCGCCTTCGGCGGCACGGCCGGGATGGTCGTGGTGGAGCACAGCGTCCTGGCCGACGACGACATCCGAGCCCGCAACACCGCCGACGACCCGGACCGGGTGACCCCCCGACGGGGCAGCGGTGCGCGGGTCGAGGACGGCCGGGCCCGGCTGGCCCTGCCGCCCGTCTCCTGGAACGTCCTGCGGCTGCGACCCGCTCCTGCCTGACACCGGTCCAGCCGGCGTCCCCCGACCGAACGCCCGTCCACCCGCTCTTCCCCCAGAATCGAAGGAGCACCAGCCATGACAGGAACCACGACGACGTGGAGCCGAGTCCCCCGCCCCGTCACCCTGCTCTCGGCGGTCCTCACCGCCGGACTCGTCCTCGCGGCGTGCGGCGGGGGGCAGAGCGCCGGAGAGGCCGCCGGAGGCGGTGCCGACGCCGAGGCCTCGGGAGCCGCGGCGGAGTTCGACGGCACCTACGACGGGGAGCCCGTCGAGCTGTCCTACTGGAACGGCTTCACCGGCGGTGACGGCCCGTTCATGGAGGAGCTCGTCGCCCAGTTCAACGACGAGCACGAGAACATCGCGGTCACGAGCAACACGATCCAGTGGGCCGACTTCTACCAGCGGGTCCCCGCGGCCGTGCAGGCCGGCGAGGGCCCCGACGTCGGCGTCATGCACCTGGACCAGCTGCCTACCAACGCCGCGCGCGACGTCATCATCCCGCTCGACGACCTCACCGACGCCCTCGACCTGAGCGCGGACGACTTCACCGAGGAGGTCTGGGACGCCGGGGTCTACGACGACCAGCGCTACGGCATCCCGCTCGACGTGCACTCCCTCGCGATGTACTGGAACACCGAGCACTTCGAGGCGGCCGGCATCACCGAGCCCCCGACCGACGAGGCCTCGTTCCTGGCGGCGCTGGACGCGCTGCAGGCGGCCGGGTACGAGAACCCGTTCTGGATGCCCACGCTGTGGCCCAGCCACCTGTACTTCCTGTCGCTGACCTGGCAGAACGGCGGCGACCCCTACGCCGGCGACGGCTCCTCGGCCACCTTCGCGGACGAGGCGGGCGTGGCCGCCATGGAGTGGCAGCGCTCGATCGTCGAAGACGGCTACAGCCCGCCCGACGTGGCCATCGACTCCCAGTACCAGGCGTTCAAGAACGGCGAGACGTCGATCACCTGGGACGGCATCTGGCAGATCAACGACCTCGAGGCGACCGAGGTGCCCTACGGCATCGCGCCCGTGCCGACCATCGGCGAGCAGGAGGCGGTGTGGGCCAACTCGCACCACTTCTTCATCAGCAACCAGGCCGAGCAGGACCCCGACAAGCTCGAGGCGTCCAAGGTGTTCGTCGCCTGGATGAGCGAGCAGTCCGGCGAGTGGGCCGGCTCCGGGATGATCCCCGCGCGGCTGTCGGTGCGTGACTCCGGCGCCATGGACGGCATGCCCCAGGAGGTCATCGCCGACCAGATCGACTCGATGCGCTTCCTGCCCCCGGTCCCCGGTCTGGGTGGCGTGCAGGCCGAGGCCCTCGAGCCCGCGGTCTCGGAGTCCGTCCTGGGCTCCGGCGAGGCGGCGGACCTGCTCAGCACGGCGTCCGACCAGGCCACCGAGCTGATGGAGCGCAACCAGCAGAGCTTCGGCGGCTGACATGTCGACGTCCGCCGCCACGCGACGCGACGGGGGGGCCACCGGTCCGGTGGTCCCCGTGGGCCCGGGACGCAGCCCTGCCGCGCGTGGCGGCGGCGTCCACGGCGCGGGGATCACCCCGTGGCTGTTCCTCGCGCCCTTCCTCGTCCTGTTCGTCGTCTTCGTCATCGTCCCCGCCGGGCTGGGGGCCTGGATCAGCCTGCACCAGTGGGACTACACGCTGCCCGGCAAGCCCTTCGTCGGGCTGGAGAACTACCAGCGGCTGCTCGAGCCCGGCTCGCTGACGTTCTCCACGTTCTGGGGGTCGATGCGGGCCACCGGGATCTTCACGCTGTTCAGCGTCCCGCTGCTGCTGGTCGTCCCGCTGCTGGTCGCGCTCCTCATGAACCAGCGGTTCAGGGGGCGGGACCTGTTCCGGGCCGCGTTCTTCGCGCCGTACGTGCTCGGCGTGGCCGTCGTGGCCGTGATGTGGCGCTACCTGCTCGACGCCAACATCGGGCTGGTCAACCACTACCTCGGGCTGATCGGTCTGCCCGACTCGACGGCGTGGACGACGTCCACCCCGGCCGCGTGGGTGACGCTCGTCGGGGTGACGGTGTGGTGGACCCTCGGGTTCAACGCCGTGATCTACCTCGCGGGCCTGCAGGACATCGGCGCCGAGCTCTACGAGGCGGCGCGGGTGGACGGGGCGAACGCGTGGCAGCAGTTCTGGCACGTGACGTTCCCCGGGCTGCGGCCGGTGCTGTCGTTCGTCACCCTCGTGACGATCATCGCCTCGGCCAACATGTTCGGGCAGTCGTACCTGATCACGCAGGGCGGTCCCGGACGCGAGACGCGGACCGCGATCTACCAGATCGCGGAGACCGGTCTGAGCAACTACCAGATGGGTGACGCCGCAGCCATGAGCTACGTCCTCACGGCGTTCCTGATGGTGCTGAGCGTCGGCGTGTTCATGCTGTTCCGCGAGAGGAAGGGCTGATCGATGACCGCACCAGCGACCGACCGTCCGGACGTCCGTGGCGTCGACGCCCCCCGGGGTCACGCCGGCCGAGCGCGGCGCGGGCTCACCGTCAAGGCGGTCCTGCGCTACACCGTCCTCGTCCTGCTGGCGATCGTCTTCGTCAGCCCCCTGCTGTTCATGCTGGTCACGTCGTTCAAGACGCGGGTCGAGGCGGGCGGCATCCCGCCGACCTGGATCCCGAACCCGTTCACCACGCAGGCCTACGAGGCGATCTTCAGCAGCTCGGCCACCCCGGTGCTGCGCTGGTTCGCGAACAGCATGATCGCGGCCGCGGCCCACGCCGCGCTCGTGGTCACCACGGCGGCCCTCGCGGCCTACCCGCTGGCGCGGATGGAGTTCCGCGGCAAGAAGCTCGTCTTCGGGCTCATCATCGCGACGCTCTTCGTCCCGCCGGTCATCCTGATCATCCCCAACTACCTCATCGTCGGGGAGCTGCGCTGGCTCAACACCCTGCTCGCGGTCATCGTGCCCACGGCCGCCAGCGCCTTCGGCGTCTTCTTCCTGCGGCAGTTCTTCCTCGGCATCCCCGTCGAGCTCGAGGAGGCCGCGCGGATCGACGGCGCCGGCAAGTGGCGGATCTTCTGGCAGATCCTCCTGCCGCTGTCACGCCCGGCGCTGGTGACGCTGGCCATGCTGGCGTTCCTCAGCAACTGGAACGACTTCCTGTGGCCGGTGTACGTGCTCTTCAGCCCGGAGATCCAGACGCTGCCCGCGGGCCTGTCGACGTTGCAGTCGGCCAACGCGGTCCGCTACGACCTGCTGATGGCGGGCGCGGTGGTGGCGAGCGTGCCGGTGCTGGTCCTGTTCGTCTTCGCGCAGCGCTTCATCATCGAGGGCGTGTCCAGGTCCGGCGTCAAGGGCTGACACCGGGCTGAGGTCCTGGTCGCGCGAGACGACCGCCGCCCGCCCGGGACGACCCCGGGCGGGCGGCGGTCTGCGGTGTCTCGGTCGAGGCGCCGGAGCGGTCAGTCGAGCCGCACGACCGGCTCGCCGTCGACCCAGTCCAGCGGTGCGACGTGCATGCCCCGGTAGGTGATGGCGTCGTCCCAGGAGTGGAACACCAGCACGTCGGACCCGTCGGGCGCGACCACGACGTCCTGCCCGCCCGGCCCGATCAGCTCGCCGTCGGCCAGGTCGGTGCTCAGCAGCGGCTCGGGGTGCTTGGTCCACGGGCCCGCCACCGCGTCGGCCGTCGCGTAACCGGTCGCGTACTGCTCGCCGTAGTAGCCGTTGGCGGAGTAGAGGAGCACGTAGCGGCCCTCGCGCTCGATCAGGGTCGGCGCCTCCACGAGATCGCCCTCCCAGGCCAGGTCCTGCCTTAGGAGCGGCACGGGGTCGCCGGCCAGGCTCAGCAGGTCCTCGGCGAGCGGGGCGGCGTAGAGCCAGGTGTCGAACCCGCAGCAGTTGCCGTCGTTCTTCCACAGCAGGTACGTGGTGCCGTCGTCGTCGACGAACGTCGAGGCGTCGATGGCGCCGCCGGTGTCCTCGGGGCAGAGCAGCATCCCGCCGCCCTGGACCTCGAACGGGCCCAGCGGGTCCTGCGACGTGGCCACCGCGATGCACTGCAGCGAGGCCGAGAAGCTGGTCGCGGTCGCCCACATGACGAACGTGCCGTCCGCGCGGCGGGTGACCTCGGGGGCCCAGGTCTTGCCCGGGACGACCCAGCTCGGCAGCGTCGGCAGGGCGTCGCCCTGCAGCAGGTCCCACTCCACGAGGTCCGTGCTGGTCGCGACCCGGACGTTCGTACGGCCGTGGTTGGTGGCGTAGGCGTAGTAGGTGCCGTCGACCTCGAGCACGTCCGGGTCGGGGAAGTCGTCGGCGATGACGGCGGTCCCCACGTCGGGGCCGTCGTCGCCGTCGGGGCTGTCCTCGTCGCCGGTCGGCCCGGCGGCGGCCGCGCTCGTGGCGGCACCGGACTGCTCGTCGTCCGGGTTCGGGGCGCCGCCGCAGGCCGACGTGACCAGGAGCCCGGCTAGCACGGTGGGGGCGAGCGGGCTGCGCCTCACTCGCCCTTCTCCCGCAGCAGGGCGGCCGTGCGCTCCGGCGACACGTCGTTGACGAAGGCCCCGTAGGCGGCCTCGGACCCGGCGAGGTACTTCAGCCGGGTGGGTGCGCGCCGGATGGACGTGATCTGCAGGTGCAGCGCGAGCAGGTCCCGACCGGCGTGGACGGGGGCCTGGTGCCAGGCCGAGATGTACGGCAGGGGCACGTCGAACAACCGGTCGAGCCGGCCCAGCAGGTCCAGGTAGAGCCCCGCGAAGTCGCGCTGCTCGTCGTCGGTCAGGTCGGCCAGGTCGGCCACCCGCCGGTGCGGGCGCACGTGGACCTCCACCGGCCAGCGCGACGCCGCGGGCACGTAGGCGGCCCAGTGGGCGCTGTCGAGCACCACGCGCTCGCCGCTGGACAGCTCGGCCTCGAGCAGGGCGGAGTGCAGGTCCCGACCGGTCCGGTCGCGGTACCGCTCGGCCGCGCGCAGCATCCTCGCGGTGCGCTCCGGCACGAACGGGTAGGCGTACAGCTGTCCGTGCGGGTGGCTCAGGGTGACGCCGATCTCCTCGCCGCGGTTCTCGAACGGCGCCACGAGCTGGACCCCCGGCAGCGCCGACAGCTCGCGGGTGCGGTCGGCCCACGCCTGCATGACGGTCCGGACCCGCGTCGGCGACAGCTGGGCGAACGACGTGCTGTGCTCGTCGGTGAAGCAGACGACCTCGCACCGGCCGGTGCCGGCCCGGCGCGGGAACAGCTCCAGACCGTCGACGGTGGGGTCGGGGTCGGGAGCGGTCGACGCCAGCGAGGGGAACCGGTTCTCGAACACGACGACGTCGTAGGCCGGGGCGGGCACCTCGGTGGCGCGGGCCGGCGTGCTCGGGCACAGCGGGCACTGGTCGGTGGGCGGTAGGTGCGTGCGGGTCTGCCGGTGCGCGGCCAGCACCACCCAGTCGTCGACGAGCGGGTCGTGGCGCAGCTCCGGGGCGGGGTCCGTGGGCGGCAGCGCCCGGGTGTCGGCGACCGAGCGGTCGCGACCCGGCTGGTCGTCGAAGAAGAACAGCTCTCGGCCGTCCGACAGGTGCATGGGGGTGCGGTTCACGAGCGTCGTCGCTCCTCGTCCGGGGGTACCTGGCTCGCCACGATGCCAGGGCTTTGCAACGTTGTAAAGACCCGGCGAAGGCTGACGACGCGGCCCTAGGCGAACGTGACCCAGATGTTCTTGGTGGCGTCGGTCGTGTACCAGCCGACGTCCAGGGACAGGTGCCGGGCCAGGTGGAGGCCCAGACCTCCTTCGCCCGGCGCCCGGACCCCGGCGTAGGCCGGAGCGGTGCCGGTGTCGTGGTCGGCGACCTCCAGCAGCCATGTCGGCGCCGCCTGACGCAGCCACACCTCGGTGGGTGGTCGGCCGTGCGTGAGCGCGTTGGCCGCGAGCTCGGAGGCGATGAGGACGATCTTGGACGCGACGCTGTCCCGGTCCTGGCCGATCGTGATGCCGCCCGCCAGCAGGACCTCGGCGAGCTGGTTCCGGAACGGTGACAGCTCGGACGTCGCGTGCAGCGTCCACGCCCGGACGGTGCGGAACCCCTCCGGTGGGGTGGAGGTGCGCAGCCCGCCGTCGAACCCGTCGATGTCCAGCTCGTCGTCCGTCACGACACACCCCCTCGTCCGGGACCCACCCTGGCACGGGTCGCGGGTCAGTCCCGAGCCGGTGGGAGCGTGAGGCGGGCGACGGTGCCGCCGCCGTCCCGCGGCCGCAGGTCGGCCCGGCCGCCGTGGCGCTCGGCCACGTCACGGACGATGGCGAGCCCCAGGCCGCTGCCGGCCAGCCCGCGCGCCTGCGGGGAGCGCCAGAACCGGTCGAAGGCGTGCGTGACGGTGGTGTCGTCGACCCCCGGACCCCGGTCGGCGACCTCGACCGTGCCGTCGGCCAGGGTGACGTCGACCGTGCTCGAGGCGGGCGAGAACTTGAGCGCGTTGTCGAGCAGGTTGACCAGGGCCCGCTCGACCGCCTCCCGGTCGCCGAGGACCGCCCACGGCTCGCCGGCGACCTCGACGCGCTGGGCCCCTCGCCGGGAGGCCCGGTCGACGGCGCGCTCGAGGACGTCGGCCAGGTCGAACCGCTCGGGGTCGGGCTCCGGTGCGTCGTCGGCCAGCTCGACCAGCTCGTCGACGAGGACGGACAGCTCGACCAGCTGCGCGGACACGCTGAGCAGCAGCTCCGAGCGGTCGACGGCGGGCAGCGCCCGCCCGCTGCGTTCGCTGAGCGCCAGCAGCTCCAGGTTGGTGCGCAGGCTCGTGAGGGGGGTCCGGAGCTCGTGACCGGCGTCGACGATGAGCTGCTGCTGCCGGGCGCGGGAGACGCGGAGGGCCTCGGTCATGCGGTTGAACGCGGTGGACAGCCGGGCGACCTCGTCGTCGCCGGACACCGGCAGGGGGACCGAGAGGTCCTGCGTCCGGGCGACGTCCTCGACCGCCCCGGTGAGACGGTCGAGGGGACGCAGGCCGGAGCGGGCGACCAGGTAGCCGGCCAGCACCGAGGTCAGGGCACCGAGCAGCGTGACGACGACGAGGACCACGCCGAGCTGGCGCAGCGTGGCGTCGACCTCGGTGAGGTCACGGACGACGAGCAGGGCGTAGCCCTCCTCGAGGTGCACGGCCCTCACGCGGACGTGCGTGCCGTCGGCCGCGCGGTCGTCGCGCAGCTCGCCGGGCCCGGGCTCGGCGGCCAGGGCCACGTCGTCACCGGTCGGTGCGACCTGGAGTCCTCCGGCCGCGGTGCACGTGGACCCGTCGGCCCGGACCAGCTGGACCGAGCCGAGCCAGGAGGACGGCTCGCGGGTCTGCCCTCCCACGCCGCACAGCGCCTCGGGCCCGCCGGGCGGGGACGGTCCGTCCTCGACCGACAGGTCCGACGGGCGGTCGACGCCGACGAGGGCGCTGTCGACCTGGGCGCGCAGGGTGCGGTCGGTGGCGGCCCACGCGGCCACGCTGACCGCGGCGACCGCGACGCTGACCGCGACGGCGGTGAGCAGGGCCAGCCGCCCCCCGAGGCTCGACGTCCAGCGAGGTCGTCGGGTCACGCCGGTGGCCGCAGGACGTAGCCGACGCCCCGCACGTTGTGCAGCAGCCGGGGGAGCCCGCCGGCCTCGGTCTTGCGGCGCAGGTAGCCGACGTACACCTCGAGCAGGTTGGTGCCGGGGTCGAAGTCGTAGCCCCACACCTCGCGCATCAGGTGCTCGCGGGTGAGGACCTTGCGTGGGGCGGCGAGGAAGACCGCGAGCAGCTCGAACTCCGTGCGCGTGAGCACGACGGGCCGCCCTGCCCGCGTCACGTCCCGGCTGGTGCGGTCCAGGCGCAGGTCGTCGACCTCGAGGACGTCGGTGGAGACCGCCGCCTGCGCCCGCCGCCGCAGCAGGGCCCGGGTCCGGGCCAGGAGCTCCTCCAGCGCGAACGGCTTGGGCAGGTAGTCGTCGGCGCCCACGTCCAGCCCGGTCACCCGGTCCCGGGTGCCCCCGCGGGCGGTGAGCATGAGGACGGGGACGTCCTGCCCGGAGCCCCGCAGCCGACGGCAGACGTCGAGACCGTCGATGCCGGGCAGCTGCAGGTCCAGCACGACGAGCCCGGGGTGGAAGCGCTCGACGGCGAGCAGCGCCTGCTCCCCGTCGGCGGCGGTCCTGACCTCGTAGCCCTCGAACGCGAGGCTCCGCCGCAGGCTGTCGCGGACGGCCGGGTCGTCGTCCACGACCAGGACCACGGCGGCGCTCACCCGACCACCGGGGCCTCGGGTCGGTCCGGGGACTGACGTCGTCGAGGCAGGTCCACGAGGCCAGGGTGGCCCCGGTTCCTGGGAGGAGGGTGAGAGGGCCCTCACGGTCCTCTCACCCGTTCCTGCGCGTTCCTCCCAGGTGGGCCGACCACGGTCGAGGGCATGACCACGACCAGGACCACACCCGGCACGATCGCGCGGCGGGCCGCCGCGGTGCCCGCCCTGCTCCTCACCGTCGCCTTCCTGCTGACCGGGTGCGGCGGCAGCGGCGAGGACGACCCCGGCGTCGCCAGCCTCGACCAGCCCTCCGGCGGCGCCGCCGACGACACCTCGGCGGGCGGCTCGTCCACCCCGGCGGACGTGGAGGCCGAGCTCCTCGCCTACGTCGAGTGCCTGCGCGGGGAGGGCCTCGACGTCCCCGACCCGACCGTGGACGCCGAGGGCGACCTCCAGATGGGAGGGCCGGGTGCCGGCGGCGGGGGACCTGGTGGCGGGGGTGCCGGTGGCGGGGGCGCCGGCGGCGGGGGCGGAGGCCCGGCCGGGGACCCCGAAGCGTTCCAGGCGGCGATGGAGGTCTGCGGTGACGTCCCCGAGGGCGCGGTGGGTGGCCCTGGTGAGGTGGACTCCGCGGAGTTCGAGGACGCCGCGCTCGCCTTCGCGGAGTGCATGCGCGAGGCCGGCATCGACGTGGGTGACCCCGACCTGGGCGGCGGTGGGCCCGGGGCCGGTGGCGGGGGCGGTGACGGTGGCCCGTTCGGTGACCTCGACATGGAGGACCCCGCGGTGCAGGAGGCGCTCGAGGCCTGCCAGCAGGTGTTCGCGGACGCCGGGATGGGGCAGCCGTGACCGCCGGCACGGCCCGCGTCCGGGCCGCCGTCGCGGGGGTGGTGGTGCTGGGCGTCGTCGCGGTCCTCGCGGTGCTGCTCCTCACGGTGAGCTCGAGCGACGCCGGGACCGGGACGACCGACGGCACCGCGACGGGCGATGCGTCCGCGGCCGCGGCGCAGGACGCGGGACCTGCCACTGCGGTCGCGGAGGTGCGGGACCTGGTCGTCCTGGACGAGCTCGAGGGCGAGATCGGCTTCGGCGACGCGTACGACGTGGCGGCAGCCCGGGAGGGGACGGTGACGAGCGTCGCCCCGGAGGGGGAGACGGTGGGCAGCGGGTCCGTCCTGCTGGAGGTCGACACCGAGCCCACCGTGCTGCTGCGCGGGGAGGTCCCCGCCTACCGCGCCCTGGACGTCGACTCCTCCGACGGTGAGGACGTGCAGCAGCTGGAGCAGGCGCTGGTCGACCTCGGCCTCGGCGACGGCGTCACCGTGGACGAGGAGTTCACCGACGAGACCGCCGACGCCGTCGAGCGGTGGGAGACCGACCTGGGTCGCGCCGACCCTGATGGCACCGTGGCCCTCGGCGACGTGGTGTTCACGACGGCCGACGTCCGCGTGCAGCGGGTGCTGGGCGGCCCCGGGACCCGGGTCCAGGCCGCCACGACGGTGCTGGAGGTGACCGCCACCGAGCGGGTCGTCACCCTGGCCGTGAGCACCCGCACCGCGGACCGGCTCAGCCCGGGCACGACGGCCGAGGTCACGCTGCCGGACGGAGGGGTCACGACCGCGACGGTCCGCTCCGTCGCCGCCGGGGCCGAGACGGACCCCGCGGACCCCGACGCCGAGGCGACGGTCGCGGTCGAGCTCGGTCTGGACGACCCCGAGGCGGCTGCGGCCTGGGACTCCGGCACCGTCGACGTACGGGTCGAGCGGTCCCGCACCGAGCAGGCGACCGCCGTCCCGGTGGAGGCGCTGCTCGCCCTGGCCGAGGGCGGCTACGCCCTGGAGGTGGTCGGCGGTGCGACGACCACCCTGGTGGCCGTCGAGGTCGGCACCGTCGCCGACGGCTGGGTGGAGGTCACCGGCGACGGCGTCCAGGCCGGCACGGTCGTCGTGGTGCCGGCATGAGCGCCGCCGGTCCCACCCCGACGGGCGAGGTCGTCCTGGAGCTGCGCGACGTGTCGAAGGAGTACCTCACGGACCCGCCCACCCGCGTCCTGCGGGGGATCGACCTGCAGGTCGGGCGGGGCGAGCTCGTCGCCGTGGTCGGCCCGTCCGGGTCCGGCAAGTCGACCCTGCTCAACATCGTCGGCACCCTCGACCGCCCCACCACCGGCACGGTCATGCTGGCCGGCCACGACGTCTCGGCGATGTCCGACGCCGAGCTGTCGGCGTTGCGGGCGCACGAGATCGGCTTCGTGTTCCAGCAGTTCTTCCTGCTGTCGGGTCGGACGTCGGTGGAGAACGTCTCCGACGGCCTGCTCTACAGCGGCCTGGCCCGGGTCCGTCGGCTGGCCCTGGCCCGGGAGGCCATGGCCAGGGTGGGCCTGTCCCACCGCGTCGACCACAACCCGGAGAAGCTGTCGGGAGGCGAGCGGCAACGGGTCGCCATCGCCCGCGCGCTCGTCGGCCGTCCGTCGGTGGTGCTCGCCGACGAACCCACCGGCAACCTCGACTCCCGTTCCGGTCAGGCCGTCATGGAGCTGCTCCACGAGCTGCACGGGGAGGGCGCCACGATCCTGGTCATCACCCACGACCCGGACATCGCCGCGAGCCTGCCGCGCCAGGTCGCGGTCCGAGACGGCCGCATCGAGCTCGACACCACCCGGCCGCGACGCTCGACGGGGGTGCCGGCGTGAGCGCGGGCACGCTGACCCGCTCCTCCGACGGGGGGAGGCAGGTCGAGCAGAGCGGGCGTGACCGGTTGCCGTCGAGCCGGCTGCACGTGGGCGACCTGCTCCGGGTGGGGTCGGTCGGGCTGCTCAGCCGGCGCCTGCGGGCGGCGCTGTCCGCGCTGGGCATCTCGATCGGCATCGCGGCCGTGGTCGGGGTGCTCGGCATCTCGGAGTCCTCACGGGCCGACCTCATCGAGCAGCTGGACCGGCTGGGCACCAACCTGCTCACGGTCCAGGCGGGCACCGGCATCGGGGGTGGTGGCGAGGCGGCGCTCCCGACCACCGCGACCGCGATGCTCGGCCGCGTCGCACCCGTGGAGGCGGTGTCGTCGGTCACGACCGTCGACGCCGCCGTGCTCCGCACCGACGTCGTGCCGGAGGACCGCACCGGTGGCATCTCCGTCCTGGCGGCCGACGTCGCCCTGCTCGACACGCTGGGCGCCGGTCTGGCCGACGGGGTGTGGCTGGACGAGGTGAGCAGCGACCTGCCCGTCGTGGTGCTCGGCGCGGTGGCCGCCGAGCGGCTCGGCGTCGACGACGTCGGCGACGGCACCGCCGTGTGGCTGGGGGAGAGCTGGTTCACGGTCGTCGGTGTCCTCGAGCCGATCGAGCTCGCCCAGGACATCGACCGCGCGGCTCTCGTCGGGGAAGGCGTGGCGGCGACGTCGCTCGGGGCCGAGGAGACGCCCAGCACCATCTACCTCCGGGCGGACCCGGAGGCCGTGGAGCAGGTGCGTGACGTCGTGCCCGCCACGACCGACCCCGAGAACCCCGACCAGGTCGAGGTCTCCCGACCCTCCGACGCGCTGGAGGCCCGGGCCGCCGCGAGCAGCGCCTACACCAGCCTGTTCCTCGGGCTGGGCGCGGTCGCGCTGCTGGTCGGCGGGGTCGGGATCGCCAACGTCATGGTGATCTCCGTCCTGGAGCGCCGCTCGGAGATCGGGCTTCGCCGGGCCCTGGGCGCCACCCGCCGTCACGTCGCGGTGCAGTTCCTGGCCGAGGCGCTGCTGCTGTCCCTGGTGGGTGGCGTCGCCGGGGTGGCGCTCGGCGCGGCGGCCACGGCCGGCTACGCGCTGCTGCAGGGCTGGCAGGTCGTGGTGCCGCTGATCGGCGTGCTCGGCGGACTGGGTGCCGCCCTGCTCATCGGCGCGGTCGCGGGTCTCTACCCCGCGGTGCGCGCCTCCCGGATGTCCCCCACCGAAGCCCTGAGGACGGTCTGACATGCCCCACGAACCCGAACGAGGCGCCCCTTCCCGTCCCGCCCACCCGCGAGGGGCACCGGCCCTGGCGGCCCTGCTCCTCACCGCCGGGCTCGTCACCGTGACGGTGGCCCCGCCCGCCACGGCGAACGGGACAACCGAGGTGGCCGGCTCCAGCGACGACGGCCCGACCGCCACCGTCGAGGTGCGCGAGCTGTCGGAGGTCGTGGCGGTGGAGGGGGTCCTGCGGCGGACCCAGGAGTGGGTGGTCCGCCGCGGCAGCAGCGTCGCCGGCGCGACCGGTTCGGCGGCCACGACGACCCAGCCCGGCGCCACCGCGGCCACGGCGACGATGGGGCGGGTGCTCTGGTTCGTCGACGTGCCCGCCACCGAGACGGTCGAGGCGACGGCGGGGGCGCCGGGCGTGGAGCCCACCGCAGAACCGTCGAGCGATCCGAGCGGCGAGGCCTCGGGCGAGCCGACAGGTGAGCCGTCGACCGATCCGAGCGGTGAGCCGAGCGGTGAGCCGAGCGGCGGACCGACTGCTGAGCCGACCGACGAGCCGACCGGTGAGCCTTCGAGCGAGCCGACCGAGGAGCCGACCGGTCGCCCGTCGACCGACCCGAGCGATCAGCCGTCGGGTCGGCCGAGCAGCGAGGTGCCCGGGGGTCAACAGGCCGGACCGTCGGACGGGCCCGGCGCGCAAGCGCCCCCGGGGCAGGGCCAGAGCGGCGGTCCGGGCGCGGCTCCCGACGCGCCGGCGGGGGCGGGTGGTCTCGGGGGTCTCGCCCCCGCGGGTGAGGGCGGACCCGCAGGTGGGGCGCCCGCCACGGGGGAGGGTGCGGCCCCCGTCGCCGACCCCGTCCTCACCGCCGTCACCGCCCCGGGCCACGAGGTCGTGGCCGGCGACGAGCTGTACGCCCTCGACGCCGAGCCGGTCGTCGCGCTCGTGGGGGACTGGGTCCCGTGGCGTGACCTCGGTGCGGACTCCGAGGACGGGCCGGACGTGCAGGCGCTCGAGCAGGCGCTCGTCGAGCTGGGCTACGGCGACGGTCTGACCGTCGACCAGGTGGCGGACGACGCCACCGGCGAGGCCATCAGGAGATGGGAGACCGACCTCGGCCGCAGCGACCCCGACGGGGTGCTGCAGCCCTCGGAGGTCGTGGTCGTCCCGGCCGGGACCGTGGTCACGGACGCCACCGCCGTCCTCGGTCAGCAGGTGGCCGGTGGGGCCGACGTGCTGTCCCTGGGGAGCGCGTCGCTGGAGGCCGTGGTGGACGTCGCCGCCGAGGACGCCGACCGCTGGGTGCTCGGCCGCTCGGCCGGCGTCGGGCTGCCCGACGACCGCGTGGTCGACGGGGTGGTCCTGTCGGTCGGGCGGGACCTCGTCGACGGCACGGTCGAGGTCGTCCTCGACGTCGCCCAGGTCGACGGCTTCAGCAGCGGGCTGCCGGTCGACGTCGTCCTGGTCGGTGAGGTCACCGAGACGACGGCCGTGCCGCTGGCCGCGGTACGCGCGGACGACGCGGGTGCGGCGGTGGTCGAGGTCGTCGAGCCGGTCGAGGACGGCTCACCCGGTCGGGCGCCGGTGACCCTGGGCGTCGTCGACGGCGGCTGGGTGGCGGTGCAGGGGGTGCCGGCAGGCTCGGTCGTGCGGCTCCCGGGGTAGGGCGCTGGCCCGCGGGGTCATGCGTCGCACGCGCGGTCCGCGGGAGCCCGGACCGTCACGAGGACCGTGCCCGCGCCCGGTGGTCCCGGGGGCTGACGCCCCGTTCCCGCTTGAACGCGGTGCTGAGCGCGAACGCGCTGCCGTAGCCGACCTCGCGCGCGACGGCCTCGACGGTGGACCGGGGCTCGAGCAGCCGGTCCGCCGCCAGGGCCAGACGCCAGCGCGTCAGGTAGGTCATGGGCGGCTCGCCCACCAGCTGGGCGAACCGACGGGCCAGGGCGGCTCGCGAGATGCCCACCTCGGCGGCGAGCCCGGCGATCGTCCAGGGGTGGGCGGGGTCGTCGTGGATCAGTCGCAGCGCCGGCCCCACGACGGGGTCACCCTGGGCGGTCCACCACCCGCCCCGTCCGGGCTCCTGCCGGGCCAGCCACGCCCGCAGCACGGCGACGAGCAGCAGGTCGAACAGACGGTCCAGCACCGCGGCCTGACCGGGCTCGTCGGTGACGACGGCGTCGTCGAGCATCGGCAGCAGCGGGCTGTCCAGGGCCCCTGGCGGCAGGTGGACCAGCCGGGGCAGCGCCCCCAGGAGACGCTGGCTGACCTCGCCACGGACCTGGTAGCAGCCCATCAGCATCACGGTGGAGCCGTCCCGGTTGTTGCCCCACTGCCGCAGCCCCAGGGTCATCTGCTCACCGAGGTCGCGGCCGTCCGGTCCGACGCAGCGCATCGCCGGCAGGACGACGACGTGGGGCGGCGTGGACGGGGAGTCGGACACCGTGCAGGCCTCGGTGCCCCGCGAGACCACGACGGAGCCCGGGCCCAGCTCGACGGCCGGGCCGCCGTCAGGGGTCAGCCAGGCCGACCCGCGGAGCACCGCGACCAGACCGAGCGGGGCCTCGTCGGCCAGCCGCACCGACCACGGTGGCTCCATGCTCGCGCGCAGCAGGTACGCGTCGCGACCTCGCGGACCGTCGAGGAGCCGCGCCAGAGCATCCACGACCGCCAGGGTAGAGCGGAGCGCAGGTCGCGAGGAGACTGGCGGCATGGCCCGGCTGGTCTACGTGACGAACGTGTCCCTCGACGGCTTCATCGAGGACGAGGACGGTGCCTTCGACTCGTTCTCGTGGCACGTCGAGGAGGTGTTCGCGGCCGCCACCGACCTCGTCCGCTCCACCGGCACCTTCCTCTACGGCCGCCGGCTGTACGAGGCGATGGCGGTCTGGGAGACCGACCCCACCCTCGCCGCGCAGTCGGACCTGATGGCCGAGTTCGCGACCGCCTGGCAGGCGGCGGACAAGGTCGTCCACTCCACCACGCTGACCGAGGTGCCCACGGCCCGCACGCGCATCGAACCTGAGCTCGACCCCGCGGCGGTGCGCGACCTCAAGGCCGCGGCCGGCCACGACCTGCTCGTGGGAGGGGCGGACCTGGCGGGGCAGGCCTTCGCGGCCGGGCTGGTCGACGAGTACCAGCTGTTCGTCTGGCCCGTGGTCGTCGGCGGGGGCAAGCCGGCGCTCCCGCCGGGCATCCGGGTGGACCTGGAGCTCCTGGAGGAGCACCGGTTCGCCGACGGTGTCGTGCGCCTGCGCTACCGCCCTCGGCAACGGTGACGTCGTCCCCGCAGGGGGCTGGGACACTGCTGTCGTGAACGGGGAGGGCCCGAGGCACGCGGCGGGGGGAGGGCCACGGTCGTGGATCGACTGACCAGCACCGTGCCCCCGGGGCGGGCGGGCCCTCAGCGGACGGCGCGCGAGCGGCTGCGGCCGGAGCACCGGGCGGTCGCCGTCTGGGTCGCCGTGCTGGTGGCGGGGGTCGTGGCGTCACGGCTGCTGTTCTTCTCCCGCCCCGTCAGCCGTGACGAGGCCGGGTTCCTCATGGTCGCGTCGCAGCTGGGGCCGGGGCAGTCGCTGTACGGCGACTACTGGGTGGACCGCCCGCCGCTGCTGCTGGGCTTCTTCGCCGTGGCCGACCGGCTCGGTGGCCCCGACGCCCTGAGGTCCCTGGGCCTGCTGCTGGTCGCCGGGGCCGTGGTGGCGGCGGCGGCGCTGGGGTGGTCGGCGGCCGCGGGACCGGCGCGTCGACGCACCGCCGTCGTCTGCGCCGCGACCGCGGCGGTGTTCCTGGCCACGCCCGCGTTCGGCACGTACGAGGTGAACGGCGAGCTCATCGCCGCGCCGCTGGTCCTGGCCGGGGTGGGGCTGCTGCTCGCCGCGCTGCGGGCCGCGGCGCCGGGCAACCGCTCGGGGCTGCTGGTCGCCGCCGGTGGCTTCGCGGCGGCCGCCGTCCTCGTGAAGCAGAACCAGTGGGACGTGTTCGTCTTCCTGGCGGCGATGCTGATCGCCGGGCGCCGGTCGGAGGGACCGTTGCGCCTGGGACCCCGGGATGCGGTGCCGTTCCTCGGTGGTGCCGGGCTGACGGCGGTCGCGGCGCTGGCCGGTGCCGCTCGGGTCGGCACCTCCCCGGGCGAGCTGTGGGAGGCCGTCGTGGTCTTCCGGGTGCAGGCGGCCGCGGTGATCTCGTCCTCGGCCAGCGCGGCCACCGGCGACCGGCTGGTCGACCTGTGGGTCGCGTTCGTGCTGAGCGGCGCACCGCTGGTCCTGCTCCTGCTCGCCCTGGCCTGTCGTCGCGCCCCCGCGGCCGGGGTGGTGGACCTGCGCCTGGCGGCGCTCGCGGTGCTGGCGTGGGAGTCCTTCGCCGTCCTCGGCGGCGCCAGCTACTGGCCGCACTACCTCATCTGCTTCGTACCCGGCCTGGTGCTGGCGGTGGCCGTGGTGCGGACCCGGCAGGAGCAGGAGCGGGTACCGGGGTGGGCCGCACGCGCCACGATGGTCTGGGTCGCCGTCGCCTGCGTGGTCTCGTTGGCGTCGGCGCTGCTGAACCCGCCGGCGCGGCCCCAGGACGAGCTGATCTCGTGGCTGCGGGTGCACACGGCCCCGGGGGACGACGCCTTCGTCGCCTACGGCTACCCGGACATCCTCCACGGGGCGGGCCTGCACAGCCCGTACCCCGACCTGTGGAGCCTGCCGGTGCGGGTCCGCGACCCCCGGCTGACCGGGCTCAGCCGGCTCCTGAGCGGCCCACGGGCACCGGACTGGGTCGTCCTCACCTCTCCCACGCTGGCGACGTGGGGCATCGACCCGCGGGCCGGCACGCGCGCGCTGCAGGAGCACTACGTCGAGGAGGCGGAGATCGGCCGCTACACCGTCTACCGGCACGGCTCCGCCGAGGACCGGCCGTGAGGATCTGCTCCCCGGCCTGACCGTGGTGGGCTGGTACCGGCAGCGGTGGGCGTGGGTCAGCGCCCTGCGCCCTGTGTCGCGGCGGCGTCACGCAGTCGCGAGCGGTCCACCCCCAACCGGTCGAGGGCGCGGACGAACGTGCCGCGCGTCAGGTCGCAGGCGGCCGCGACGACGTGGCGGCCCTGCAGGCCGCCCGAGCCCGGGGCGCGCGCGACGCCCGAGGCCTGCTGGAACACCTGCCGGGCGGTGGCCGTGCACCGGAACACCCCGCTCGCCGGGCCGGCCACCGCGACCTCGAGCGGGACCTGGTCGGTGCCGGGGCTGTCCGGCGAGGCCCCGAGGGCCTCGGCGTGGACGGCCTCGATCGCTCCGCGCAGCGTGCCGACGTCGACCCCCACCGCCGCGAGCGCTCGGGCCGCTGACCCGTCGGGCAGGGCTGCGGCGGCCAGCACCAGGTGCTCGGCCCCGGGCAGCTCGTCCCCGCCACGACGGGCCTCGTCCTCCGCGGTGGTGAGGAGGGTGCGGATGGTGGTCACGTCCCGCAGCGCGGTGCGCAGGCTCATCGGGTCTCCCGGGATGTCGACGGGCGTCGCCCGGACGCCTGCTGGCGCAGCTGGGCGGCGAACCTCTTGTGGACGGCCTGGGCGCTGATGCCCAGTGCCTGACCGATCTCCGCCCAGGTCCACCCCGACGTGACCGCGTGGGCCACCGACTCGGCCTCCAGCCGAGCCGCGACACGACGCAGCGCGATCACGGCGGCGAACGCCGCCTCGGGATCGTCGGGTGCGGGGACCTGGACCGTGCTGGCCATGACATCAATGTAGGTTGATGGTGGCGGCTACGTCAACCGAGGTTGATGACCAGACCGTGTGGACCTCGTGCTGCCCACCCGTCTGGTTCAGCAGGCGGGTCGCGGTGCGCCGGACGTCTGTCCGTCGGGTCGGGCAGGGTTATTCCCCTGCGCTGCGCGCCTGCTTGTGCTTCCGCTGAGTGAAGCGCGGATTTTCGCTCTGGGCGAAGCGGCATGCAGCGACTCGACCGGAGATCGCCAGATCTGGGCGCTAGCCGCCTGGCTTCTTGACGAAGGTCATCAAGGACTGCGAGAGATCACTGTTCATGCGAAGGAGCTTGACGGCGGCTGTCGTGTCGGGGACATCGCGTTGCTCGGCTTTCAGGAGCCAGTAGTGCCCTTCGTTGCAGGCAATCAGAACCTCATCGCCGGACGTGAAGATGCTGAGGTCTCCACCATCGTCTGTGTGGGTCGCCTTCATGACACGCAAGCTCCTTCGCGCGAGGCTATGGCTCCTACTGGCCGAAGGCCTGGGGGTGCTCCCGCATCGCCCTCTGGAGCAACGGTTCTGTACTGCTGTCCACGACCGCGTTGAGCTGGGCGGTGGCCGCCTCCGCCTTGCCCTCGGCCTTCTCCTTGCCTTGAGCGCCGAACCAGTAGCCGATCGCGGTCGTCGCGAGAGGGACGACGACCAGCAAGATCGTCTGAGCGTTCTTGAACGCATCGACTACTACGACGCCGTCTCTGATGAGCGGTTCGGCGTCCATCCGAGCACGCGTCTCCAGCAGCCACCACACAAGAATCGCCAGCAGGGCCAGGGTCAGAATGAGACGAGCCCATCCGTCGAATGCACCCCGTGGGATCTTCATCCGACGAGAGTGCACCCTTCGCTACTCATGGCGCAAGGGATGAGGCGAAGTCGCTTCGCCCGACCAACGGCGCTTTTCGGCGTGGGGCGTTGATAGGGTTATGTGACCCTGGCGTGAGGTCGGGCGAGGTGAGTGTCATCCCTTGTGAGCGCTTTGTCTCATCAGTGCGATAGAGCACCGAATGCCTCTTTCGGGTGCTCGGTGGGTGCACCCTGCCCGGGTCTGCCCAGGTCGTCCACCAGGCTCTGCGGTGCGCGCGGCGTCACGCTCCGTCCCGCTGTCCTCGAGCACGTCCCGTAGCCGTCGGCTGCTCGGCCGGCTCTCGACCCGGCCTCGGACAAACCCCAGACCTGCTCGGTGACGGTGGGGCAGGACGTTCGAGGCGTTGCCGAGGTGTGCGGCTCGTGCGTGCTGTCGCTGGTGCGGCCGTCCGGCCTCGTCGAACCGTCGTGTCGACCCGGACCCCGGTCCGCTGCTGGAGGAGCGATGCGTGACACGCCGCGGGGCGACCGTGGCGCCGGTCGACAGGGACGACGTTCGCCTACAGCGCGTGATGAGACAGCCCCGACAATGCCCTTTACAGCGACTCTCAGTGAGATCACACTCTCCCCGGGGGGCAATTCGGATCGTCCCGTGACAACGGTGAGGAGAACGGACATGACCGAGTTCCGAGTAGTTCTCGACGGGCTGGAGCTGGACGAGCGCGAGTACGCGCTGGTCTCGCAGGCGGTGCTCGAGGCAGGCCTCAAGGCCGTCAACAACCTGAGCAAGGGCAAGCAGGTGGACTTCGTCGCTCTGACGGCCCCCCGGATCGCGATCGACGACTGGCTCATCAACGGCGGCTGGGTCATCCGCGACCGACTCGCTGGGAAGGCCCGCGACCTCCTGCAGGAGCAGGGGGTGCTCCCGCGCGAGCTCGGTCGCGACATCGGTCGTCATGGCGGGCGATGAGAGCACCGGCTGCGAGCAGGGGCATGCGACCTGCCCCAGTGCGCCTCCCAGGGCAGGTGCCGTACTCCTCGGGGTGATGGGTCCCAACGGGCGGATGGCCTACGTCCCCTCGGGGCCGACGGTCGACCAGGGCATGCTCGACGCGCTCGTCGCGGACGACCCGGATGCGACGGGCTACCGCTTCGCCAGTCCGTGCCTCACGTCCGGCTGCGTCTACTGGGCGGACACCCGGTGCCACGTCCCGGACAAGGTGCGGCTCGACCGGGAGCGAGCGGGGCTGCCTCCGGCCGTCGCGGCCGGTCCGCTGCCCGACTGCGCCATCCGGCCGTCGTGCCGGTGGTGGCGCCAGGACGGAGCCCAGGCGTGCGCGCTGTGCCCGCTCGTCGCGACGCGGCAACCGGGCCGCACGAGCGCGGGTCCCGGCTCACCGGAGGCGTCCGGGCCGCTAGACCAGGCAGCTGCTGGCCTCCCGACGCCCCGGGGTGCCGTCGGACCGCCGGCGGCGGCGTCCGCGTGAGGCCGATCTGCGCGACGCGGAGGACACCCGACCGCGCGCGGTCGGCCAGACTGGGGTCCCACCCGTAGCCCGAACGAGGAGTCAACCGTGCCCCAGGGGACCGTCAGCTGGTTCGACGCCGAGCGGGGGTTCGGCTTCCTCGCGATCGAGGGCGAGGCCGAGGACCTGTTCGTGCATGCGTCCGAGATCGTCAGCGACGACGGGACGAGGTTGCTCCGCGAGGGGCAGGCGGTCGAGTTCGAGTGGGGCGAGGGGGACCGGGGCCCGCAGGCACGCCGGGTCCGGATCACCGCTGACACGGCTCCGGACGCCCCGCTGGGCGTCCTCGGCACCGTCACCTGGTACGAGCCAGGCAAGGGGTACGGCTTCGTCACGCCGGACGGCGGCGGCGCCGAGATCTTCGTCCACAGCTCGGCCGTGGTGACCGGCGGTGTGCCGGCGGCGGGGCAGCGCGTGGCCTTCCTGGTCGTCGAGGGGGAGAAGGGGCCTCAGGCGGAGCACCTGCTGCCGCTCGCCGCCGACACCCCGCAGCCCGTCCCGAGCGACGGAGCGGACGGCACGGTGTCCTGGTACGACGAGGACAAGGGCTTCGGGTTCGTCACCCCCGCCGCCGGTGGCGAGGACGTCTTCGTCCACGTGCGGGCGCTGACCGGCGGGCTGACCTCGCTGGCGGAGGGGGACCGGGTGACCTACGACGTGGTCCAGAGCGAGAAGGGCCCGCAGGCCCGCAACCTGCACCTCGTCAAGGCCCCGGCACCCCGGGGCGCGTCCGTGCCCGCAGGACGCGGACGGCCGCCGCACCCGGAGGCGACCGACGCCCCCGTGCGCGGTGGCGAGGGCGTGGTCGCACGCTACGACGCGGAGCGTGGCTTTGGCTTCATCACCCCGGACGCCGGAGGCGCGGACCTGTTCGTGCACGTGTCGGTCCTGGGAGGTGCGGACTCGCTGGTGGAGGGCGAGCGCGTCCGCTACAAGGTGCGTCAGAGCGAGCGGGGCCCGCAGGCCGACCGCGTCGAACGGGTGTGACCCGGCCTCCACAGGCTCGGCAGAGGCCCACCCCTGGCTCGAGACACCGCTCGATCCTGGTCGCGAACGAGCGCCTGTGCTGCGGTGGTCGGGCCGGCGGGGGACGGGGGACCTACGGCCTGCCGCGGCGGGTCCGGTGACGGGCCCGATCCGCACACCTGCGTCCCACGGATGCCGCGCCACGGGTCCGCCGTGCTGTCCACCGGCCCCCGGAATCCCCCCTGCCGTCGCCCGGCAGCCGTCGGCGTAGGACGATCGTCGTATGGGTGCCCGCGCAGCAGTCCTCGTCACCGGCACCGAGGTGCTCACCGGCCGTGTCCCCGACGCCAACGGCCCCTGGTTGGCCGAGCGGCTGCGGGAGCTGGGGGTCGACATCGGTGTCGTGGTCGTCGTGGGGGACCGACCCGAGGACCTGGCGTCGGTGCTGCGGTACCTGCGCACGGGGCACGACCTGGTCATCACCACCGGCGGTCTCGGCCCGACCGCCGACGACCTGACGGTCGAGGTGGTCGCCGACGTCCTCGGCCGTCCCACGGCCGTCGACCAGGCCCTGCAGGAGCGCATCGCGGCCGTCATCGCCCGCCTGTCCGCCGCGCGCGGGTGGAGCGCGGAGTCACCCGGGATGGCGTCGGGCACGCGCAAGCAGGCGGTCGTGCCGGTCGGTGCCCACGTGCTCGAGCCGGTGGGGACCGCTCCGGGTCTGGTGCTGCCCGGCGACGGAGACGGTCCGCCGGTGCTCGTGCTGCCCGGCCCGCCCCAGGAGCTGCAGGCCATGTGGGCCGCGGCCCTGGCCGACCCGCTCGTGGCCGCCGCCCTGCAGCTCGCCGGGGCGGTGGCGCTGCGCGAGGAGACGATCCGCGCCACCGGCGTCCCCGAGGCCGAGCTCGCCGACCTGCTTCGCGAGCACGCGTCCCGCCACGGCGCCGCGGAGGACGCGGGTCTGGAGGTGACCACGTGCCTGCGCGACGGTGACCTGGAGGTGGTCACCCGGTTCCGGCCCGACGCGGACACCGCCTACGCGCAGCTGCTCGGTTCGGTGGTCGACCGGTTCGGCGAGGCCGTCTACAGCAGCGACGGTTCGTCGTTGGACGAGGTCGTCGCGTCCGGACTCCGGTCGCACGGGTGGACGGTGGCCACCGCAGAGTCCTGCACCGCCGGGTTGCTGGCCGGTCGTCTGGCCGACCTGCCGGGCTCCTCGGACTACCTCGTCGGCGGGTTCGTGGCCTACACCGACGAGGTCAAGACGTCCGAGCTCGGCGTCCCGGCCGAGCTGCTGTCCCGTCACGGCGCGGTGAGCGAGCAGGTGGCGGTGGCCATGGCGAGGGGTGCTCGCGACCGGTTCGGCTCCACCCTCGCGGTGTCGGTGACCGGGATCGCCGGGCCGGGCGGTGCCCGCCCGGGCAAGCCGGTCGGGCTCGTCCACGTCGCGCTGGACGGGCCGGACGGCACGGTGCACCGTGAGCTCCGCCTCCGCGGCGGACGGGCGCAGGTACGGGCCCGCACGGTCACGACCTGCCTGCACCTGCTGCGTAGCGTGCTGCGCTGACGGGAGTCGGCGTCGTGGGCGCCGGCAGGCGGCGGCACGAGCGTCCGCGGGAAGCCCGACCGCGGCTCGAGCTCCCGCGTGGACCCCTCCGGAACCGCGTCCCGTTGCGGAACGCGAACCATCGGCCGACGACTGACGGGCGACAGCTCGGGCGGCCAGGTCGAGCCGACACACCCAAGCCTGACTGGGCTCCGCCTGCAGCGTGTGTGACGGCACTCGACCGGCATCGGGGGAGACAGCAGCAGGCCTTCGAGCGTGCAGGACTTGCGTGGATCACCGACGCGTTCGTGTTTGCCACTGCGACCGGCACCGCCCCGGACGCAGCGGACGTTCGTCGTGGGTTCCGCGTAGTGGTGGAGAAGGCCGGCCTAGATCCCGGAGCGTGGACCCCGCGCGAACTACGTCACAGCTTCGTCTCGCTGCTGTCCGACGGCGGGATGACCATCGAGCAGGTCGCCGAACTGCTGGGCCGCCGGGGGAGCCGGGTGACCGAGGCGGTCTAACGCCATCAACTGCGACCGGTGATCCTGGAGAGGGCCGTGGCGATGGACACGATGCTCCAATGTCCAGACCCGTAGTTACCCACCCCCCGAATCGAGGGGGCCGTCGGAGGTGATCATGCCTCTGACCTGTGTGGGCGATCCTGGGATCGAACCAGTGACCTCTTCCGTGTCAGGGAGATTTTGTGGCCGCGGCCTCAGGGCCCAACGCGGCCTGACCTGCGCAGATAGTCCACGGGCGTCCACCCCCGAACGTCGGAATCCGGCCCGGTAGTCACCCTGTTAGTCACACTGTCGTGGCCCGGGACCCGGCCGCAGTGGACCCGTCGACGTTCCCGAAACGCAGTTTAGGAAACCGACAGGGGGTGTGCGAGCGGCTGCGCGCGTGATCCTCCCTCGCAGGTCAGAGGGCGAATCTTGTGCAGACCCGTGCGTCGGGGCGTGGGCAGGTGCGGGTGCATCTGGCACGTATCTGGCTGAGAAGACCAACAGACTTCCACGAGGGACGGTTGCTATCGAAGGGCCGCGCCCACGACCCACGAGAAGCCCACGACCCAGGACCCACGACGCGGGAGCTGGGGTCAGCGTGGTCGGTGATCGGCGGGATTGATCGTGTTCTCGATGTGGGCCAGCTCGTCCGCACCGAGCGGCGGCGCGTTCAAGGCAGCCACGCTGTCGTCCAGCTGGCTGACGCTGCTTGCCCCGACCACGGCGGAGGTGATGCGCTCGTCGCGCAGGACCCAGGTCAGTGCGAGCTGCGCCAGGCTCTGCCCCCGGCTGGCCGCGATGTCGTTCAGCGCTTGTGCCCGGGTGAGGTACTGCGCGTCTATGCGTGCAGTGTCCAGCGCCCCGGCTGCCGCACGAGAGCCAGCGGGGACATCGCCTGTGAGGTAGCGGTCGGTGAGGAGTCCTTGCGCCAGGGGCGAGAAGACGACCGAGCCGATTCCCAGGTCGCCCACGACATCGAGGAGGCTTTCGCTTGCGGTGGCTGTGCCGACTTCGGGCAACTCGACGTGCCGGTTGAGCATCGAGTACGACGGCTGGTGCACCAGCAGCGGGGTCCCGAGCTCGGCAAGCACCCGCGCGGCCTCGCGGGTCTGAGAGGGGCTGTAGTTCGAGATGCCGACGTACAAGGCGCGGCCGCTAACGGCCGCGGTGTGAAGGGCACCCATCGTCTCTTCGATCGGGACGGAGGGGTCAGGCCGGTGGGAGTAGAAGATGTCCACGTAGTCCAGTCCGGTCCGACGGAGGGACTGGTCGAGGGAGGCCAGCAGGTACTTGCGGGATCCGCCGTCCCCGTACGGGCCGGGCCACATCCCGTACCCCGCCTTGGAGCTGATGATGAGCTCGTCGCGGTACGCGTGGAGGTCTTGCCCGAGCACCCGTCCGAAGGTCTCCTCCGCTGACCCGGGGGGAGGGCCGTAGTTGTTCGCGAGGTCGATGTGGGTGATCCCGAGGTCGAAGGCCCGCAGCAGGATGGCCCGCTGGGTTTCGAACGGCCTGCCGTGATCGAAGTTCTGCCACAGGCCGAGGGAGAGCGCAGGAAGATCGAGTCCGCTCCGGCCGCACCGGCGGTAGCGCATGGTGGCGTAGCGGTCCCCATGGACGTGATGCGTGGGTGACATTCGGTGCTCCTCGGCGGGCTATCGGTCGACGGTCGGGGCGCGTTTCGTTCAGTCGAGCCCACGCATCGAGCGGTAGTGCGACCGCACGACCTCAGCGCCCTGCTTGCCGTACATGCAGTAGTCGTCGTTGGTCGCCGCCTGCTCAACGGGGTAGAGGTGGGCCGGCCAGTCCCACAGCATGAACCCGCCCACCCAGGACCGACCCGCCCCCGCGGTGAGCATCTCGTCGAGGTAGCTCGCCTGGGCCGCCTCGCTCGGTGCGCCATGGAGCGACCAGTCGTTGGGTCGTGCCGGTGACCCCTCGCGGCTGGGGCAGCCCGCCTCGATGAAGAGGAACGGCTTGCCGTGGGCCTGGACCACGGTCTCGATGCGATCCAGCTGGGCCTGCCACTCACCCGTGGGGTAGTAACCCGAGGAGCTGATGACGTCGACCGCGTCCCACCAGGTCAGTCGGTCCTCCTGATACTTGTCGGCGTTGTAGGTGATGGGCCCGGAGTACACCTCGCGCACCGCGGCGATCAGCCTGCGCCAGTGCCTTTCCTGGGCGTCTGCACGCACCATCTCGCAACCGATGCAGAACAGGTCGGCCTCGAGCTCCTGCGCCAGCCGCGCATGGTGCACCACGTACTCCTGGTATGCGGCGAACCACTGTGCCCAGGTGGGTTCCCCTGGCACGTCCTGGTCGAAGAAGCCGATGTGCGCCCGCCACGTGCCGTCCGCGCAGTTCACGACCGGCTTCAGGCACACCTTGAGGCCCTGCTCGCGGCAACGGCCGACCGCGTGCCGGATCTCGTCGTCGGTGACGGTGGAGTTCTTCCAGTCGATGTGGGTCGACTGGGCCGTGTCCTGCAGCGCCGCCCAGGCGACGGTGGCCCAGTTGACGTCCAGGGCGGCCATCTCGCGGATCGAGGCGCCCGCCTCGGAGGTGGTCCAGGTCCCTCGCGTGCCGACCCACCCCCAAGTCATCCCGCAGACGGGCTCGTCCCAACCAGTGGGAGACGGTGCATCGGAGCTACGCATGGCTACCTCTCAGGCGTGACGACGTTGTCGTTGAGCGTGTGGAACCTAGCCTGATGACAGCGATGACATCAACTGGCATCTGCTCGCGCAGCGCTTCTCGCCGACTGGGGGTGTCGCGCTCGGCGACCCCGCGAGCCCTGCGAAGTCTTGACCGATGCCTGTTCCGAGGCTTAGCGTCGCGATCGCCCAGTCCCTGTGCAGTGACCCTTTGTCACCGGGGGCAGCCCACTCAACCGTTGCAGAGACGCAACGAAAGGCGGAACAAATGACAACGCTGTCACCAAACAGAGGGTTGGCGGGCCTGTGCGCCCTGGCCCTCGCGGTCGCCGGCCTGACCGCCGCAGCCGCACCAGAGGCCGCCACCGTTCAGGCACCGCCGGAGATCGGCCAGGCGGACCGCTTCGAACACTTCCTGACCAGGGAGGGCAACCGGGTCATGGACGGTGAGGAGGAGTTCCGGTTCCTGTCCGTCGCCACGCCGACCCTGGGCCTGGTCGAGGACAACTACCCGTTCGAGGACTCCGACGACTTCGAGTGGCGTTGGCCCGACACGTTCGAGATCGACGACCACCTGGAGACGATCCAGCGGATGGGTGGGCAGGCGACCCGGATCTACGACATCTCGGTCCTGCACCCGGACGACGACCCGGACCTGCCGCGCCACGTCACCGGTGTGCCGCGCCACCCCGACGGCAGCCTGAACCCGGATGCGTTCAGCGAGGAGGGCTTTCGCGTCCTCGACCAGGTCCTGGCGTCGGCCGCGGAGCATGACGTGCGGATCTTCATCCCGATCACCAACCAGTACCAGTGGCACGGAGGGCTGGCGGCGCTGTCGGCCAACCGCGGTATCGACCCGGGCCCGTCGCAGGTCAACTTCTACAACTCGGAGGTGCTGCGCGAGGATTACAAGGCCATCGTCGACTACATCACGGACCGGACGAACACGATCACGGGAGTCAAGTACAAGGACGATCCGACCATCGCCGCGTGGGTGTTCGGCAACGAGATCGCCAACGCTACGAACCCCTGGCTGACCGAGATGGCGGCCCACGTCAAGGACCGGGCGCCCAACCACCTGACGATGCAGCACGACTACAACCAGGCGCGGCTGGACTACATCCTGGCCGAGCCCAACATCGACATCGTGGCGACCAGCGTGTACGACAACTACACCGGCAACTCACCCGCCGGGGTCCGGCAGCGCGCCCAGCGCATCACCCCGGTCAAGCCGTACATCGCGTTCGAGTTCGGCTTCGCGGAGACCGAGGACATCGAGGAGATCACCGACATCCTCATCGAGGAGGGCGCGGTGGGCGGCCAGCTCTGGGGCCTGCGACCGCACAACCGTGACGGCGGCTTCTACTGGCACGGCGACGAGTTCGGCGGCAGCTACCGCGTCCGCTCGTACCACTTCCCGGGCTTCGACACGGGTGAGCGATACGACGAGCGGACCGTGATGAGCCTCATGCAGGCCAAGGCCTACGAGATCCGCGGACTGCCTGTCCCGCCGACCGAGGCTCCCGGTCGACCGACCGTGCTGCCTGTCGAGCACGTGAGCGAGCTGTACTGGCAGGGTTCGGCCGGCGCCGAGTCCTACGTCCTCGAGCGGGCGACGTCACCCGACGGCCCCTGGACCGTGCTGGTGGACGGCGTGACCGACGATGTCGCGCACACGCCGATCTGGAACGACACGACCGCCGAGCTGCACGAGACGTACTGGTACCGGGTCACCGCGCAGAATGAGGGTGGACGTTCGGAGCCGTCGCAGCCGTGGGGTCCGATCACGGTCGACAGCCTGGCGCTCACCGACGACCTGGTCGATTTCGCTCAGGCGTCGGAGGTGACCGACGGGCTCGTCATCGACGACGGCAACAACCGCCCGCTGATCGAGCGACTCAGCCGGGCGGTCCGCGCTCCCGGCGCGCCGCCCCAGGAGCCGATCGTCCTGGACTTCGAGGACGGCTCCACCGCCGGGTGGAACCTGCCGTCGTGGATGGCGCAGAACGACCTGACCAGCAGCCTGCGCGTCGTGGACGCCGCGGCGCTGGGCGGCACCGACAGCCTCGCGATCCCGGTCTCCTTCGCCGCGGGTGGCGGTGGTCAGGCCGGCCCTGAGCACCGGTTCACCGACGCGCCCGTGGACATCCTTGGTCGCGACACCGTCACCATGCGCGTGCACGCGCCCGTCGCGGGCCTGCGCGCCAACCTGGTCTTCAACGGCCCGTGGAACCCCGGCGCCGAGCGGACCCTCGCGGTCGGCTGGAACGACCTGACCTTCGACATCGGGGAGGGCAGCACGGACTTCGCGAGCATCCCGGACGCGTCCAGCACCTGGCTGGTCCGCATCGCGTCTGCCGGTCTGGCCGAGCCGTTCCGGGGTGACGTCCTGGTCGACGACGTCGAGTGGACGTCGTCCACCTACGTCGAGCCCGAGCCGGGGGAGCAGGCACCGCGCGAGCACATCACCTACAGCGTCGAGGGCAACCCGCAGCAGCTCAGCCTCTACACGTTCTTCGAGGCCGAGGTCGAGCACTTCGAGGTGTCGACGTCCACGGACGGCGTGACCTTCGAGCCCGTCGAGGTCCAGAGCACGCAGTTCGGTACCGACGACGAGACGTACGGCTACTGGCTTCGCGTGCTCTACGAGGACGAGGACATGGCCGCCGACGTGCGGCACGTCCGGGTGGGCTTCCCCACGATCACCCCGGAACGGACCGGCCAGCTGGACCGGGTCGAGCTGGAGTACGTGCCGGTCAGCATGACGTCGCTGGACGAGCTCGTCGACTACTACGCCGGCACCGGTGAGCTGGACGGGACGCTCGCAGCCCAGCTCGACCGGTTGCTGGGCGCGGCCCAGTCCCAGCTGGACGCCGGGCGCACCCGGCAGGCGCAGCAGCAGCTGGACCGGTTCGAGACGTTGGTCACGGGCCCGGCGCAGGTGACGCGGGGGCGGGTCACCGCCGAGGCGCGCGACCTGCTCGTCGCCGACCTGACGACGGTCGGTGAGGACCTGACGACCGGCTGACGGCGAGACCGCGTCGGACGACGGGCCGGGCCCCTCGGGGGTGCCCGGCCCGTCGTGCGCCGCGGGCCTGCGGTGCTTGTCAGAGGTCGACCTCGAGCCAGGTGCTCCGCGCGTCGGCGTGAAGGGTCCCGTGCCATCCCGCCGGGAGGACGACGACCCCGCCGGCGGTCAAGGCTGCGGGCAGGTCGTCGAGCTCGATCCGGCCCGCGACCACCACGACGACGCGCGCGACCGGCCGGACCGGGACGTCCACCGGGCCGGCCGTTTCCGTGGTCCGGCGGCTGATCCGGTAGTGGTCGGTGTCCACCAGCAGGCCGTCGCCGTCCTGGCTGGGGGGTGGGTCGACGTTGACCGCCCACTCCGCCCGCACGCAGAGCATGGCCTCCTGCCGGTGCAACGGCCGAGGCTCCCGCCCGTGCTCCACCGCCCAGTCGTAGATGCGGTAGGTGGTGTCGGACGGGGTCTGCGGCTCGGCGACCACGACGCCGGCCCCCAGGGCGTGAATGAGTCCGGCGGGGACGTGGTGGACGTCGCCGACCCTGGCGGGTACCCGCCGTAGCAGGGGCACCATGCCGGGCGTGCCGAACGCCCGGTCGACGTCGTCCGGTCGTACCCCCTGGGCGACGCCGAGGAAGAGCTCGGCACCGGGGGCGGCGGCTACGACCACCCACGACTCGGTCTTGAGCCGGGCGCCGGGCAACCGGTCGAGGACACGTTGCGAGGGGTGCACCTGCACCGACAGGTCCTCGCGGGCGTCCAGGTGCTTGAGCAGCAGGGGGAACCTGCCGGCGGGTGTCGGTGCGGTCGTGCCCAGGAGCTCGGCCCGGTGGGTGCGGACGAGGTCGGCCAGGGTGCGTCCCGCGTGCGGCCCGTGGCCGACTCGGCTGACAGGGTCGGGGACCGACGTCGTGGCCGCGTCCAGGTCGGCCACGTCCCAGGACTCGCCGACGGGTACGTCGCCGACGGGCAGGTCGCGGCCGAGGTCGGCCAGCCGGCGTCCGCCCCAGGGTTTGGGCACGAGGCGAGGGACGAGTGCGAGGGGGCCGAGGGCAGGTGTCATGGCGAACGAGGCTCCTGTCGGTCATGGGGGAGTGGTGCGTCGGGTGTGGAACACGGCTCGCCCCCGCCCAGACGGTGTCCAGGCGGGGGCGAGGGTCGTGGGTCTAGGAGCGGTCGCGGCTCAGCGCAGCACCACCTGGTCGATGAGGTGGGTACCCGAGTTCAGGAACACGTTCATCTGCCGGACGTCGGCGAAGTCCTCGACAGGGCACGACATGTCGGTGGCCAGGTCGATGGTCCGCGTCGTGCTCGTGCCTGCCGGGTAGTACTGGAACGTCGACTGGCACCAGCGGAAGTCGTCCCCGACCTGCAGGGAGACCGCGACCGAGGACCCGGTGCCGCCGACGAGCAGGTCCAGGCTGAGCGACTGCCGCTGCGAGGCGTCGACCGGCGCGGCGAAGGGACCGCCGACCCAGCCGTTGCTGCCCTCGGGCAGCGTCACCTGCAGCGACCGGGTCCCGTCCGTGGACCAGGTGTCGGTCGTGGTCGTGGTCATGCCCGCCGACCCCCAGCCCTGGGTGCCGTCCTCGAAGGAGAAGAGCGTCACCGGCGCATCCGGCGCGGGGCGGACCCGGACGGTGATTTCGGCCGGGTCGCTGAGGCGGCCCGAGCGGTCGGCGACGGTGTAGGACGCCCGCGCGAATCCGGCGAAGCCGTCGGCCGGGACGAAGTCCACGACACCCGCTCGACCGATCGTGAACCGCCCGCCGTCCACCGCGACGGTGGTCTGGCGACCGGGCGCGGTCGGGTCGAGGTCGATCGTCCCCGGGACGAGCCGGACGAGGTAGGAGATGTCGTTGGCGAGGACGTCGACCGCGGTCGGTACGCCGAAGTCGGTCTGGACGAAGTCCACGTCGGCGACCGGAGCGAAGACGGGGCGGTTGGTCCGGACCCGCTGGGCGTTGTTGCTGATGGTCGTGCAGATCGCGCTCGGGCAGTAGACGGTGAAGCCGTCGTAGTCCGGGTAGGGCGTGCCGTCCTCGAGGTCGCTGGACAGGATCCAGTAGAGCGTCCCGTCCACCCCGCTGCGGTAGGCGGTGTCGAGCCAGGACTGGTAGACGACGTTGCGGTGGACACCGGCCTCGGGGTCCGGCTCGACGCCGAACTCGCCCAGCACGACAGGCTTGCGGACCTGCTTGCCCAGCTCGCCGTGCGCCGCGATCCACTCGTCGCCCCAGTCCGCCTCGTAGCCCCAGGCCTCCGGGTACAGGTGCAGGCTGATGACGTCGATGCCGGGCAGCCGCGCGATGGCCTCACCGTCGACGCCGTTGGTGCAGGCGTAGCCCTCACCGATGTCGGGCCGCGAGGGGTCGCAGAACCAGCCCTCGTCACCCAGACCGAGCAGGTGGGTGTCGTCGATCGACTTCACGTGCCGGCTCATCTCGTCCGTCCACTCCGTGATGACGTCGACGTTCTCGGGGTCGCAGGCCCCGGGGCTGGACGGCAGGGCGCTGCCGCGGCACCGGGGCTCGTTGCCGAGCTCCCACATCAGGACCGTCGGGTCGTCCTTGTAAGCGACGCCGGTGTAGACGTTCTCGCGGTTGAGCAGGTAGGTGATCCAGTCCTTATACCAGCCCTTGATGACCGGGTCGGTGTAGAAGTCGTCGTGGTACCAGACGCGGTCGGAGTCGTCGGCCAGGTCGCGCCAGCGGACGTACTGATCGATGCCGCCGAAGTCGGCCCAGTTGCCCACGAACGGCAGGACGACACGGATACCGCGCTCGCCGGCCTCGGCGACCGCGTAGTCCAGCTGGGACAGGCCGAACTCGCCCTCGTTGTAGCGGGGCTCGCCGGCCTCCTCGTCCCAGGCCTGGAACCAGGTCGGGCCGTTGCCGTTGCCGTGGATGGAGCTGGTGCGGCCCGGCTCGTCCGGGTCCTGCACCAGGAAGTAGGCCCACATCCGCATGGCGTCGAACCCCGCCGCCTGCGCGTCGTCGAGCACGTTGGTCACGTTGACCTGGTTGCCCTGCCCGTCCGCGCCGTACATAAGGTAGTAGTTGTTGGTCCCCGCGAACGTGTAGGGGCGTCCGTCCAGGGTGAGCCGGTCGCCCTGCGCCTGCACGAACCCCTCGACGGGGCCCTGCACCGGCTCCGCGGCGGGCTGCACCGCAGGCCCTCGTGAGGCTGGGGCGGCCTCCCTGGCGGCGCTGGCCGTGGCCGGCAGGCCCAGCAGCCCCACCGACACGGCTGCGGCGACCAGCACCCGCAGCGCGGCCTGTCCTCGTCCGTTCCGATCCGTCATCGTCGACCCTTCGTCGCGCCGGGCCACACCGCCCGGTCGGACCCGTTCTACCTTCGCTCTGACCGTCATGTCAACGATGTCATTCGTGGGTCCAGACCTACGAATGCCGTCTGACGTTGTCTTACGAGGGATCTACCAGTCGTCTCGTACGCGCAATGACATCGTGTGCACGCGAAGGCCCTCTAGTCAGGAGACCGGTTCAGCCCGGTCGAGCGCGTCGAGGTGGGCGTAGAGCCCGCCGGCGGCCAGGAGCTCTCCGTGGCTGCCCTGTTCGGCCACCTGGCCGGCGCGCAGCACGACGATGCGGTCCGCGCTGCGCACGGTCGACAACCGGTGGGCCACGACCAACGTCGTCCGGCCAGCCATCAAGCGTTGCAGGGCCTCCTGCACCGCGGCCTCGGACTCTCGGTCCAGCGCGGACGTGGCCTCGTCCAGGACGAGGACCCTCGGGTCGCGGGCCAAGGCACGGGCGATGGTGAGGCGCTGGCGCTGTCCGCCCGACAGTCGGGCGCCGCGCTGCCCGACCCACGCATCGGGCCCGCCCATCTCGGTGACGAAGTCCCAGGCGTTGGCGTCCTTCAGGGCCTGCGCGACCGAGGACTCGTCGAGGTCCAGGCCGTGCGCCACGTTGTCGCGCACGGTGCCCTCGAACAGCAGTGCCTCCTGCGGCACGACCGCCAGGTGGCGGCGGTAGGAGCGCAGGTCCAGCGTGGTCAGGTCCTGACCGTCGACCAGCACCGCGCCGTGCTGCGGGTGCAGGAAGCCGACCACGAGGTTGAGGACCGTCGACTTGCCGGACCCCGACGGTCCCACCAGCGCTACGGTCTCCCCGGCGGCGACGTCCAGGTCGAGGCCGTCGAGGGCGAGGTCCTCCGAGTCGTCGTAGCGAAGACGCACCCCGCGCAGACGGATCCGGCCCTCGACACGATCCACGACGGCCTTCCCCTCGTTCCGCTCGACGTCCGCCTCGCCCAGCACTTCAGCCATCGACCGCACCGACTCCAAGCCCTTGGAGAACTGCGGGGCCAGGTTCATCAGCATCGTGACGGACCCGGTGAGAGCGACGAAGTAGGTCGACAGCAGGACCACGTCACCGGCGCTCACCGGGATGGCGCCCGTGCGGGCCGCCCATGCCGCGGTCACGAGGCAGGCCACGCTCAGCAGCTGGAACAGCACCCAGGCCACCGCGTTGAACCGTCCGTTGAGCACGTCGAGGCGGACGCCCTCACGGCGCACGTGCGCCAGGGAGCCGTCGATGCGCTCCAGGGCCCGGCTTTCCAGGGCGTGGGCGCGGGTCACCGGGATCAGGTGGGTCATCTCGCTGACGGCGGCCGACAGCTGCTCGACCTCGTGGCGGAACGCCGCGTTGCGAGTGGTCATGCGCCGCTTCATCGCCTGCACCAGCAGCGCCGCAGCCGGCACGGCCACGAGGAACACCGGCAGGAACTCCGGGACGCGCCACGCCGTCAGGGCGATCGCACCTGCCAACGTCGTCACGGCAGCCAACCCGGAGTCCAGCACCTGCCGCGTGGCGTCCACCACTGTCTCCACGTCGCGCACGACCTTGGCCTGCAGCACCCCGGCGCTCATGCGCCGGTGGTAGCCGATCGACAGCTGCTGGAGCCGGTGGCACAGACCAGCACGCAGGTCGGTCTCCACCGTACGCACGGCAGTGCTCGACCACTTGGCATACACCGAGGTCAAAGGCACGTTCTGAACGATCAGCACCGTCATGACGGCGGCGTTCAACCACAGCACCGACAGCGGCTGCTCCTCCACGACCATGTCGATGACGTTGGCGGTCAGCAGGGGCATCACCCAGACCGGAGAGTGCTTGAGAGCGAAGGCCCCCGCGGCAACCAGCAGACGCCACCGCTGCGCCCGGAACAGCCGGAGCGCGCTGCGCAGCGGCCGGTCCCGTTCGATCCGAGGCAGAGCCCGGTCCATCGTTGTCATCCGGCCATCCTTGCCCACGTCGACCGCAAGAGAGCAACTGCGGGTGCTCTCGACGGCCCCGGGGGGTGACTGGCGGGGCGCCCGGTGCTGCCTTGGTCGCCCCGGTGCCGCCCGGTGCCGCCCGGTGCCGCGTGGGTCAGTCCGGCGGGGGCTGCTCGCCCGAGCCGCGGGGGACCAACCGGGTGGGGAGCACCAGCTGCTCCACGGGAGCGTCGAGGTCGTCCTGGCGGGTGAGGGCGAGCAGGGCGGCCTCGCGGCCCATCTCCTCCGGCTCGTGGGCCACGACCGTGATGCCGAGGGCGTCGGCGAGGTCGAAGTCGTCGAAGCCGATCAGAGCTGGAGGGGCGTCCAGGCCTCGCCAGGCGCGCAGGACGCCGGTGCTCGCACGGTTGTTGCCCGCCAGGACGGCGGTCGGCGGCTCGTCCAGGTCGAGGAGCTCGCGTGCCGCCTTCTCCGCCGACCCGGAGTCGGGCGCGTCGGTGCGCTCGTACTCCGTGACGACGTCGATACCTGCCGAGGCCAGGGCGGACCGGTAGCCCGCCAGCCGTTGGCCGTGGGTGTAGAGGGTGGGAGAACTGCCGATGAACGCTATTCGGCGGTGCCCGACCGCCAGCAGCGACCTGACCGCCTCGCGGGCGCCGTCCTGGTTGGCGAACACCACGCTGTCCGCGGTGAGGTTGGAGGCGGGGCGGTCGACGGTCACGACCGGGGTGCCTAGCTGACGTTCGCCCTCCAGGTACCCCTGGTCTGTGGCGATCGGCACGAGGATGAGGCTGCGGACCCGCCGCTCGAGCATGGCCTGCACGACCGCGGCTTCACGGCCGGGGTCGTCGTCGGTGGCGGCCAGCACCATGGTGAGGCCGTGCTCGGCCAGGGTGCGCTCGATGCCGGCGGCCACACGCGAGTAGAACGGGTTCGTCAGGTCTCCGATGACGAAGGCCACGGTCGTGGAGACCCCGCCCCGGCGGAGGTCGCGAGCCAGGTGGTTGGGGCGGAAGCGCAGCCGGCGCGCAGCCTGCATGACGTGGTCCCGGGTCTCCGGGCGGACGTTCGTCTCCCCGGACACGACCCGCGAGACCGTCTTCACGCTTACCCCGGCCAACCGGGCGACGTCCGCCAGGGTCGCACGCGGGATCGCTGCGCGGGGACCATCTGGCGTCACGACCTAAATGGTAGCAGCGGGCCCCCTGTCGGCCGTTGTCCGACGATGCCACGACGGGCGGGCGCCGGCCCAGCGCCGCAGGTAACGAAGCCGCAACATCAATGACGGCGTTGTCATCCACGATTGACGGCCGGTCCGTGGCGTGCGTATGGTCGCGCCTCACCACGGTCGGACAGTGCGCCAGAGACGGCGCGGTGCCACCGGAACCGACAATGTCAACGTCGTCATTGAGGAGAAGCGCGATGAGAGCGCACCGCACCCCCTGGTTGGTCATCACGACCGCCGCCGTCCTCACCCTCGCCGCCTGCGGCGGTTCGTCCTCCGCCGACGACGAGGCCACCGGTGCCGTCGGCGCCGGTGGTGAGGCCGCCGAGGACGTCAGTGGTGACATCACCGTCCTGACGAACCGCACCGACCTGGTCGACACCACCTTCGCGGAGTACAAGGAGACCTTCGAGGGCCTCTACCCCGAGGTCACCGTGAACTTCGAGGCGATCACGGACTACGAGGGTGAGGTCCGGATCCGGATGAACACCTCCGACTACGGCGACGTCCTGCTGATCCCGAACTCCATCACCGCCGACCAGCTCCCCAGCTTCTTCTCGCCCCTCGGTTCGGTGGAGGAGCTGGGTGAGGAGTACCGCTACGTCAACGAGCAGGCCTACGAGGGCGAGGTGTACGGCCTCGCCATCGTCGGCAACGCCCAGGGCATGGTCTACAACAAGGCCGTCTGGGAGGAGGCCGGCATCACCGAGCCCCCCGCCACGCCGGAGGAGTTCCAGAGCGCGCTGCAGGCCATCGCCGACAGCACCGACGCCGTCCCGCTCTACACGAACTACGCCGACGGCTGGCCGTTGACCCAGATCGAGAACAACCGCGGCGCCATCTCGGCGAACCCCGACGCCGTCAACGAGCTCGTGCAGTCCGACGCGCCCTGGGCCGAGGGCGAGGAGCACTACATCATGGACTCGCTGATCTTCGACGCGGTCGAGGCCGGCCTCACGGAGGACGACCCGACGACGACGGAGTGGGAGCTGTCCAAGGAGCTCCTGGCCACCGGCCAGGTGGCCACCATGGTGCTCGGTTCGTGGTCGGTCGTGCAGATGCAGGAGCTGGCCGACGACCCGGACAACATCGGCTTCATGCCCTTCCCGAACCAGGTCGACGGCACGTTCTACTCCGCCTCGGCGGGCGACTACAAGAACGCCGTCAACGTCAACTCCGAGAATCAGGAGGCCGCACGGGCCTGGGTCGACTGGTTCGCCAACGAGTCCGGCTACGCCGAGGACCAGGGCGGCCTGACGCCGCGTCTGGACGGGCCCAACCCCGAGACGTTGGCCGACTTCGAGGAGCTCGGCGTCGAGCTGCTCGAGATCAACCCCGCGCCGGCCGGTGAGGAGGGCCTGGTCCAGAACATCGACGCCGCCGCCGAGATCGGTCTGTTCGAGCCGATCTACCGTCAGCGTCTGGTCGACGCCGCCCGGGGCGCGTCCGACGAGACCAAGGAGCAGATCTTCGAGGACCTGAACACCCGCTGGGCCGAGGCCCGCGCCGCCGTCACCGCCGAGTGACACAGCGACGGGGGGCGCGGGGACACCCCCGTGCCCCCCGTCATCACCGGTCGACGGCCCACTGGAGGTCCTCATGACAACTCAGCCCGGCGCCCCCACCGGCGTCGCCCCCGTGATCGCCGCGAAGGGGCGGGTCCGCACCGAACGTGCACGTCCCCGCATCAACGCCGCACTGGTGCCGTGGCTGTTCCTGGCCGTGCCGTTGGCGTTCCTGCTGGTGTTCACGTACTACCCGGTCGGCAACATGTTCTGGTACTCCGTCACCGACTGGGACGGCCTGGACCCGGTCAAGACGTTCGTCGGGTTCGACAACTACGTGTCGATCACCACCCGCCCGGAACTGTTCGGCGTGTTCGTGGTCAGCCTGTACTACCTGGCCGCCTCGGTGCTGCAGATCCTGCTCGCGCTGTACTTCGCGACGGTGCTGAGCTTCAACGTCCGGTTCCGCAACCTGTTCAAGGGAATCCTGTTCTTCCCCTACCTGATCAACGGGGTCGCGATCGGCTTCATCTTCCTGTACTTCTTCCGACCCGGCGGCACCCTCGACGCGCTGCTCGTGGCCTTCGGCGCCGAGGCCGCCACGCAGCAGTGGCTCGGCAACCCCGACATCATCAACTTCTCCCTGGCCGGGACGTCCGTCTGGCGCTACATGGGCCTCAACTTCGTGCTGTTCCTCGGCGCGATCCAATCGATCCCGGCCCAGCTGTACGAGGCGGCCGAGATCGACGGCGCCAGCCGCTGGCAGCAGTTCCGCCACATCATCGCCCCCGGCATCAAGCCGGTCATCAGCCTCACGGTGATCCTGGCCATCAGCGGGTCGCTGGCCGTCTTCGAGATCCCGTACATCATGACCGGTGGCGCCAACGGCAGCACCACCTTCGTCATCCAGACCATCGACACCGCGTTCAAGTTCCGCAACGTCGGGCTCGCTTCCGCCATGGCCGTCGTCCTGCTGCTGATCGTGCTGGCCGTCACCTGGGTGCAACGACGCCTGGTCCCGGACGAGAAGGTGAACCTGACATGACGACGACCCCCACCCGAGGGACCGCCGCCGGCACCGGGGGACCCTCCGACGCCCGGACCGAGCTGTTCACCACGCCCCTGGAGGGCCTGAGCCGGCGCCCGGTGACAACGACCACACGGGTGCTGCGCGTCCTCGGCACCGTCGGCAAGTACGTCTCGCTGGTGCTCGGGTGCCTGGTGGCGCTCGTGCCGCTCGTCGTCATCTTCATGACGTCGTTCAAGACGCCGGAGGAGTACCGCGCCACCGGCCCGCTGGACCCCCCCGACAGCTTCCTCAACGTCGACAACTACGTCAGTGCGTTCGTCGGTGGGGCCATGCTCACCGGCTTCGTCAACACGGCGGTCATCCTCGCCTTCTCCCTGGTGGGGACCGTGGTCATCGGGGCGATGGCCGCCTACGCGCTGGACCGGTTCCACTTCCGGGGTCGCTGGTTGGTGGTGGCCCTGTTCCTGTTCGCCACGCTCGTCCCGGCCGTCACCACGCAGGTCGCGACCTTCCAGGTCATCAGCGGCCTGGGTCTGTTCAACACCCGTTGGTCGGTCATCGCCCTGTTCCTGGGCACCGACATCATCTCCATCTACATCTTCATGCAGTTCCTGCGCGGGGTGCCCAAAGAGCTCGACGAGGCCGCCGCGCTGGACGGTGCCAACGTGTGGACCATCTTCTGGCGCATCATCTTCCCGTTGCTCAAGCCGGCCATCGCCACGGTCGTCATCATCAAGGGCATCGCCATCTACAACGAGTTCTATCTGCCCTTCCTCTACATGCCGAGCCGCGACCTAGGGGTCATCTCCACGTCGCTGTTCCGGTTCCAAGGACCGTTCAGCGCGCAGTGGGAAGTCATCTCCGCTGGCGTGGTGATCGTGATCCTCCCCGCGCTGGTCACGTTCCTGTTCCTGCAGCGCTACATCTACAACGGCTTCACCTCGGGAGCGACCAAGTGAGCAGCCCACGACCCGTGGCCGCAGGCATCGAAGCGGGCGGCACCAAGTTCGTCTGCGCCATCGGCACCGGACCGGACGACGTCGTCGACTCCGTCGTCGTCCCCACCACCACACCGCGGGAGACCCTCGCCCGCGTCCGCGCGTTCTTCGACGCCCCGCGTCCGGACGTCCGGGTCCAGCGGGCCGGTATCGCCTCGTTCGGGCCGCTCGACCTGCGCCCCACGTCCCCCACCTACGGGCGCATCACGACGACTCCCAAGCCGGGCTGGGCCGGCACGGACCTCCTAGGGTCTGTCCGCTCCTGGTTCGAGGTACCCACGCGCCTGGACACCGACGTCAACGGCGCCGCCTACGGAGAGCACTGCTGGGGCGCGGCCCGCGACGTCGACTCCAGCGCCTACCTCACGGTCGGTACCGGGGTCGGCGGGGGAGCGGTCGTCCACGGCCGAGTCCTCGGGGGGCAGCTGCACCCGGAGATGGGCCACCTTCACGTCACGCGGCACCCGGACGACCACTTCGCTGGCTCGTGCCCCTTCCACGGCGACTGCATCGAAGGACTGGTGTCCGGTCCGGCCATCCGCGCCCGCACGGGACGAGCGGCCCACGACCTCGGCGACCAGGTCCACAACGTCGTGACCCTGCAGGCCTGGTACCTCGCCCAGCTCGTCACCACCGTCGCCCTCGTCGTCGCCCCCGAGCGCGTCGTCATCGGGGGCGGTGTCCTGGGACTGCCCGGCCTGCTGCCGGCGATCCGGCGAGGCGTCCTGGACCGGCTCGACGGCGCCCTGGACGGCACCCCCGTCGCCGAGGACATTGACGCCTACCTCGTCGCACCCCAGTTGGGATCGATGTCGGGTGTACTCGGCGCCATCGCCATGACCCGACCGGACGCCCCCGCACCGAGCCCCCGCACCGACGCGTCCCCTGGCGGCTTCACCGCCGCCTACGACGGCGTCCCCGCGATGCTCAACGGAGCTCTGGGCCGCGTCGACCACCGGCTCGGCTGAGCCCCCGCACACCACCCCATCCCGGGCCTTTCGGCTCGGACGATCGATTTGACGAGAGGCTCCTGCATGTCTGTCACCACCCGGTCCCTGCACGATGGCTGGACCCTGCGCCCCGCCGACGGCCCGGTCCCCGACCACATCCGCGACGCCAGCCCTGTGCCTGCGTCCGTGCCGGGTGTCGTCCACACCGACCTGGTGGCTGCCGGGCTGATCCCGGACCCCTACTTGGATGACAACGAGGCGCTGCTGGCCTGGGTCGGGCTGACCGACTGGGTGTACGAGACCTCGTTCGACTGGACCGCTGGGGCGGGTGACCGGCGTTCGATGGTGTGGCACGGCCTGGACACGGTCGCGACGGTGGAGCTGAACGGCGCGCTGCTGTTGGAGGCGGCGAACCAGCACCGCACCCACGTCGTGGACGTCACCGACCGGTTGGTCTCCGGGACCAACACCCTCACGGTGCGCTTTGCCAGCGCCGTCCGGTACGCCGATGCACAGTCCCTGGCGCTGGGCACCCGTCCGCACGTCAACCACCACCCGTACAACGCGGTCCGCAAGATGGCCTGCAACTTCGGTTGGGACTGGGGCCCGGACCTGGTCACGGCGGGGATCTGGAAGCCCGTCGAGCTCGTCGAGTGGTCGACCGCCCGGCTGTCGGGTGTGCGGCCGACGACGTCGCTGGCCGACGGGGGCGGCCGACTCCAGGTCGCCCTCGACCTGGAGCACGCACCCGGCGTGGACGAGGACCTGACGGTGCGGGTGTCGGTCACCGGACCCGGTGCGACCGGTTCCGGCCAGGTGCCGGTGCCGGCCGGCGCCACCACCGNGCCCGGCTGTCGGGTGTGCGGCCGACGACGTCGCTGGCCGACGGGGGCGGCCGACTCCAGGTCGCCCTCGACCTGGAGCACGCACCCGGCGTGGACGAGGACCTGACGGTGCGGGTGTCGGTCACCGGACCCGGTGCGACCGGTTCCGGCCAGGTGCCGGTGCCGGCCGGCGCCACCACCGTGAACCTGGGTCTCGACGTGCCCGACGCGCAGCCCTGGTGGCCGCGCAGCCACGGC
>NZ_JBPKAO010000011.1:0-138002 GCF_051216895.1 Aquipuribacter aurantiacus
ACCACGAAAGATCCGGGCTAGAACGATGCTGAACGCAGAGATTGTGTTTGTCGAGCGTCCAGCAGTGTGATCTGGCACTAGCTCTTGGCGTCTAGCGACGGCATTGACGTATTGGCTTCCTCTGGTGAGTTGGGGTCCTCTCTCATCTCAGCCAGGGGTGGGCCAAAATCAAACTCCCGCAAACCGCGTATTTGCTCCCAGTAGCGCTCCTGCAGAGCGACATGCCGATCGAGGTCAATCAGAGTGATGTGCTCGGAGAAGGACTGCTGCAACTTGACGTCAACCTCGGCAAGGCGTTGGGCGAGTTCAAGCGCCAGCATGTAGGCCCCAGCTTCGAGTACGGTTGTTCTGGTGCTATGAAGGCGGCGGCGATCCTCTAGACTATCGTTGGTTGCGTGATACAAAAAGGCTCTGCCACCGTCGAATCTCGAGCGTAAAGAAATGTGACTGAACTCGCTGAGGGCGCGAAAAAGGGGACCGCCGCGCTTCCAGCCAGCGAGTTCTAACCAACGGGAGCCACCTCCCCGAGGATTCTCGTCCTGTCGGGCGGCGCGTGAAGGCTTAAGGCGATGGGCGCGCGCCCGGCTGGTCTGTTCAAGTACCACTCTCATGGCACTAAGCGAATGGTCTGAGTCTTCCAGCCACAGATTAACTGCTGAACGGAGAGCGCACCCAGCGGCGGTCAAAGCCTCTCTTTCTTTCCCTTCGGACCAAGTCGCTAGCAGCGTAGCAACACTCGAGAAGGCGGAGTATCGAAATAGCGCAGCGAGAAGCTTGCCGGGGTCGTAGTCACCCGCGAGTTCCTCGGCCTCGTTTTCAAAGGCCTTTCTCGCTCGTTGGAAGGCTCGGGCGCGCCGTTCGTAGATGCAGTTGCTCGCACGGAACATGTAAAAAGCATCTGCCTGCCCCAGTTCCTCGAGAGCACTCACTCCAAGCAGTGCTTTGCGGTGTGCCTCCGTCCAGCCCTGCAGCACCTGAGCGTCGTGACGATCTAAAGATAGGAACTCGACAGGAGCAAAGAACGTTTTCGCCAGTGGGTGGCTGGACGTGACGCGACCGCCCAAAGTAAAGTCAAGGATGTCTTCGTCCTGATCGTCTGGCCACTGGGGCCGCGAGTCAAGGAGAGCCGCTATGTTGACCTCGGATTCGCCAGCCAATCGCTTGAGGCAGCCCATTATGTGGGCCTGTACACTTGAGAGCACCTCCGTGACAAGGAGTACCATCTGATCGTATTCTTGCTCACCATATTGTGCCTTGCCCGTCCCCCAGGCCGCCAAGGCCTCATGTTGAAAGGCCGCGACAAGGGGACCTCGAGCATGAATCAACTCAGACAACTCTGCCCAAAGGCGCCCCATCTCTGGCGTGAGGTAGTCGCTCCATACGCGTGCAATGAATTCCTGATCGTCTTCACTTGCAGTCCGGACTAGGTTACGAGCCTCAGCAATGTTTACGGTCCATCGTTCAATCTGAGCTCGGGTAATAACAACAGCCGACAGGCTGCGGCCGGCCTTGAGGCAGCGGATGGCTTCCACCGTCTGATCTTGGCTCCACAGGAGGTGACTCGACCAATCGGACGGACCGAGGATGTTGTTGTTCGTGCTCCAGGTTGCACCGCAACGGTGTGCCACATAATCCAAGCGTGGAAGTGGCATTAATAGCGCGGAAGCCTTGCCTGGTAGACCATAGTGTGTCCCGAACGCCTCCTGTTTTGTGGACATGGATGTAGTCATCGCATGCCAGAGTTCCTCGTCAAGCTCTCGCTGGAGTGCAACCAGTTCGTCGGCCGTGCGAGGCCTACTTCCCACTGACCTCATCAGGCGCTGAAGCCGCCGTCGACCCTTCCGGTCACCCTGGGCGCGGCGAACCCGCACCAGAACTTCCGCGTACGGATCGGTTTTAGACTGAACCACGACGGCACAGTAGCGGCTTGGCTCCTCAGCCTGGCTTCGGGCCATCCGTCATGCGCAGTCAGGCGGGCGGCGCGAACGGCGCTTGCGCCGCACGCGCAAGCCGCCCGCCGTCGCGCCGCGCGAAGCGCGGCGTCTTGATTCTATAGAGGCGTATTCGGCAGCTTGACGGCCACGGGCACTGTCATGGGGCGATGCGGGGGCACAGGAGACAGCCGATCCAGAAGCGGTTGCCATCCACGAGCGGTGCCGTTGCCGAAGCGGGCGATCACGAGGCCTGGCGTGCTCCGCATGATGCGCTCGGCGTAATATCTGAAGCGACGTCGTCGACAGGCAGATCGCGGACGTCACTCGCCGGGCTTGACGCTGCGGCTCTATGTACGCCGAGGATCAGGCACGCTCGGCCCTCGAGTTCTCCACGACAACCGGTTACGATGTCCCATCGGGTGGCTTGGGAACGTCGAGTCCGCTTGAGGAACCGTCTTGCGGCGGCTGCCCCTCATTCACTTCTCCAATGAGGTCCCGGAGTCCTTCTCGGGCGCTGTGGGCCGCTTCTTCTTGCCGAGCTCGGCGGGCTGAAATGCTCTTTCTGGCAGCGAAAAGCCCCGCTCCTGCCGCGGTCGCAATGAGCACCCCAGCAGCGAATGCTCGCGGGGTGGCTCTCGCCGTTGCTGCTGTTTCAATACTTTCGATGAGTTTCTCGACACCGCCAGCGGCGTTCGCCCGCACTACGATATCTTGGTAGGCGCCCAAGTTTCCCACTCTGCCACTCTCCTTAAAGGCGCAAGCGCCAATCTGCGGTCAATACTGATTTTGCGGCGGGCGTTCCGTGCGGACTCTGTCGACAGGCGTGCCGTGCTGATGTCAGGGCCAGAGCCAGCACGAGCGCGGCGTCCTAGGTCACATCTACGGTCGCCCACTCGTAGAACATCCGCGAGATGTCATGCAGCAGCCGGTCTACTTCCACGCCGTCACCGAAGAAGTAGTCAGCGCGCTCGTTGTGCGCGCCCTGGTTGTCGGCCACCGCACCTAGAACCGAGTCGCGCAGGTCAGGGCTCTCGGCGAACTGCTTCGGCGTGTTCGCCTTCGCCTGCTGGCGCAGGGCATCGTCGGCGAGGAGTGTGCGCAGTAGCGCCTCGACGAAGGAGGTGTTGTTGCCCTCGGACAGGCCTTCCTCACCAAAAAGGCCGTTAAGCCGGTCGATGACCGCCCGCATCGCGACAAGCTTCGGGTCCTTCGCTATGCCGCTGCCGGCGGCGGTGACGCCCTTGAGCCCGATCTCGTCCTGGCCGAGGGACAGGTCCCGCTGCCCCTTGTCGACCGCCTTCACCGAGGTGAGGACGAGCCCGGTTAGGTCGATCGGGGCCGTGTAGCTGCTCCCGCGGATGACGCGCTCGAGCAGGCGCAGGTAGATCGCGCGCTTTGCGAGCTGACCGTCGCCGTAGTCGACGATCTGGCTGAGGAAGTCGTAGACGCGGACGAACGAGCCGACGTCCTTGCGGAACATGTCGAGCGCGTCTTGCGCGGCACGATCCTCGTCGGCGATGGCGGACGTCATCCGCTCGGCGAAGCGACGCTTGGCGGGAGCGACCCCGGCCGTGAGGGCACTATTTCCCTTTTCGTGGACCCACGCATGGGCGACCCGGTCGACCTCTTCGTCGGTGAAGATGCCGGCCTGGTCGAGCTTGCGGCTGACGTCGTAGACCTGGTTGGGGTCGGTGGAGGTCTCGAGGAACGCGGTGGTGAAGTACGGCTCGAACGTCTTGCGGATCTCCTCGGGCTCGTTGACGAAGTCGAGGACGAACACGTCGTTTTTCGTCTTCACGAGGCCCGAGGGGCGGCGGTGGGTGCGGTTAAGCCGGGACAGGGTCTGCACGGCAGTGACCCCTGAGAGCTGCCGGTCCACGTACATCGCACAGAGCAGCTGCTCGTCGAAGCCGGTCTGGAACTTGTTCGCGACGATCATCACCCTGTACGCGTCCGTGTGGAACGTGCCGGCGAGGTCGTACACGCCCGGGTTGAGGTTCGACTCCGTGTACGGAGACTCGACACCGGCGAGGCCGGCGCCAACGAACGACACCTCGTCGTCGTCCACGGATCCGGAGAAAGCGACGAGGGTTCGGTAGTCGTAGGTGGCGTCCTGGGCGACTCGCTGGGCGATGTAGCGGTCGATGGCCGCCTTGTACCGGACAGCGGACTTGCGGGAATCGGCGACGACCATCGCCTTGGCGTGGCCCTCGAGCCGGTCGGCAACCTGGTCGTGGAAGTGGTCGACGATGACGGCAGCCTTCTGGGCGATGGTCTGCGGGTTGGCCCGTACCCACCGCATCACCTGCTTGGTCGCCTCGCCCTGGTCGACCTCCGCGCTGCTCGCGGCGCCCTTCACCTTCTCGGCGATCTCGAACGCCGTCCGGTAGGAGTGGTAGCCGGCGAGCACGTCGAGGATGTACTCCTCCTCAATCGCCTGCCGCATTGAGTACACGTGGAACGGCACCGGCTTAGAGTCCGGGTTGTGGAGGTCTGGCTGTCGGCCGAACATGTCGAGGGTCTTGCCCTTGGGCGTGGCCGTGAAGGCGAAGTAGGAGATGTTTTCGCTCGCAGCGACCTCGCTGGCCTCTGCGGCCAGCAACGCCTCCACGTCGATCTCTCCGCCGTCCTCCAGGGCCGTGACCTCGTCCTTGGTGAGAACGGCCCGCAGCTTTGAGGCGACCTGCCCGGACTGCGACGAGTGCGCCTCGTCGGCGATGACAGCGAACGTCTTGCTCTTGAGCCCGGCGTTGGCGCGGATCTCTGCCATCGCGAACGGAAACGTCTGGATCGTCACCACGATGATCCGCTTGCCGTCCATCAGGTGCCTTGCCAGAAGCCCGGACTTCGACCCACCCGCGCGACGGGCAGCGTCGGCGTCGATGGTCGCTACAAACCCCGTCCCTCGGTCGATCTGACGGATCGCCGCCTGCAACTGGGAGTCGAGGACGTTGCGGTCGGTGACGACGATGACGGAGTCGAACACCGGCTCGTCGTCCACCTGCAGACGCGCGAGGCGGTGCGCGGTCCACGAGATCGAGTTCGTCTTCCCCGACCCGGCCGAGTGCTGGATCAGGTACCGGTGCCCCGGCCCCTCGGCCGCGGCGGCCTCGATCAGCTTCGTGACGGCCTCCCACTGGTGGTAGCGGGGGAAAATGATCTTCTCGCCGTCGACGAGGACGAAGCGGTGGAGAATGTCTAGCCACGCCTCCCGCTGCAGGACTCGATCCCAAAGGTACGAGGTCGCCGACCCCGCGGGGTTCGCCGGGTTGCCCGAGGCGCCGTCGGAGTGTCCCGTATTGAACGGCAGGAACCACGTGTCCTCGCCTTGCAGACGCGTGGTCATCCACACCTCGTCGTTCGACATCGCGAAGTGCACGACCGCCCGGTTGCCGAACCCGAGCAGCGGCTGCACCCGTCCGGTGCCTTTGTCCTTCGGGCGACGGTCGGTCCGGTACTGCGCGATCGCGTCACCGACGGACTGCGTGAAGTCCGTCTTCAGCTCCGCCGTCGCTACGGGGATGCCGTTGACGAAGAACACCAGGTCGATCGACCGGTTGTCGGCGGTCGAGAAGTGCACCTGCCGCATCACCCGCAACCGCACCGCCTCATGGCGCTCCACGGTCGTCGGGTTCTTCGTCGACTCCGGTCTCGGCTCACTCATAACGAACTTGGCTGGCGTTGAGGTGAAGCCGTTCCGGAGCACGCTAATCACGCCGCCGCCGTTCGCCAGGGGCATGTCGAGCACCTTCACCAGCCGGTTCAGCACCAACCGCTGCTGCTGCGCCTCCTGCGGACCCCCGACCGTAACCGCCTTCGCGTACTGCTCCGGCTGCGTCTCCGCCAACCACCCGAACACATCCGCCGGGTACAGGGCCAGCTCACGGTCATAGCCGGCGTCGCCGGGCGAGTACAGCCAGCCGTGCGCTTCCAGGTGTGCGCACAGTTCGTCCTCGAACGCCCGCTCGTGATGCCCCGCCACTACGCCGCCTTCCCCCGCACATCGATTTGCCCCGTTACCGCCGCCGTTATGAGTGCGTCCCGGCGTTCCCGGGAGAGTTTGATGAGCCGCTCCGCCTCGACAGCGAGTAAGTCGATTCTGAGAATCTGCTCGTCTAGGTGGGAGACGATTGCGTGCTGCTGATCAAGGGTGGGGAGGGGAATCGGCAGGCTACGAATCGCGCTTACGTTGATGCGGCGGAAAGTGCTCCCTATCATCGCCGCCTCGATTTCGTGGCGAACCTCCGCCGCCATCAACGCGTAGCGCAGGAACTGCCCATCGACATCTACCTTGCGGCGGATGAGCACGGTTTCCTGTCCCAAGGCAAATTCGGGCGTCCCCGGAGCGACCGCGGAGACGAGCCCTACGGACACGTTGCGAACGAAAAGAAGATCGCCAACTCTCGGGCGTCGACCCGCTGCTCTCAAGTGATCGAAAAATTCATGTGTCGTGAATTTGCTGTTCGACAGATCAACCACTGCGCCCTGACATTCGCCGATGCTTGCGACAGGGTAGCGGTTGTCATCTTCAACGAAGGGCGCCGTCACATGTGCGCAATCAACTACGTCTGCGACACGTCGAAGCACTGTACGTTGGTTTGTAGACCCAAGGGCGGCATTAGAGATAAGGGCACCACGGCGCTCGTTTAGGAGCTGTATCAGGCGCTGTTGCTCTTCGATAAGCGTGTCGATGCGCGCCGTCTCTCGGTCGAGGTAGTCGGCGACCACCACTTGCCGTGGGAGAGGAGGAGCTGGGACGCGAAGCGCCGCGACTTTATCAGCCGTGAAGTGAGGAATGGTCGCCGTAAAGCATGCAGCCTCGATCTCTCCTCTGCCAAGAGCCGATTGGAGGGCGTAGTCAAGGAAGCGCCCCGAGGTGCGGTGTGGAGAAGGTCGAAAACGAACAATCGAGTTCTGAAATCCCCATCCAGGGAGTGGGCGCCGCACAACGGCCGACCGTCCGTAACCCGCACCACCCTCCACAACGACGACATCCTCTGCGCGAAGGTCCAGTCGTCGCATCTCCTCCTGCGCGAACCACATCTCCTTCGGCTCCAGGTCGACAAGACGTCCATCGGGCTGCACGTGCGCTGCTCGGAGGTAGGGTGCGGCGACGTCCGCGGCCGTTCGAGGCTCCGGTTGGATCATTTTCCCCAAGGTTACAGTCCCCAGTTGCTTGAGCATCATTTGCGGGAAGGTCATCCCTCCACCTCGCGCAGCAGCTCAAGGATCTTGGCGACCTGCTTCTCGAGGTCGGCGTCAATCTCGGCGAGTGGCCTGGGTGGGACGTACTTATAGAAGTGGCGAGTGAAGGGGATCTCGTAGCCGATCTTGACCTTGGTCCAGTCGACCCAGGCATCGGGCACGTGGGGGGTGACCTCGGCGGCCATATAGGAGGTGACGACCTCGCGCATGCCGTCGGCGCCGCCGGTGGAGCCGCCGTAGGTGAAGGGAACGTTCTCAGTGTCGCGGTTCTTGCTGTCGGGCTTGGGCTCGCCCTTGCGGTCGCGGACGACCTCACCGGTCTCGTCGAGCAGGGGGCGCTCGACGGTGACGGTCCAGTACCCGAACTCGTCGGCGGTCAGGACCTTGGAGTAGTCGGTGTCGGCGACCTCGAAGCCGTCGTACAGCTTGAGGATGCGGTCACGGGCGGCGGCGTCGATCTCCCGGGACTTGTTGCCGAGGTTCTTGCGGAGCTTGGTCCAGAACGAGGTGGCGTCGATGAGCTGGACCTTGCCGCGCCGCTCCGGGCGCTTGGTGTTGTCGAGGACCCAGATGTAGGTGGCGATGCCGGTGTTGAAGAACATGTTCGTCGGCAGGCCGACGATGGCGTCGACGAGGTCGTTCTCCAGCAGCCAGCGGCGGATCTCCGAGGGACCGGACCCAGCGCCGCCGTTGAACAGCGGTGAGCCGTTGAGGACGATGCCGGCGCGCCCGCCGCCCTCGTGCTCGGGGCGCATCTTGTGGGCGAGGTGGGTGAGGAACAGCATCTGCCCGTCGGAGACCGCCGGCAGACCGTGCCCGAACCTGCCAGTGGCACCGTCGCGGGTGCGTTCGGTCTTGACGAGTTTCTCCGAGGCCTTCCAGTCCACGCCGTAGGGCGGGTTGGACATGCAGAAGTCGAAGGTGCGCCCGGTGAACAGGTCCTCGGCGAGGGTGTCGCCGAGGCGGATGTTGGACGCGTCCTGCCCCTTGGCGATCATGTCAGACTTGCAGATCGCGTAGGACTGGTCGTTGATCTCCTGGCCGTACAGGCGCAGACGGGCGTCGGGGTTGCGGTCCAGCAGGCGCTCTTCTGCCACCGAGAGCATTCCGCCCGTGCCCGCGGTCGGGTCGTAGATCGACCGCACGGTGCCGGGCTCGAGCAGGCCCTCCTGCTCCTCGGCGAACAGCAGGTCGACCATCAGCCGGATTGCGTCGCGGGGGGTGTAGTGCTCACCGGCCTCTTCGTTCGAGGCTTCCGCGAACTTGCGGATGAGCTCCTCGAACAGGTCGCCCATGTCGGCGTTGGAGATGGTGTCTGGGTGCAGGTCGACCTCGGCGAACCTGGACACGACGAGATATAGACGGTTCTTCTCTGCCAGCGTGCCGATTTCGTTCTCGAACTTGAACCGCTCGAACACGTCGATGTCGGCGGAGAACTTCGTGAGGTAGTCGACGAGGTTTGCCTGCAGCCCGTCAGGGTCCGCGAGCAGCCCCGCGAAGTCGTACTGGCTTGTGTTCCAGAAGGCGAGGCCGGTGGCGCGCTTGATCTGCACCCGTAGGTTGCCGGGGTTGTCGTACTTGCCGGCCAGGTCGCGGACGACGCCTCGGTGGGGTTCGAGGATGCAGTCCAGACGCCGCAGGATCGTCATGGGCAGGATGACGTTGCCGTACTGGTGCGGCTTGTAGACGCCGCGAAGCTGGTCCGCGATCGACCAGACGAAGTTGCCGAGTGTGCTCACCGCGTTGCCTGTCCCCGCCCCGTGCTCGTCATCGTCGCTGGTCGCGGTCAGTCTGCCGCAGCGGTGAGGACGGTGTGGACGGGTTGAGACATTGAGCTCCCGGCCGCCACCGGTCCGAGAGTCGCAAGGTGTCCACCACCGCGTACGGGACTCTCGTCAGGGCGTCGTGCGTCGTGAGCTACAGCAGACGCGTCCCGTCATGCGCTCGAACCTGTGCGGTGTGGGGCTGAACGCGTCGAGGATCCTGGCGGCGTACGCGGGTTCCATGAGAGCGGCGGCGTCCTCCGCTGGCAGCCAGCGCAACTGCTGCGTCTCTTGGTCGGTCGGGGAAGCGCTGCGGCTATGCGGCGTGCAGCGAAACACGATGTTGACGATGCCCCTGGTCATGTTTTTGTACGCGCCGGTCAACGGGCCGACCTTCACGTCGACGCCCGTCTCCTCGAGGACCTCCCGTCTGACGCCCGCCTCGAGGGTCTCGTCCAACTCCAGGACGCCTCCCGGCGGCTCCCATTTGCCGTTGTCTCGCCGCTGAATGACTAGCACACGCCCTTGGTCGTCAACGACGACGCCGGCGACGCTGACGGAGTGCTTCGGGGTGTCGGTCACGGTGGTACCTCCTGTGTGCCAGGCTACCCAGAGGACTAGACAAGTTGTGGAGGTTGTCGGTGGCGTTGCGGGCGGTGGACGATGCCGCGCCCGAACCTGGCTTCCTTCAGATCGCTGGGCAGCTCCGGCAGGAGATCCGATCGGGCGCCTACCCGCCCGGCAGCAAATTGCCGTCCGAGACCGAGCTGACTCGGACGTTCGGCGTGGCGCGCATGACCGTCCGCGGCGGCATCGCAGAGCTGCGCAGCGAGGGCCTGGTCGTGTCCGAGCAGGGCAGGGGAGTGTTCGTCCGGGCTCGACCGCCTGTGCGCAGGCTCGCCGCCGATCGGTTCGCCCGTCGACACCGCGATGCCGGCCGAGACGCGTTCCTGGCTGAGGCCGACCAGGTCGGTTCCACTCCCGCGGTCGATGAGGTGGTCGTCGACACGGCCAGTGCACCCGAGCGCGTTGCGTCCCTGCTGGAGGTCGGGGGAGACGTTGTTCGGCGGTCCCGGCGATACCTGCTGGACGGCCGGCCGGTCGAGACTGCCGTGTCCTACATCCCTCTCGACCTGGCGCAGGGCACCAAGATCGCCGACCCGGACACCGGGCCTGGTGGCATCTATGCCCGCCTTGAGGAACTGGGCCACCAGCTCGACCATTTCACGGAGGAGGTCGGCGCCCGCATGCCGACCCCGGGGGAGCGGGAGCGGCTGCAGCTCACCGCCGGCGTCCCGGTCATCACGCTGCTGCGCACCGCCTACGACACGACCGGCCGCGCCGTCGAGGTCTGCGACACCGTGAAGTCGGCGCAGAGCTACGTGCTCGAGTACCGCGTCGACGCCACCTGACCGACGTCGTCCACAAGCCAACTCGATCTCTTTACACGACTTGTCTAGACGGGTGTCCCGTCATCGTCATACCCGTCTAGACAAGTGAGAGGAGCGGGTCATGGCGATGCCAAGCGGTATCCCGATCGATCACGGCACGGCGTTCCCCAACGGAGCGTTCGTGATCGGTGAGGTCACCCCGGTCGAGGACTACGACGCGGTCAAGGCCGCCCGGGAGTCCGGCCGTCCGGGGGACGTGCAGAGCAGGGACAAGAACACCGGCAAGCGGATGTGGGCGGTGCGCGTCGTCGACGCCGACGACCTCGTTCGCAAGGGCCAGGCCGAGGTGACCGTCAAGGTCATCGCCGACGTCCAGCCCGTACCGCCCGAGCAGGCCCCTGGCGTGCCGTTCCGGCCCGTCTACTTCGAGGGCCTCACCGCCACCGCGTGGGTCGACACCAACCGCGCCCGGCCTCGTCTCGCCTGGTCATTCAAGGCCACCAGCATGCGCGCCCCGGCTCGCAGCGAGACCCCCACCCCGGGCCAGCGGCCCAGCACCACGCCCAGCACGGGCACCGGCGGCGACAAGGCCGCCTGACGAACCCTGCACCAGGGACGTCCGCGCACCCCCGGTGCCCGTCGTTGAGCCGAGGCCACGACGGGCACCGGATCCCACCCCTACCGCGCACGCGCGTCACCGACAGGCAACGCCGCCCCAGGCGGCACAGGTGAAGGAGTGGACCATGACCGACAGCCTCAGCGGCTACACCCCGTCAACGTCAGCCGCCTGACCAACAACGACGATCACCCTTGGCGCGGCACCCGTGAAGCCGCCGAGTGGGCCCGTGCGCTCAGCTGCAGCACCGACGACTTGCCCGACGAGCTGCTCCGGGTCTGGAAGCGGATCGACTGGCTCGGCAACGAGGTGTGGGCTTCCCACGCCCTCATGCTCGACGTGCCCGATGACTCGATCCCGCGAACCCTGAGCGCCGCCGCCGCGCAGCTGTCCGACCCGCTGCTATCGGTCGAGGCCGTCATGCGCCGCGCCGGAGCCCACCTTGGCTGACATCGACCGTGTCCTGTCCTGGGCCGTGGACAGCACCGGCACCGGCACCGCCGAAGCGGCCCACCACGAGACCCGACGCATGCTTACGCTGACCCGCAGCCTCGTCGAGGACTTCAAGGGCTGCTCCCGCAAGATGCTCGACTATCCCGACGCCGACGTCCGCTCCTCCGCCCGCCGTGTCGCCGCCGCCCTCGCCGACTGCAAGGACGCCCTCTACGAGGCCCTCCGCGACATCGAGCGCCACACATGACCGGCGACCAGCACGAGACCCCGCAGCCGGCGACCAGCGAGCATGAGGCCTACGTGCAGCACTGGCTCGACGCCCTCGGCTGTCGCACCCGCGAGCAGGCCAACGCCACTCTGGCCCGCCTCATCGGCCAGACCGACCAGTGGCGCTGGGACCTGCTCGAGCTGTCCAAGCAGGTCGCCGGCGCCCCCGAGCACGGCCTCGCCGACCACGCCCGGAAGGTCGCCACCGAGTGCGACGCCCTCTACTGGCACCTCACCATCGCCAGCGCCGCCCTGAGGAACGGCTCATGAGCGCCGCCCTGGTCGACGCCGCCACCTGGGCTGGTGTCGTCTTGCTCGTGCTGGTGGGGACGCTGCTGCTGTGGGCCGTCGTCCACCGCCGGTCGTTCCGCGCCGGACCGGGCCGGCTGCTCGGATCCGCGTGGGCGCACCACGTCGTCTACGGACCCCACTGGCCCGCCCTCGCTCGACGCCACGGGCTCGCCGCCTCCGACCGCGTCGACGACCGTAGGCCCCACCGCGACAACCGGTCCGGCTCGCGACCCGCAGCACCACGGGTCGAGCTCTTCCGCCTGCGGTCCGTCCGACGGGAAGCCGGCCGCGACCGGCTACGCCTGGCCCTGCCCAGCGGCATCACCCCCGACGACGTCCGCGACACCAGCGACTCCCTCGCCCACGCCCTGCGCGCCCGCAGCTGCACCGTCCGCACCGACCGCCCCGGACAGGTCTGGCTCGACGTCCGCCGCCGCGACCACCTCACGACCACCGTCCCCAGCCGCCTCCCCGGCGAACTGACCACCGACCAGGCTCGGCAGCTCCTCGACGGCGTCGTGGTCGGCCGCGACGAAGACGGCCACCCCTGGCGCACCCCCGTCCGAGGCAGCCACACCCTCATCGCCGGCACCACCGGCTCCGGCAAGAGCAGCCTCCTCTGGTCCCTCGTCTGCGGACTCCTCCCCGCCGTCGACGCACGCCTGCTCCACCTGACCTGGCTCGACCCCAAGGGCGGCATGGAAGCCGACGCCGCCCGCCCAGTCGCCGACGTCGTCGACCGCGTCGATGAGATGGCCGACCACCTCGAGAACCTCGTCACCGACCTCGACGCCCGCGCCACCCAGCTCGCCGGCACCGCCCGCACCCACCACGCCACTTCGGCGAGCCCGCACCACCTCATCATCATCGACGAGCTCGCCACCATCACCGCCCTCGCCGACGCCAAGACCGCCCGCCGCGTCGAAGCCGCCCTCGGCGCCCTGCTCTCCCGCGGCCGCGCCGTCGGCTTCACTGTTATTACCACCACCGTCGACCCCGGCAAGGACGTCGTCCGTTGGCGCGGCCTTCACGCCACCCGCGTCGCGTTCCGACTCGACGAACCCATCCAGGTCGACATGGTCCTCGGCGACGGCGCCCGCCAACGCGGAGCCCGCTGCGACGAGATCAGCCTCACCCAGGCCGGCGTCGCCTACGTCCGCATCGACGGCCACCCCGACCCGGTCCGCGTCCGCGCCGCTTACCTCGACGACGACACCATCCGCGACCGCATCACCGCCTCCGCCGACAGGGCAGCCGCCGCCTTCACGGCTGGGGTCCCAGCCGCAGAGGCGCAGACGGCCGTCGAGCCCGCCGACGTGACGGAGGGCACGGTCGCCGACGGAAGGTCCTGCGATGAGCACCGCGTCGACCGACCGGGTGCCCGTCGTCACCCCCGGCTCCGGCACCCGTGCCGACCGGATGAGCCAGCCTGCCGCCGCCGAGCTGCTCCGCGACGGCGCCGCCAGCAACGGCGTCTGCATCCGACCCGTCACCCTCAAGGTCCTCGACGAGACCACCGGCCGCACCGACTACGTCGACGTCCCGTGCGGCTCCACCCGCGAAGCCGTCTGCCGGGCCTGCGCCGCCAAGGCAAAGGCGCTGCGCATCACCCAGTGCCGCGAAGGCTGGCACCGCGACACCGAACCCTGGGACGAACGCGACCCCGAACCCGTCGAGTGCGACCTCGTCCTCGTCCGCGCCGACGTCACCGCCGAACGCGACCGCAGCTCCGCCACCGGCGACGACCTCGAGGCCGACGCCGCCATGGCCGCCCTGGACGCCGTCGACGCCGATCTCGCCGCCGGGGGAGTACGCGGCCACCTCGAACCCGCCGCCGCTCGCCGCCGGGCCCGATCGACCCGACGTCGTGACGAAGCCCCGGACCTGCCGCGCAAGGCCTCGAACGGTTCCACCCTCGGGCGCACGTTCATCGCCCAGGGCGACCGCGTCTACCGGCCAAGCATGTTCGTCACCGTCACCCTGCCGTCCTACGGCCCCGTCCACGCCGACGGCACCCCGCGCAGGCCCGGCACGTACGACTACGCCGCGCAGGCCCGGGACAACCTCGCGTTTTCCCGGCTGCTCGACCGGCTCGTGCAGAACCTCCGCCGCGTCGCCGGCTACGACATCCAGTACTTCGCCGCCATCGAGCCCCAGCGCCGCGGCGCCCTCCACGCCCATTTCGCCATCCGCGGCACCCTGCCCCGCGCCCTGCTCCGCCAGGTCATCGACGCCACCTACCACCAGGTCTGGTGGCCACCCACCGACACCATCACCCACGACGACCAACACCCACCCGTCTGGGTCCCCGACGACCCCGACGCCACCGACGGCGACCCCAGCCACCGCGACGGCCACTACGTCGACGCCGACACCGGCGAGCAGCTGCCCACCTGGGGCGAGGCCGTCGACGCCGTCACCGAACCCCTATACGTCACCCGCTTCGGCAGCGTCGCCGACATGCGCGGCATCCTCACCGGCACCCCCGAGGCCGACCGCCGCATCGGCTACCTCTGCAAGCACCTCACCAAGAGCATCGACGCCGCCATGGACCACCCCACCAGCGACCCCGCCGACAGCGGTGAGGCCGCGTCGCCGGCCGCTGCTCGCCGCGCTGCCCACGTTGACCGCCTGGTCGAGGCCCTTCGGTACGAGCCGTGCTCACCGACCTGTGCGAACTGGCTCCGCTACGGCGTCCAGCCTCGCAGCGCCCGACCTCGGATGCGCGCAGGCGCCTGCCGCTCCAAGGCCCACAGCCGCACCCACCTCGGCCACGCCGGCCGCCGCGTCCTCGTCTCCCGCCGGTGGAGCGGAAAGACCCTCACCGACCACCGCTCCGACCGCGCTGCCTTCGTCCGCGCCGTTCTCCTCGACGCCGCCGACCGCGAGGCCGAGGACCAGGTGGCCGCCAGCCGACGAAGGCTGGTGGAAGAGCCCGACAAACAGCCGCAGACCGGGGATACCGTTCCCGGGACTGCCCGACCGGACCGTCCGCCCGGCTGGTCCGTCAGGCCTCCCGACCGGCTATACCACGACGGTCAGCCCCGCCGACTGGTCTGGCAGCTCGCCAAGCGGACCGACCCCGTCCCGCCGCTGGCCACCCGCCTGCTCCACGCCGTCGCCAACCGCGACCTGTGGCGACGCCAGTACGACGAAGCCATGGCCCGAGCCCAGCTCACCAAGGAGGACCGCGATGTCGCCTGACCACCAGCCGGCGCCGCGGCTCTGGTCCACTCAGGACCTGGCCGACTACCTCGGCATCGCGGTCCAGACCATCCACGCCATGCGCCGCCGCGGCGAAGGCCCACCCACCTACCGCGTCGGCAAGGTCCTGCGGTTTGACCCCGATGAGGTGCGGGGCTGGCTGCACCGCGACGCACTCGAGCAACCGCCGACCCCCGAGCAGACGCCGGATGTCGCCGAGCTCGCGCTCCACCGAGAGGAGAACCACCGTGCGTGAGGCCATCATTCACAGTTCATCCCGGTCCATCGGGGCCGAGCCGCTGTGGCGCATCGGCGACGGCGCCACCTTCCTCGGCGTCCCCGTGGCCACGCTCTACCAGTGGCGACGTCTCGGCACCGGCCCTCCCGCGTACCGGCTCGGCAAGCACCTGCGTTACCGCCGGCTCGAGGTCGAGGCCTGGCTCGCCCAGTAAGGAGGCTGACGTGGGCAACGTCGCCAAGCGCCCCGATGGTCGCTGGCGTGCTCGCTACCGCGACCCCTCCGGCAAGGAACACGCCAAGCACTTCGACCGCAAGCTCGACGCCCAGCGCTGGCTCGCCACCGTGGAGGTTGCCGTCGGACGAGGGGAGTGGCTCGACCCGTCGCTGGGCAAAGTCACCGTGGGGGAGTGGGGCAAGCAGTGGCTCGCCGGGCAGTCCCAGCTCAAGCCGACGCCCCTGGAGCGCTACCGCGGCGCCTTCGCCAACCAGGTGCTGCCGACGTGGGAGTCCGTGCCTCTGGCCTCGGTGACGCACTCGGGCGTGGCTGCCTGGGTCGCGAACCTGCATCGCGGCGGACTGTCCGCGTCCTCAGTGCGCCATGGCTACCGGGTGCTTCACATGGTTCTGGGTAGTGCCGTCAGGGACGGTCGACTGCCCCGGAACGTCGCCGTGGGGGTGCGCCTGCCCCGCATTGGCTCCGCGGACAAGCGCTTCCTCACCCACCAGCAGGTCGCGGCTCTGGCTAATGCCGTTGCAGAAACCCTTCGAAGTCGTCGTCTGGGTGCTCGCCTACACCGGGCTCCGCTGGGGCGAGCTCGCCGGCCTGCGCGTCGGAGACGTCGACCTCGAGCACCATCGGATCCACGTCCAGCGATCCATGGTCGAGGTGTGTGGTCGGGTGGTGTTCGGTACGCCCAAGAGTCACCAGCGCCGATCCGTGCCCGTGCCGGCCTTCCTCGTGGACCGGCTTCGTCGGCACCTATCGGGTCGGTCGCCCGACGAGCTCGCGTTCACGAGCCGGCAGGGAGCGGTGCTGCGGAACCGTAACTTCCGGGGCCAGGTCTTCGACGCCGCTGCGGCCTCAGTCGGTCTCCCGGGTCTGACCCCTCACGAGCTCCGGCACACGGCCGCGTCCCTGGCCGTCGCCGCCGGTGCCAACGTCAAGGCCGTTCAGAAGACGCTCGGCCACGCCTCCGCCGCCATGACGCTCGACGTCTACGCAGGGTTGTTCGGGGACGATCTCGACGAGGTCGCCGAGAGGCTCGACCGGGCCGCGACGACGGCGTTTGCGGACCAGGTGCGGACCGCGGACTCACCAGCCGGCCAGGACGCTCAGTCCGGACGCGGACAAACCGCGCGTGACCTGGACGTTCCTTCGGTGGCCCCGGCGAGATTCGAACTCGCGACACACGGTTTAGGAAACCGATGCTCTATCCCCTGAGCTACGGGGCCGTGGGCGAGGAGACCTGCCGTGCCCCGGTCGGCGCGCCCCTGAGGAATCTACCCGAACGGGGCTGGGGTGCCGGCCGGCGACCACCCCGCCGACCGCGCGCCCCGTCCTCAGGGCTACAGCCACGGGGCCGACGTGCCGACACCCGATGGCAACGGACCCCCCGATCGGAGCAGTCATGACGCCGTACCCCACCTCCACCGACGACCGGACCGCCCTCCGGTCGCTGCCGACCCAGCACACCCCGCCCCGTTGGCGGCAGCAGGCCGTCGGCCTGCTCGTCGACGTCGCGGTGACCGAGCTGTCCGCCGGGGTCAACCCGCGGCGGAGCATCCGGGCCATCGCCGACCTCGCCGACGAGCAGGCGAGCCGCGAGGTCACGGCCGTGATCGAGCGCCGGCTCGACGAGTCGCTGGCCGCCTGGGTCGAGCAGCAGCGTCGGGCGCGGGCGGTCGACCCCGAGGTGGACCTCGAGGAGGTCGCGCGGGCCCTGGTCGCCCCGCTGTTCGACCGCCTGCCGCTCAGGGCCCTGGACGGCTGCCCGCACCCGGGGTCGTGGTTCGCCTCGTCGGTCGACGAGCTGCCCTGCGCGGTGCACGGGTACGAGTCCGACGCCGTGGACTGCCTGCGGATGCTGGTGGAGACCTACCTGGTCGACACGGTCGACCGGGCCGTGGCCCGCGCCGACTCCCGGCCCGCGCCGTTGCCCGAGGGGGCTCAGGCCCACGCCGGGATGTGGCTCGGGGTGGCCGTGCTCGCCGCCTGGCGCGCCCGCACCACCGCTGCACCCGCTGTCCGGCCCGTCGCCGGCTGACCGCGAGGGCGGATCGGCGGCATCAGGCCGCGCTCTCCTGGTCGCCGCGCTGCAGGAAGTACGCCCCCAGCGCCCCGGCCAGCGTCGCGAACACCACCACCGAGTAGATCGCCAGCGTCACCTCCAGCAGCCGCGCGAACACCCCGTCGGCCGACAGGGCGGTACCGGTGACCGTGGTCATGGCGGCCTCGTGCAGCGCGACGGCGTACTCGTCGTAGGAGCCCAGCACGTACAGCAGCTGGCTCGCGGCCAGGATCACCACACCGGTCACCAGACCCAGCCAGGTCACCCGCCCCGACAGCAGCCGCCCCCCCGAGCGTGACCCCCGCACCGCGGCCGACAGCACGCTGCCGGCCCGGGCGACCCGCGTCACCCGCAGCAGGGTCAGCGCGCGGGCGAAGCGCAGGAACGGCACCGCCAGGAACACCAGCTGCCACCAGTTGCGGCGCCAGAACACCCCCTGGTCCTTGGCGATCCAGGCGCGCAGGCCGAACTCGGCGACGAACACCGCCCACAGCACCCAGCCGACCACGGTCAGCACGGCGACGAACGCCGGGTCCTCCGCCAGCACCTGCGCCAGGACGACCAGCAGGAACACGATGCCCAGGGCGCTCATCGGCTTGTCGAGGTGCTTCGCCACCGCCTCCGCGGTCGACGGGTCCCGCACCACGACGGTCTCGTGGTCCCGCGACCCGAGGACGTCCGGCTCGGTCGTCGGCGCGGTGGCGGGCGGGGGCGGGGCGGGCGTGGTCATGCCTGTGAGGTGCCCGATCCGGACCAGGACGAACACAACCGCGCCGACCTGCGTGCCGACCGGGCTCCCCGGCCCTCCGCTCAGACCGGCGAGGACGCCCGGAGCCACTGGGTGCCCGACCACGACGCCCCGGGCGCGAGGCGCACCGGCTCCAGCTGCGCGGGCTCCAGGCACACGAACTGCGCCGCCCCGCCGTCGTGCACGTCGCCGAGCACCTGGTCGGGCCCCGGGTTCCAGACCACGCGGGAGTCGAACCCGTCGGCGTCCAGCACCACGTCGCCCAGGACGGGGTCGGTGACCGTGACCTCGCCCGCGACCCCGGTGACGGCCAGGTCGACCGGGCCCCCCACGGCCAGCGGCTCGGCCGGGAGGGTTGTCGTGCCGCTGCCGTCGTTGTGCACCGCGACCAGGCCCGCCAGGCCGCTCACCCGGGCCACCGCGGTCGAGGACACCGCGAGGTAGGTGTGCATCGCCGCGGTGAAGTCGAACGGGTCGACCCCGTCGTTGCGGGCCACCAGGGTCATCACCAGCTCGGCCCCGGAGGCCTCGACGTCCAGCGTCAGGGTGAACGGGTGGGGGAGCAGCACCCGGGTCGCCGCGTCCGAGCGCAGCTCGAGCCGGACCCGTGCCCGGCCGTCACCCGGGCCGCCGCCGGGGTCCCCCTCGCCCAGCACGGTCCACGCCCGGTCCCGGGCGATGCCGTGACGCGGCCCGCCGCCGCGCTCGGCGAACTGGGGCCAGATCACCGGTACCCCACCCCTGACGGCCGTCCCGGGACCGCACCCGGTGGCCCGGCTCAGCCACAACCGCTCGACCCCACCGGCCGGCACCCAGCCCAGCACGTGACCGCCGTGGGCGCAGAACCGGACCTGTGCGCCGTCGTCGCCGGTGACCGTGCGGGGGGTGCACGGCGACGGCGGCACGTGCGCCGACGGCAAGGGGGAGGACGGTCGGGGCGAGGGCGCCGGGTCGCTCATCCGCGCGATCCTGTCAGGCTCGCCGCCCAGCCCACCAGCACCTGCGAGCAGCCGCCCTCGACGTGCACGTCGGCGAAGTCACCGGCCCGGGTGGGGCCGCGGTTGACCACCACCACGGGGATGGACAGCTTCACCGCCCGCGCCACGAACCGTCGGCCCGAGAACACCGTCAGCGACGTCCCGGCCACCAGCAGCGCCCGGGCCCCCTCGACCAGGCGGTAGCACTGCTCGACCCGCGGGACCGGCACGTTCTCGCCGAAGAACACCACGTCGGGCTTGAGCACCCCGCCGCAGCGCTCGCAGCCGGCGACCACGAACCCGGACGTGTCGTCGACGGCGACGTCGCCGTCGGGGGCGATGTCGGACTCCAGCACGTCCTCGCGCTCGGCCCAGCCGGGGTTGAGCAGCGCCAGCCGCTCGTGCAGCCGGCGGCGGGGGCTCAGGTCCCCGCACCCCAGGCAGAGCACCTGCGACAGCCGTCCGTGCAGGTCGACGACCGGGCCGGAGCCGGCCAGGCGGTGCAGCTCGTCGACGTTCTGGGTGATGACCGCGTCCACCAGCCCGGCCCGGCCCAGCGCCGCCAGCGCCCGGTGCCCGTCGTTGGGTCGCGCGGCCGCCATCCGCTGCCAGCCGACGTGGCTGCGCGCCCAGTACCGCTGCCGTCCCCGCTCGGACCGGGTGAAGTCCTGGTACGTCATGGGGGTGCGTCGGGGCGAGCCCGGGCCCCGGTAGTCGGGGATGCCCGAGTCGGTGCTCATCCCGGCGCCGGTCAGGGCCACGACGCCCCCGCCGGCCAGGAGGTCCTCGGCAGTCGTCACGCCCCAGGGTAGGCAGGCGAGGCCGTCGGCGGCCCGCCGGGCCGGGGCCCGGAGGTCGGGTTAGCGTGACGTGTGAGCGACCCCATCGCCGGTGTCGTCGACCGGATGGGCGTCGAGCTGACCAGCCTCGCCGACGACCCCGCCCGGCACTTCCTGGCCACCTACCGCCGCGTCACCGAGGCCGTCGGCGGTGCCGCCCGCACCGGGCAGGTGGAGGACCCCGAGTGGCTCGGCCGCTGGGACGTCGCCTTCGCCGAGCTGTACCTGCAGGCCCTGGCCGCCCACCGTGGCGACCCCGCGACGGCGCCCGGGCCGTGGCGGGCGGCGTTCGCGGCGCCGGCCGACCTGCACCCCTACCTGCACGTGCTGCTGGGGATGAACGCCCACATCAACTACGACATGCCGCAGTCGCTGCTGGACGTGGTCACCGACGCCGACAGCCGCGAGGAGGCCCTGATGGCGTCTCGGGAGCGGGACCACCACGCCCTCGACGCCGTCATCGTGGCGCTGGTGCCGTCGGAGTCCCGGCACCTGGTGCGGGCCGCGGCCGCCGCGCCCGGCGTGCTCGACCGGGTCCTGATGCCGCTGTCGCGGGCGGCGTCGGCCCGGCTGCTGCGGGACAGCCGCCGGCAGGTCTGGGCCAACACCGCCGTGCTGCTGCGGGCCCGCCGCGAGGGCCCGGACCCGCTCCGGCGTGCCGTGGCCCGGCTGGAGGTGCTGTCGACGGAGCGGGTGCAGGACCTGCTGGCGCCACGGCACCCGCTGCTGCACCTGGCGCGCCACGGCTTCGGGGTCCGGCTCGGCTGAGCGCGGCACCAGACCACCTCGTGGGCACTGGTCGGGACGGCGGGGATCGGGACGACCGCCGTCCCCGCTCGGCCCTACCGTCGGGCCATGCCCGCATCGCGTCCTGCGCTCGTCGTCGCGTGGCTGGTCGCCGCGACCTGCTGGGGGGCCAGCTTCCTGTTCATCAAGTGGGGGCTGGAAGGGCTGAGCCCGGGCCAGGTCGCCCTGGCCCGGCTGCTCTTCGGCGGGCTCTTCCTGGGCGGCTGGCTGCTGGTGACCCGGACCCGGCTGCCCCGTGACCGTGGCACCTGGGGTCACTTCGCCGTGCTGGGCGTGCTGTTCTGCTTCGTGCCGTTCACCCTGTTCGCCTGGGCGGAGACGCGGATCGAGAGCGGGCTGGCCGCGATCCTCAACGCCACCACCCCGTTGTGGACGCTGGTCATGGTGCTGCTGTTCCTGCGCGTGGAACGTGTCACCACCCGCAAGATCGTCGGCCTGCTCATCGGTTTCGCCGGGGTCGTGGTCGTGGCCCTGCCCCAGGTCACGGGCCTGGGCGGGCGTGACGCGCTGCTGGGCCAGCTCGCGTGCCTGGGCGCCACCGCCTGCTACGGCGCCGGGCTGGTCTGGGTGCGCCGCTTCGTCATCCCCCGTGGCGTGAGCCCGGTGGTGATCGCGTTCGGGCAGGTGACGTGCGGGTTAGGCTGGAGCGTCCTGGCGGCCCCCGTCCTGTCGTGGACCCCGGTCGACCTGAGCGTCCGCGTCGTCGTGGGCATGGTGGCCCTGGGGGTGCTCGGCACCGGGCTGGCGTTCGTGCTCAACACCGCGGTCACGGCCGGTCTGGGGGCGACGTTCGCCTCGACCGTCACGTACCTGTCGCCGGTGATCGGGGTGGCGCTCGGGGCGCTGCTGCTCGCTGAGCAGGTGCAGCTGGAGCAGGTCGTGGGCGGGGCGGTCGTCATCGTGGGCGTCGCCGTCGGGCAGGGGCTGCTCCGACTGCCCCGACGGGGAGCGGTCACCGCACCGGCGGATCCGGCAGGTCCGGCAGGTCCGGCGGGTCCGGCGGGTCCGGCGGGTCCGGCGGGTCCGGCAGGTCCGACCGGGTCGACGGGTCCGGAGGCCCCGAGGGAGCCGGCGGAACCTGCACGTCCGCTCTGAGGGACGCGAGCTCGCGTCGCAGCTCCCGCACCTCCTGCAGCACCTGCGGCAGGTCGACCAGCGCGATGGACTCCTCCTCGGGCGGTCCCTCGCCCCCCGGGCCGGCCCCGCCGGGGCGTCGGGGGCTGACGTCGGAGCGGACCGCCGCCACCACCTGCGCGGAGATGGTGGCGGTCACGGTGCCCAGCACCCCGATGCCGAGCAGCATCCCGAGCACGGCGGCCGCCCGACCCGTCGCGGTCACCGGGTACAGGTCCCCGTAGCCGACCGTGGTGACCGTCACCGCCGCCCACCACAGCGCGTCGGGGAACGTGAGGATGTTCGCGCCGGGGGCGCCCCGCTCCGACAGCAGCACCGCGACCGCGACGAACAGGACCAGCGTCGTCGCGACCGACAGCAGGTAGACCAGGGTCCGGCGCACCACGTTCTCGCGCCCCTGCAGGCCGCGCCGTCCCCGCACGAGCGAGCCCAGCACGTCCGCCAGTGGCCGCAGCAGCGGGACGACGACCACGACGAGGTCCAGGGGGTTGCTGAGGACGAACCGGACCGGGTGCTCGGCCAGCCGCACCCGCACGACGTAGTCGACCGCGAAGGCGACCCACACCGCGGACCGGGTCAGCCGGGCGACCTCGCCCACCTCGCCCCGCCCGGTCACCAGCTGGGACACGTAGGTCAGGGCGAACACCACCGCCAGCACCGTGAGCGGGAGGGCCGTCGCGCTCTGCCACCGGTGCAGCGGTCGCGACGCGGGCGTCGTCATGAGCCCAGTGTCGGCGTCCGGACCCGCGGACATCTCGTACCGTGGCGGGTATGTCGTCGACGGATGCGCCCTCCGAGCAGGCGCGTACCGCCCGCAGCCGTGCCACCGCCGTGCTCGACCGGGCTCGCGCTGCCCTGCTCGACGAACCGTCCGGCGCCCGCGACCTGCGGCCGCTGGCCGACGCCTGCCTGGACGTCACCCTGGCGCACCCGTCGGGGCAGGCCCACCTGCTGGCCTCGGGCCGGCAGAACCTGTCCGGGCTGGTCCGTGACCCCGAGGCGCGGGCCGTGGCCCTGCTGCGGCTGCGCCGCTTCCGCGAGGTCGTCGGGGCCCTCGACGACCGGGGGCTGGCCGCCGGGCACCTGGTGGCCGGCGTCGTCGTGCTGCCCGGCGGCAGCGAGCTGCCCGTGCTGCTGCGCTCCTGCCGGGTGGCCGGCGCCGGCGACGGGGACGCCGCCGTCCTCGTCGAGGGCCCCGTCGCCCTCAACCCGGCGCTGACGCGGGAGCTGGCCCGCCGCAGCTCCGGGGCGGTCGACCTGCCCGCCGTGCTGGGCGAGCGGCTGCGCACCGCCGGCAGCGGGTTCGACCCCTACCCCCTGCTCGACCTGGTCCAGTCGGCCCTGCCCGCGGTGCCCGGGGCCGTGCTGCGGCGTCGGCTGCTGCTGGCCCCGGTGTCCCTGGACGGCGACCACGTGGTGCAGGACCTGGACCGGCTGCGCGAGCACGTCCCCGCCCACTCCCCGCTCGCCTGGGTCGGCGAGGACTGGGACGCCGAGCCCGCCGACGTGCTCGCCACGGTGGGCCAGGACCTGCCGGACGTCTCGGCGCCGGAGGCAGCCGTGGCCGACCTGCTGGACCGGTTCGTCCCCGCCCGCCTCGACCCCGACCAGCGCCGTGTCCTGGCCGCGGTGCTCACCGGGCACAGCATCGGCGTGGACGCCCCGCCCGGCACCGGGGCCACGACGTGCGCCGTGGCCGTCGCCGCGGTCGCCGCCGCCACGGGCCGGCGCTGCCTGGTGGTCGTGCCCACCCGCGCCGAGGGCGACGTCCTCGTCGACCGGCTCGTCGCGCTCGGCCTGGGCGACCTGGTCGCCGACGGCACCGGCGGGTCCTCGGTCACCTCCCGCGAGGCGGCGGAGGCCGTGCTGGCCGCGAGCACCCCCACCGGCGGGGCCGGGCAGGACAACGCCCGCCGCCACCAGGAGGCGGGGGAGCGCTACCGCGACACCGTCGCCGAGCTGCACCGGGTCCGTCGCCCGTGGCAGGTCACCCGCGCCGACGTGCTCGAGGTGCTGGCGAGCGCCGCGGTCGAGGGTCCTCGGGTCACCGACGTCGTCCTGGAGCAGGACCCGGGCACCGCCCTGTCCCGCGAGCAGCTGGAGGGCCTGGCCGACGACCTGGCCGAGGCCGTCCGGCTGGGCGCCCTGGACGACACCACGACCGCCTGGACCGGCGCCCGGATCACCGACCGCCAGGGGGCCCAGGAGGCCCTGGGCATCGCACGCCGGCTGCGCGACGAGCTGGTCCGCGAGGCCCGCTCCGCCGTCGGTGACCTGGCCCACGGCACGGGGACCGTCCGGGCGAGGTCGGTCGACGACGTGGCCGACCGCCACCGGCTGTTCCTCGGGCTGCAGACCACCCTCGACCGCCTCGTGCCCGAGGTCTTCGACGTCCCGATCCTCGACCTGGTCGCGGCGACGGCGGACGAGGAGTTCCGGCGCACCACCGACTACGCCATGGCCGGGCCGACGCGGTGGCGGTTGCAGCGCCGGGCCCGCCGCCTGGTCCGACCGGGCGTGGAGGTGGACGACCGGCAGCTGCACCGGCTGCTGTCCTCCGCGGCCGCCCAGCGCCTGGACTGGCAGAAGATCAGCGAGGGCTCCGGCTGGGCGCACCTGCCCAGCGCGACCGGCGCCATGGTGGACCGCCTGGGTGACCTGGTCCGGGCCTGCGAGCGCCTCGACCTGCTCCACCCCGGGCTGCGGCTGGGCCGGGCCACGCTGGACGAGGTGCTCGAGACCGCCGTCCGGCTGCTGGACGACGCCGCCGCCCTGGACGACCTGCCGCGGCGGACCCTGCTGGAGCAGCGGGTCGGCGAGCGGGGCGGCGAGGTGCTGCTCCAGCGCCTGCGTGCCCTGCCGGTGGGCGAGGTGAGCCCCGCGATGGCGGCGCGGGAGCTGCGGCTGGCCTGGTGGCTCGGGGTCGCCGAGGCCACCGCGCCCGCCACGGGCGAGCGCGGCGCCACCGTCGAGGCGGTGGACCGGTACGCGGCCTCGCAGCAGGACTGGGTGGCGGCGGCCGCCGGGCGGGTCCGGGCCGCGCGCGACGGGCTCGACCCCCGGTCGCGGCTGTCGGACCCCGTCCGGGTCCTGGTGCCCTCCGACGTCGCCGACCTGCCCGTCGACGAGCACGTCGACGTCGTGGTCCTCGACGACGCCGGCCGCTCCGGCTTCGTCGAGGTGTGCGGCGCGCTCGCCCGGACCGCGCAGGTCGTGGCGCTGGGCGACATCGGCCCGGCCCGGCCCGGCTCGGCCGCCACCGTGCTGGCCGGGTGCCTGCCGGTGGACCGGCTCAGCACGGCGCACCGCACCCACGACGCCACCCTCGCGGCCCTGGCGAGCGCCACCGGGAGCAGCCGTGTCGCCACGGCCGGCTCACCGGAGCGCAGCACCACCGTCACCCGTACGTTCCTGGACACGGCGGTGGGCCTGCCCTCGGGCGAGACCGAGCAGCTGGACTCCACCGAGGTCGAGGTCGAGCACGTCGTGCAGGAGACGCTGCGGCTCGTGGTCGACCTGGCCGCGCAGGACCCGCCCCGCTCCGTTGCCGTCATCGGGCTCACCCGCGCCCACGCCGCGGCCGTCGCGGCGGGCGTCAGGCGGGCCGTGCGGGCCTACCCGGCCCTGGCCGACGCGTTCGGCCCGACCCGGCCCGAACCCGTCGTGGTGGCCTCCGTCGACCAGGCCCGCGGCCTGGAGCGCGACGAGGTGCTGCTGAGCACCGGGTTCGCCCGCACGCCGCACGGTCGCGTCATCCACCGCTTCGGGGCGCTGGACGCGCCCGGCGGCGCCGGCCTGCTGACGACGGCCGTCAGCCGGGCCCGGCACCGGCTGCACGTGGTGACGGCACTGCGCTCACGGGACCTCGACCCCTCGCGCCTGCGCACGCCGGGCGCCCAGGCGCTGGCGGAGGTGCTGGTCGCCGTCGAGACCGCGGCCGAGGGCCCGGGGCGGGGTGGTGGCCGGCCCGAGGGTCGGGCGAGCGCGACCCCCGTCCAGCCCGTGCCCGGCGAGCGGTCGGCCGTGCTGTCCGTCCTGGCCCGGGACCTGCTGTCGCTGGGGGCCGAGGTGACGCCGGGGCCTGGGGGTGGCCTCGCCGTCCGCCACGGGCACCAGGCCCTCGTGGTCGACGTCGACGTCGCCCAGCCGGACCCGGCCGTCGTCGCCGGACGACGCTGGGCCCTCGTCGAGGCCGGCTGGCAGCACCGGCTGGTCGCGGCCGAGCTGGTCGCGGCCGACGTGGCCGGGGTGGCCGCCCGCCTGCTGGGCCTGCCCGACGACGGTCCGGTCGAGCCCGCCACGCCGGAGCCCGTGACGTCGGAGCCCGCCGCTCCGGAGCCCGTGACGCCGGAGCCCGTGACGCCGGAGCCCGCCGCCGGACCCGTCGTCCCGGCCCGGCCGGCACCTGCGGACCGGGTGGACCCCGTCGTGCCTCAGGTCGCCCAGGACGACACCGACCACGGCTGGGGCGAGAGCTCGGCCGAGGACGAGGACGACCGGATCCTGCGGGAGCGCCCGCCCCACTGGTGAGGCGGGCGGTCGGGCCGCCTGCTCAGGGGCGAGGCTGCTGCTGCCCCCGCAGCAGGTCCCGGATCTCGGTCAGCAGCTCGATGTCGGGGGCCGGGGCCTCCTCGGCGGGGATCTCGTCCCGCTTGCGCATCTGCGACAGCTTGTTCATGGGCAGCACGAACACGAAGTAGACGACCGCCGCGGTGATGAGGAACTGGATCGCCGCCGCGATGACGTTGCCGACGTTGACGAACGTCGCCGGGTCGCCGGACAGGATGAAGAAGCCCCAGCCCGGGACGTCCCCGCCGCCGCCCGCGGCCGCGAGCACCGGGTTGATGATGTTCTCGGTGAAGCCGGCCACCAGGGCGGCGAAGGCCGTGCCGATGACGACCGCGACGGCGAGCTCGATGATGTTGCCCCGCAGGACGAAGTCCTTGAAACCCTTGAGCACGGTGATTCTCCTCGGCTGTCGACCTGGCGCGGGCCCGCGCGAGCGTGAGACTAGCCAGACAGGGGCCCTCGGCCCCCGGCTCGTCCCACCGCTCGTACGTCCCCCGCCTCAGCCGTCGGGGGCGACGCCGCCTGGGTCGGTGGGGGCCCGCACGGCCAGGGTCAGACCGCCGCCGGGATGCGCGGCCAGCGCCGCCGCCTCGGCGTCGGTCACCGCGAGCGTGACGGCCCCGCCCGCAGGAGCAGCGGGCAGCACCCCCGCCGGGGCCAGCGGGCCGACCGCCATCGCGTCGGGGCCGCCCGGCACCGGGTCGACCACCAGGGCCGCGTCGGCGACCAGCCGGGCGGGGCCACGGGCGTCGGGGTCGAGCCCGGGAGGTGCCGCGGCGTAGACGACGACGGCGGTGCCGGGCACCGCCAGGGCCAGGACGGCCGGGTCCGAGGGGGTGACCGCGACCAGGACTCGACCGGAGGGAGCCCGGGGGACCGGCGTGACGACGGCCTCCGGGGCGGGGGCCGTGACCCGCAGCGGCACGACCAGAGCGGCCACCACGACCGCGACCGGGAGCAACCACGGCCGGGCCCGGGCGCCCGCCCGCCGGACGCGCCGCCGCGCGACCGGGTCGGGGCCGGAGGTTCCGGCGAGGCTCAGCACCCCGGCAGCGTCGCCGCCCGGTCGCGGCGGGGGTGAGGCACCGTGGCCGGCCTGTGGACGGCGCCGCGCGTCACGGACCTGTGGACGCGGCCCGGTCCGCAGACCGGCCACCGGCGGACGGGCGTGCCGGCGGACCGGCCACCGGCGGACCGGCGGAGCTCAGGCGGCGGAGCTGCTCGAGCCGCTGGTGGTGCTCGAGCCGGACGAGGCCTTGGACGCGCTGCCGGAGGAGGACGTCCCGCTGCTCGCCGACGCCTTGTCCGACGTGCCGCTCGAGCCGGACGACGACGTGTCGGCGGACTTCGCGGCGGACTTCTCCGAGGAGTCGGAGGAGGACTTGTCGGAGGAGGACTTGTCCGAGGAACCGCCCGACGCGGGTGCGCCCGAGCCGTTGCGGGAGTCCGTCCGGTAGAAGCCCGACCCCTTGAACACGACACCGACGGCGCCGAACTTCTTGCGCAGGCGCCCGGCGCACTCGGGGCAGTCGGTCAGCGAGTCCTCGCTGAACTTCTGGACGGCGTCGAACTCGTGATCGCACGCGGTGCACGCGTAGGCGTACGTCGGCACGTGGCCTCCTGGCGTCGTGGGGCCGGCGGGCCCGCAGCTGTGGTGGACGGACTGGCACTCCGTCCCGTCGAGTGCCAAGGGTAGTGCGTGTCGGGTCAGCGCCCGGACAGCGCCAGGAACTCCGCGCGGGTGCGGGCGTCCTCGCGCATCCGGCCCAGCAGGGCCGACGTCGTCGTGCTGCTGCCCTGGGCCTGCACCCCCCGCACGGTCATGCAGGAGTGCTCGGCGACCAGCACGACCCCGACCCCCTTGGGGGCCAGCCTGTCGGCGAGGAAGCGGGCCACCTGCTGGGTCATCCGCTCCTGCACCTGCGGGCGACGGGCGAACAGCTCCACCACCCGGGCCAGCTTGGACAGCCCCACGATGCGCTCACCGGGCAGGTAGCCGACGGTGGCGTGCCCGCTGAAGGGGAGCAGGTGGTGCTCGCACACCGACGTGAACCCGATGCCGTGGGCGACCACCATCTCGTCGTAGCCCTCGTCGTTGGCGAACGTCGTCATCTCGAACGGGCGCGGGTGGAACATCTCGGCGTAGGCCCTGGCCATCCGCAGCGGGGTGCGGTCCAGGCCCGGGGCCGACAGGTCCACGCCCAGCGCCGTCAGGAACGACCGGGCGGCGTCCGTGGCGGCGGCCAGGTCGGGCTCCGGCATGGGCCCGCTCACCAGCGTCGAGGCCGGGTCCGAGCCGTCCGCCAGGTCGGCCGCCGGCGGCTCGACCGACAGGTCGGGTACGGCTGCAGGCACGTGTCGCTCCCTCCGTCGCGGCAGGTCAGGGTGCCGCCGCTGTCCCGTCAACGTAACCCGGCCTCAGGTGTTCCGCCTGCCACCCGGAGGCCCCTGCGGGCCGTCCCCGCCCCAGCCCGCGAGCCGGCCGCCCTCGCTGACCGCACGCAGCCGGCGGTCCACCCGCTCCCGGACCGCCGGGGTCGTGACGACCAGGACCGCGTCGCCGTGGCGCAGCGTCGTGGTGGGGGTGGGGACCACGGCCCCGTCGGGGCGGACGATCAGCGACACGTGCGCCGGCTGCGGCAGCCGCAGCTCCAGCACGCTGACGCCGTGCAGCCGGGAGCGGTCGTGCACCTTGAACTCGAGCAGGTCGGCGCCCATCCGGCCCAGGGGCGAGCTCTCGACGTCCACGTCGTCGCTGTCGGGGTCCTCCCGCATCCCCAGCAGCCTCGCCATGGCCGGCAGCGTGGGCGCCTGCAGCAGGACCGACACGACGACGACGACGAACACGACGTTGAACACCTGCTGGGACCCCGGCAGGCCGGCGACCACCGGGATGGTGGCCAGCACGATCGGCACGGCGCCGCGCAGCCCCGCCCACGACAGGAACGCCATGTCGCGCCAGGGCACCCGGAACCACACCAGGGACAGCACGACCGACAGGGGGCGGCCCAGGACGACCAGCACCGCGGTGACCGCGAGGCCCTGCAGCAGCACCGCGGGCAGGTCGGAGGGGGTGACCAGCAGCCCCAGCAGGACGAACAGGCCGATCTGCGCCAGCCAGCCGAGCGAGGTCGCGAACCCGCGGATGGCGCTGCCGTGCGGCAGCCGGGCGTTGCCCAGGACCAGGGCGCAGACGTAGACCGCGATGAACCCGCTGCCCCCGGCCAGGACGGCCGCGCCGTAGGCGATGCCCGTCACGGCCAGGACGGCCAGCGGGAACGGCCCGGAGGACGGGATGGCCAGGCGCCGCAGCACGACCGCCCCGCCGCGGCCGGTCAGCACGCCGACCGCCACGCCGATCAGCAGCGCCCCCGCCGCCATCAGGACCGACACCCACCACGCGGACTCCGACGTGCCGGCCGCGGCCGCCGTCAGGGCCAGGACGGCCAGGATCGCCGGCGCGTCGTTCAGCCCGGACTCGGCCTCGAGGATGCCGACCAGGCGGCGGGGGAGCTTGACGGAGCGCAGGACCGAGAACACGGCCGCGGAGTCGGTGCTGGCCACGACGGCGCCCAGCAGCAGCCCCGTCACCAGGTCGACGTCCAGCAGCAGCCACGCCCCCAGGCCGGTCACCAGGAACGACACGCACGTCCCGACTGTGGCGAGGGACGCGGCGGGGGCCAGCGACCGGCGGATGGACTCCCAGCGGGTGGTCAGGCCGCCCTCGGCCAGGATCAGCGCCAGCGCCGTGTACCCGATCGTCTGGGCCAGCTCCTCGTCGTCGAAGGGGATCCCGAGGGCGTCCTCGCCCAGCAGCACGCCCAGGCCCAGGTACAGCAGCAGCGACGGCAGCCCGGTCCGGGTCGCCAGCCGGACCGCGGCGACCGCGGCGATCAGGACGAGCGCACCCAGCACCAGCGTGAGCTCGGGCGAAACCGCGGTCATCGGTCCGTCCTCCTGACAGGCGGCCTGGCCTACTCTTCGCCTGGTGACGAGGCGGTCGGTGGTCGGTCGGGTCGGTCTGGCTGTCGCGGGCCTGCTGGTCGTCGTCCTGGTCGTCGGGCTGACGGTGGTCGCGGTGTCGGTCCGACGGGCGGTGCCGGACCGCTCCGGGGAGGCGGCCCTGGCGGGTCTGCAGGCCGACGTGGACGTGGTCCGGGATGCCCAGGGCGTCCCGCACGTCTACGCCGACACCGCCGAGGACCTGTTCCGGGCGCAAGGATACGTGCACGCCCAGGACCGGTTCTTCGAGATGGACGTCCGGCGGCACGTCACGGCGGGCCGGCTGAGCGAGCTCGTCGGCGCCGACGAGCAGGCGCTGGAGGCCGACGTCGTCGTCCGCACCCTGGGCTGGCGACGCACGGCCCAGGCGGAGCTGGACTTGCTGGACCCGGTCGTCGTGTCCTACCTGGAGGCCTACGCCGCCGGCGTCAACGCCTACCTAGACGAGCGCTCGCCCGGCCGGCTGTCGCTGGCCTACACCGTCCTGTCGCTGCAGCTGCCCGAGGCCGAGATCGAGCCGTGGACCCCGGTGGACTCCCTGTCCTGGCTGAAGGCCCTCGCCTGGGACCTGCGGTCCAACTACTCCGACGAGCTGGGGCGGGGCCTGCTGCTGGCCCGGGGGGAGACCCCGGCCCGGGTCGACCAGCTCTACCCGGCCTACCCCGCGACCAACCCGTTGATCGTCCCCGACGAGGTGCTGGCCTCGGGCACCTCCGGACGGGCGGTCGTCGCCGACCCGGCCGCGGTGGACCCGGCTGCGGTGCAGCCCGCCGAGGCCGCGCTCGCCGCCGTCGGGCGCCCGGGGGAGCAGGCGCTCGCCGACACCCTGGCCGCCCTGTCCACCGGTGGTGACCTGAGCGGGGTGGCCGTCGAGGGCCTGGGGTCCAACTCGTGGGTCGTCGCCGGCGAGCACACCGACACCGGCGCCCCGCTGCTGGCCAACGACCCGCACCTGGCCCCGTCGTCCCCCTCGACCTGGCACCAGGTGGGCCTGCACTGCCGCCGGGTGAGCGAGGAGTGCCCGTTCGACGTCACCGGGTTCTCGTTCTCGGGCCTGCCGGGGGTGTTCGTCGGCCGGACGCCGGACGTGGCGTGGGGGCTGACCACGCTGTACGCCGACCACACGGACTTCGTCCTGGAACGGGTCGTCGGCGACGAGTACGAGCTGGACGGGCAGATGCTGCCGCTGACGGTGCGCGAGGAGGTCATCCAGGTCGCCGGCGGCGAACCGGTCACCCTCGAGGTCCGCGAGACGGGCAACGGGCCGCTGCTCAGCGACGTCGTCGACCCGCTGGTGTCCATCGGGCGCGGCCTCCCGGTCGCGCCCGGCTCGCCGACCCGGGGCCCGGGCTACGCCGTGTCGCTGCGCTGGACCGCGTCGGACCCCGGCCGGACCATGGCGGCGGTCCTCGCCATGAACCGCGCCACCTCCGCCGAGGAGGTCGTCGAGGCCGCGGGCCTGCTGGACGTGCCCGGCCAGAACGTCGTCTTCGCCGAGACCGGCCCGGACGGGTCGATCGGCTACGTCACCCCGAGCCGCGTCCCGGTCCGGGCCGCCGGCGACGGCCGCGTCCCGGTGCCCGGCTGGACCTCGGCCTACGACTGGGTCGGCTACGTGCCCGCCGAGCAGCTGCCGGTGGTCGTCGACCCGGCACGGGGCTGGCTCGTCACGGCCAACAACCGGGTCCAGACGGTCGGCAGCGGCCCCTACCTGGGCGTCGACACCGACCACGGCTACCGCGCGGCCCGGCTCGAGACCGCGCTGGCTGGGCTGGTCGAGCGCGGCGACGTCACCGCGGACGAGATGGCCGAGCTGCAGCTGGACGACGTCAACCCCCTCGCGGAGACGCTGCTGCCCTACCTGCTGGACGTGGACGGGCTGGACGACTTCACCGCCGACGGGGTGGACCTGCTCCGCGACTGGGACGGCTCGCAGAGCAGCGACTCCGCGGCGGCCGCGTACTTCAACGCCGTCTGGGCCGAGCTGCTGGCCGGCGCCTTCCACGACGAGCTGCCGCTGCAGCTGCACCCCAACGGCGGCTCGCGCTGGTTCACCGTGGTCGCCCAGCTGCTCCGCAGCCCCGACGACGCCTGGTGGGACGACGTGACGACGGTCAACGTCGTCGAGTCCCGCGACGAGGTGCTGCGGCAGGCCCTCGTCGAGGCCCGGCTCCGCCTGACGCGGCAGGTCGCGAAGGACCCCGACAGCTGGTCCTGGGGGCAGGTGCACACGCTCACCCCGCAGCACACGCCCCTGGGCGGCGAGGCCGTGCCGGCGCCGGTGCGCGGGTTGTTCAACCTGTCCACGGTCGGGCTGCCCGGCGGGACCGGGGTGGTGAACGCGACGTCCTGGGACGCGTCCTCGGGCACGTTCGAGGTGACAGCCGTGCCGAGCATGCGGATGGTCGTCGACCTGTCCGTCCCCGCGGACCCCGCGGACGTGGGCGGGTCCCGCTGGGTCGACCTGACCGGGGTGTCCGGGCACCCGACCGACCGCTACCACGGCAACCAGCTGGGGACCTGGGTCGACGGCGGGTCCTACCCGTGGGCGGTCACGCCCGAGGCGGTGGAGGCGGTGGCCCGGGAGCGGCTGGTGCTGCGGGCGGACGGCTGAGCCGGGCGCCCAGCCACCTCACGCCGGACGGGGTGAGCGCCCCGTCGACGGTGACGTCGTGGGGCTCGCGGGGGAGCTCGCCCGCCGGCAGCAGCTCCTCCTCGTGGACGACGGCCAGCACCAGCGGGCGGCCGTTGCCGGGCGCCCCGGCCGGAGGCGGGACCCACGGGCGCAGCCGGGCCAGCGCGCGGTCGTAGGACCCGCCGCCCTGGCCCAGCCGGGTGCCGGCGCCGTCGACGGCGAGGGCGGGCACCAGGACCAGGTCGACGTCCGCGACGGCGCCGCGGCCCAGCCGCACCCCCTCCGGGCGCATCGGGTCCGGGGGCGTCAGGCCCGGGAGCGCCAGGTCCGGGAGCGCCGGGTCCGTGGGGTCGGCGGGGCCGGCCAGGTCGTCGACCACCCAGTCCAGGTCCAGGTCGTCCTCCAGCCACGGCAGCAGCACCCGGTGCCCCAGCTGCGCCAACCGCAGCCGCAGCGGCCCGGTGCCCGGCTCCCTCGTCCACGAGACGTACGCGGCGACCGTCAGGCCCGATCCGGCGGAGCCGTCCGCGACCAGGGCCACCAGCTCCGGGACCCTGTCCCCGAGGGCCGCGGCCGCGCGGCCGGCCGCCCCTACACCCCGGGCGGCCCGGTCGAGACGGACCCGGCGACGCGTCACCTGCTTGGCGGAGCCTGGACCGGGGTGCATGGGAGGATCCTGGCTGTTCGGACACGGTGCCCACCAGGGCGCCCGGGTATGGAGGCGCCATGAGCGTGCGGGTGCGGGTGGCGGTGGCGCTCGTCGTCGCTGCCGTCGTGCCGCTGCTCGGCGTGTTCACCATCGCCGGGGTCCTGTTGCCGCAGTCGGTGGGCAACGAGCGGCAGATCCGGTTGGAGGAGGCGTCGACCGCGACGGCCTCGCTGCTGGTGCGCGACTGCGCCGCCGTGGGCGACCGCGCCGCGCTCGTCGCGACCCGGCTCCAGGTGGCCGTGTCGGTGGCGGACCCGACGGTCTCCCCGGAGCAGGCGGTCGCCGACGCCGCCCAGTCCGTGGTGTCCGCCGCGGCGACCCCCGACGACCCCTGGGCCGTGGTGCTGCTCGACGTCGACGGCGGGGTCCTGGCCACCGGCGGACCGGGCGCCGAGCAGGTCGCCCAGGACCCGCAGCCCTACCTGGGCCGCTCCTGCGGCGAGGGGGGCATCGGGACCCCCGCCGCGCTCGCCGTGGAGGTGCAGGTCGTCGTCCAGGGCCAGCTGCTGGGGACGGTGCTCGCGGTCTCGGCGCTGGACGGCGAGGCGGTCGACCGGCTCGTCACGGCGGTCGGGCTCCGGGCGGGGTCCCTGGTGCTGCTGGACGGCGACGGGGTGCTGGTGACGTCGTCGACCTTCGTCCCCGACCTGCTGGGCGCGCCGGTGACCGGGACCGCGGGTGGGACCTCCACCGGGTCCGCCGACGGGTCGGAGGTGGTCGTCGACCAGGTCCGGGCCGAGGAGGAGCTCGCCCGCTTCGAGGAGGAGCTGCTCCAGCAGGTCGGCACCCTGGCCGTCGGTCAGACCGTGCCCGCGGCGGACCCCTCGCGCACCGGGGCCGTGATGAACCGCCGCTACGTCCTGGCCGGCCCGGTGCTCACCGGTGAGCCCGCCACCAGCCCCGGGCTGCGGGTGGCGGCCGTGGGCCAGATGCAGCCGTCGGTCGACCGCAGGCTCGCGATCGCGTTCGTGGTCACCGCCTTCGGCGCCGTGGCGCTGGTGTGGCTGCTGTCGGCGACCCTGACCCGCCCGCTGACCGAGCTCGCCGAGCTCGCCCGCCGGATCGCGGCCGGGGAGGACCTGCTCGCCGCCGCCGGCGGCGCCCCGGCGGACGCCGACGCCGACGTCAAGGGCGTCTCCGCCGTCCTGGGCTCGCTGGCCCGGGACCTGCGGGCCAGCGAGGCCGACGCCCATCGGCGCCGCGGGGCGTTCCTGGACGCGTTCAGCCGGTTCGGCGACGCCTTGCAGCAGACCCACGACCGCGACGGCCTCCTGCAGACCGTGCTGCAGGCCGCGCTGCTCGCGGCGGAGGCGCCGATGGGTCTGGCGCTGCACAACGACCGGTCCTCCCGGCTGGGACGTCGGGTGCTGTCGTTGCGCTCGGACTCGCGCACCGAGGGCCCCGACGCGCTGGACGACACGACCCGTCAGGCGCTGCAGACGGTGGCCGAGCGGGCCCTGGCCGAGCGGGCCGTCATCGAGCTGGCCGGGACCGACCGGCTGGGACCGGTCCTGGCCATCCCGCTCGGCAGCACCAGCCGTCCCCTGGGCGCCGTGGTCGTCGCCCGCGACCCGGGGGCGCCCGGGTACGACGCCGTCGCCTTCGAGGCCATCGGGGCGCTGGCGAGCAACGCCGGCACCGCGCTGGGCAACATCAAGGACCACCAGGAGGTCGAGCGGCTGTCGGTCACCGACCCGCTCACGGGCGTCAACAACTTCCGCCACCTGACCACCATGCTGGCCCGAGAGCTGGAGCGCGCCAGCCGGTTCTCGCACCCGCTCGGGGTGCTGATGCTGGACATCGACCGGTTCAAGCCCGTCAACGACACCTACGGCCACGCCGCGGGCGACGCCGTCCTGCGCGAGCTGGCCCGCCGGGTCCAGGAGTGCGTCCGCGAGGTCGACACCGTGGCCCGCTACGGCGGTGAGGAGTTCGCGCTGCTGCTGCCGGAGACCGACGTGGACGGCGCCACCAAGCTCGCCGAGCGGGTGCTGACGGCGATCCGGTCGGAGGTGTTCCACCTGCCGGACGGCCCGGACATCGTCATCACCGCGTCCGTGGGGGTGGCGGCGTTCCCGGACCACGGCAGCACCGCGACCGACGTGATGCGCTCCGCGGACGACGCGCTGTACCGGGCCAAGACCGGGGGCCGGGACCGGGTGGAGGTCGCCGGGCTGGTGCAGCTGTCCAGCCCCGCCGGCGCCCTCGGGTCCTCGGAGCGGGACTCCTCGGCCCAGGGTCGCCCCCGTTAGGGTCCACCCATGACGTCGACCGAACGCCGCACGACCAAGGCCGTGATCCCCGCCGCCGGGATGGGGACCAGGTTCCTGCCCGCGACCAAGGCCACGCCCAAGGAGATGCTGCCCGTCGTCGACCGGCCTGCGATCCAGTACGTGGTCGAGGAGGCCGTCCACGCCGGCCTCGAGGACGTCCTCATGATCACCGGCCGCAGCAAGCGGGCGCTGGAGGACCACTTCGACCGCAACGCCGAGCTCGAGGCGTCGCTGCAGGCGCAGGGCAAGGACGAGCTGCTCCGCCAGGTCCAGGCCTCCAACGACCTGGGCACCATCCACTACGTCCGCCAGGGCGACCCGCGGGGCCTCGGCCACGCGGTGCTGTGCGCCGCGGAGCACGTCGGCGACAACCCGTTCGCGGTCCTGCTGGGCGACGACCTGATCGACCCGCGCGACCCGGTGCTGCCCCGCATGCTCGACGTGCAGTCCCGGTACGGCGGCAGCGTCGTGCTGCTGCTGGAGGTCCCGGCCGACCAGATCAACCTCTACGGCTGCGCGGCGGTGGAGCCCACCGGTGAGGACGACGTGGTCCGGGTCACCGGCCTGGTCGAGAAGCCCGACGTCGACGAGGCGCCCAGCAACCTGGCCATCATCGGCCGCTACGCGCTGGACCCCGCCGTCTTCGAGGTGCTGCGCCACACCCCGCTGGGGCGTGGCAACGAGATCCAGCTGACCGATGCGCTGCAGACCCTGGCCACCACCGACGGCGAGGGCCACGGCGTCCACGGCGTGGTGTTCCGGGGTCGTCGCTACGACACCGGCGACCGGCTGGACTACCTCAAGACGGTCGTCAAGCTGTCGAGCGAGCGCGACGACCTGGGCCCGGACTTCCGCGCCTGGCTGCAGCAGTTCGTCGCCGACGGCGGCGCCGCCTCCTCGTCGTGAGCCGCGGCGCGGGCGGTCCGGTCCCGGTCGAGCAGCACCTGGCCGACTGCCTGGCCCTCCTGCGCCCGCTGCCCCCGGTCGTGCTGCCCGTCACCGAGGTCCTCGACCGGGTCCTCGACGAGGACGTGGTCGCCCGGGCCCCGCTGCCCGGGGACGACAACTCCGGGATGGACGGCTACGCGGTCCGCTGCGCCGACGTCGCCGGTGCGAGCCCCGAGCACCCGGTCGTGCTGCCCGTCCTGGGTGACGTCGCGGCCGGCGGCCACGTGCCCGCCCCCCTGGCGCCCGGCACCTCTGTCCGGATCATGACCGGGGGCCTGGTGCCGCCCGGCGCGGACGGCGTCGTGCCGGTCGAGGACACCGACGGCGGGACCGCGCAGGTGCAGGTGCGGGCCCCGGCCACGCCGGGCCGGTTCGTGCGTCGGGCCGGGGACGACGTGCAGGCGGGGGAGACCGTGCTGCGCGCCGGCACCCGGCTGTCGCCGCGGACCATGTCCCTGCTGGTGGCCGTCGGGCGCGAGCACGTCCGGGTCCGGGGCGTGCCCCGCGTGGTGGTGATGTCGACCGGGGACGAGGTGGTCCAGCCGGGGGCGACGCTGCGACCGGGGCAGGTGTACGACTCCAACGGGATCGGGCTGGCCGCCTACGCCGCCGAGCTCGGCTGCGAGGTGACCAGGGTGCCGGCCGTCGACGACGACGCCGACGGGCTGCGGGCCGCCCTGGCGGACGCCGTCGACCGGGCGGACCTGCTCATCACCTCCGGCGGGGTGTCGATGGGGGCCTTCGACGTGGTCAAGTCCCTGCTGCGCGAGACCGGCACGGTCACCTTCCGCAAGGTGGCCATGCAGCCGGGCGGGCCGCAGGGTGTCGGGGTCCTGGGCGAGGGGCGGGTGCCGGTGCTCTGCCTGCCGGGCAACCCGGTCAGCTCGATGGTGTCGTTCGAGGTGTTCGCCCGGCCGGTGCTGCGGACCCTGCTCGGGGAGGCCCAGGTGGGGCGGCCCCGGGTGCGGGCCACCGTGCGCGAGGGCTGGCGCTCGCCGGCCGGCAAGCGGCAGTACGCCCGGGTGGCGCTGTCCCACGACGGGGCCGAGGTCGTCTGCACCCCGGTGGGGGGGCAGGGCAGCCACCTGGTGGCCGACCTGGCCGCGGCGGACGCGCTGGCCGAGGTCCCGGAGGCCACGACCGGCGTGGAGGTCGGTTCCGTGCTGGACTGCCTGGTGCTCGGCAGGGGCCGGGCGTGAGCGAGGAGACGTCATGACAGGCACACCCGGGTCCGCGGGACCCTCGAGCCCCACCGGCGGGGCGGGGTTCACCCACGTCGACGCAGCCGGGGCGGCCCGCATGGTCGACGTCACCGCCAAGGCCGTCACGGTCCGCGAGGCGACCGCGACCGGTCTGGTCCGCTGCTCCGACGTGGTCGTCCGGGCCCTGCGCGACGCGACGGTGCCCAAGGGCGACGTGCTGGCCGTGGCCCGACTCGCCGGCATCCAGGCCACCAAGCGCACGCCGGAGCTGGTGCCGCTGGCGCACCCGGTCGCCATCCACGGCGTGGTCATGGACGTCACGGTGGTCGACGCCGGCGTCAGCCTGCGGGCCACGGTGCGCACGGCCGAGCGGACCGGGGTCGAGATGGAGGCCCTGACCGCCGTGGCGGTGGCGGGGCTCGCGGTGGTCGACATGGTCAAGGCGCTGGACCGCTGCAGCGAGATCACCGACGTGCGGGTGGTGGCCAAGAGCGGGGGGCGGTCCGGTGACTGGGTCCGGGACTGACGCGCCGCCGCTGGGGAGCGCGCGGGTCGTGACCGTGTCCACGTCGGCCGCGGCCGGGGAGGCCGAGGACCGCTCGGGACCGCTGCTGGTCGACGGTCTGCGCGAGCTGGGCTGGGACGTGCCCGCGCCGCTGGTGGTGGCCGACGGCGACCCGGTCGCCGACGCCCTGCGCCGCTGCCTGGCCGAGGACGTGGCCGTCGTGCTGCTGACCGGCGGGACCGGCCTGACCGCCGACGACACCACGCCGGAGCAGGTGCAGCCGCTGCTGGACCGGCTGGTCCCGGGCCTCGCCGAGGCGCTGCGGGCGGACGGGCTGCGGCGCGGGGTGGCGACGGCCTCGTTGTCCCGCGGGGTCGCGGGGGTCGCCGGGAGCACCCTGGTGGTCACCCTGCCCGGGTCGACCGGGGCCTGCCGCGACGCGCTGGAGCTGCTGGGTCCGCTGCTGCCGCACGCCGCCGCCATGCTCGCCGGCGTCTCGGCCCACGGGCACGGACGCGGGGAGTCGTGACGGACCGGGGGGTGCGCGCCACCGCGGGGGCGGGACGACGTGGAGGGCGACGACGGTGACCCTGTGGCCGGTGACGCTGGAGCACGGCCGGACCCGGCTCCGGCCGCTGCGCCGTCGGGACCTGGCGGCCTGGAACGACGTGCAGCTGCGCAACCGGGAGTGGCTGCGCCCGTGGGAGGCGACCTCCCCGGACGGCGGCAGCCCGCCCAGCTTCGCGCAGATGGTGTCCGGGCTGCGTCGGCAGGCCCGCGAGGGTCGCGCCGTGCCGCTGGTGATCGAGGTGGACGGGCGGCTGGCGGGCCAGGTCACGGTGTCGCTGATCGCGTGGGGCGCCTACCGCAGCGGCAGCGTCGGGTACTGGGTCGACCAGCGGGTCGCCGGTCAGGGGCACGTGCCGTGCGCCGTGGCGATGGTGGTCGACCACTGCTTCGCGGAGGGCCTGAACCGGGTCGAGGTCAACATCCGGCCCGAGAACGCCCCCAGCCTGGCCGTGGTCCGCAAGCTCGGGCTGCGCGAGGAGGGTCTGCGGCTGCGGCTGCTGCACATCGACGGGGGCTGGCGGGACCACCTGTCGTTCGCGGTCACCGCCGACGAGGTCCCCGACGGGCTGCACGAGCGGCTGCACGACCCCCGCCGGGCCGCTGTACGGGGGCCCCGGGGTGAGGCCCCGCCGCACTGATCGACGGCCCGGCCGCGACACGCGCCCGACGTCCGGGGCCACGGCCGTGGTGACGCCTACCGTCGTGGCCGTGGGCACCGGTGGGATCATCTTCGTCGCGATCCTCGCTCTGTGGGGGCTGTACCTCGTCCCCGTCCTCGTCAAGGAGCGGGCGGCCCGCCTCGACCACCGGGGCGGCGACCACAGCTCCGGGGCCGTGCGTGTGCTGCACCGCCCCGCGGCGCAGCGCCCGTCCCGTCGGGTCGTGCTGACCGCCGACCGTCCGCTGGTCTCCGACGACCTGCCCGCGCGGCCCACCCGCGACCTCGCCGAGGCCCTCCGGCGGGACGCCCGCCGCACCCGCCTGGGCGTGCGGGTCCGCGCCTGGGCCGCCCTGCTCGGCGCGGCCGCGCTCCTCGTCACGGCCGGGTCCGCGCTCGCCGGGACGATGCCCGTCTGGGCGCCCGCGGTCGCCGGTGCCTGGCTGACCGGTGTCCTGGTCACCGGCGCCGCGGTCGCCGGCGTCCGTCGTCGCGCCACCGCTGCGCCGGTCCGGGTGCGGGCACTGCCGCCGCGGGCCCACCGTGTCGCCACCGAGGTGTTCGACGACCGTGCGACCCGCCCCGCCGCACCCCGGACCCAGGTCGCCGAGCCGCCGGCCCTGCCCGCGGTCGCTGGTGGCACGGAGGCCGCGCGGCCCGAGCACGCCGCGGAGACCTGGACCCCGGTCGAGGTCCCCGGCCCGGTCTACGCGTCCAAGCCGGCCAGCCACCGCCCGCCCGCGCTGCCCTGGTCGATGCCGGCCACGGCCGAGGTGCTCACCCCGGCCTCGCAGGAGAGGCCGCAGGACGCGCCCGCCGACGTGCCGGCGGCCGACGGCACCATCGGTCCCGCCGAGGTGGACCTGCGGGGCCTCGACACCCCCGCCGAGCAGCCGCGCAGCGCCACGGGCTGAGGCGCCTCCCGGTGCCCGCCGGCCGGTGGGACGGACCGGGGCACCCCCCGCGCGGTGCTAATCTCGACCCTCGCAAGGGGCTGTGGCGCAGCTGGTAGCGCACCTCGTTCGCAACGAGGGGGTCAGGGGTTCGAATCCCCTCAGCTCCACCCAGGTCAGACCGGGTTTCGACCCAGATTGTCGGTCCCGATCAGGGGCAGTACACCTACGAAGTACACCTACGCCGCCCCCACGGGCCCGTCGAAGGTCTCCCCGAGGCGCTGCAGGGCTCGCACGGTGTCCTCGGAGTACGTCTCCGTGTAAACGTTCATCGTCACCGCGATCTGGCTGTGCCGAAGGATCTGCATCGCCACCCGAGGGTGCACGTCGAGCGCCGCGAGCAGCGACGCACACGTGCGGCGGGTCGAGTGCACCGCCACCGACCGGACGCCGGCGGCGCGGCAGCGGGCCTGGAACGACCGGTAGAAGTTGCGCGGCTCGAGCGCGCCGCCGAAGCGGGTCGTGACCACGAGACCGCCGGCGATGCCCTGGTCGTCCCACGTCGCCCCGGCCGCTGCCTGCCACTGCTGGCGCAGCTCCTTCGCCTGCCGGAGCGCGGCCGCGGCGATACCCGGGAGGGGCAGGGTCGCGTCCGACGTCGGGGTCTTGGTCTCGCGGCGGATGAGGTCGCTTCCGACCCGCTGCACCTGCCACTCGACCCGCAGGTGTCCGGCGTTCAGGTCGACGTCGTCCCAGCCGAGTCCGAGCACCTCACCGCGACGCAGGCCGAGTACCAGCAGCAGCACGTAGGCGACGTAGTAGGGGTCGTCGTCGGACCGGGCGGACTCCAGGAACGTCCGCGCCTCCGTCACCGTCCATGCCCCGGGTGCGCGACGTCGAGCCGCCGGCAACCGGACGAGCGTCGCCACGTTCCGACTGACGAGCTCGTCCCGAGCAGCACTGCCCAGCGCCGCCCGCAGCACGTCCCGGGCGTCCTTGATCGTCCGAGGGGAGACGACCTGAGCGCAACAGGCCCCGACCGCGCAGCAGCGGGGCTGCGGCCGGGCGGCGTCCTTGCCCTGGGCGCAGCACTGGCAGGTGACCCGCAACGAGTTCACCCACGCCTGCACGTCGCGCACGCTCAACCGGTCGACCCGCCGATCGCCCAGCCCAGGCACGACGTACAACCGCGAGAACATCTCGTACTTCTCGACCGTCTTGGGCGACAGGTTCGGACGGACGTCCTCCGCGAGCCACCGGAACATCAGCTGCGCCACCGTCGGCACGCTCGTGGCCACGGCCCCACGAGCGGCCTCATGGCTCAGCGCCACCCACCGGCGGTGCACGTCGTCACGGGACTTCCCGTAGACGTACTTCCGCTGGCGACCACCGGCCGGGGTGTCGACCACGACGTAGGCGGCGAACCCGTTCCGGTACGTGAAGATCGACCCCTCACCGTTGGCCCGAGCCCGCACCTTTCGGCTCGTCACGCCGCACCCCAGTGGCCGGTCCGCGTCACCCGCTCGACGTACTCGTCCACCCACTCCGGCAGGACGCGCCGGTGCCCGCCGTCCTTCACCGAGCGGATCGCGCCCTCGGCCACCAGCCGCTTCGTCTTCGACACCCCGAACCCCAGCATGTCCGCGACCTCCGGCACCGTGTGCCAGCGACGCCGCAGGACCACCGAGACCGGCCGCGGGACCTCGCTCATGGCCGGACTCCCGTCCATGGGTGACCGGCAACAACGCTCTCGACGTCCACCCGAGACAACAGTTGCTCATCCATCGTCTTCGCCTCTCTCGTCGTCCAGATCGACCGGTTCACGTTCGCTGCTGATCGGGTTCGCACAGCCCCCACCCGGAGGCGCGAGGTCGGGTGGCCCGATTCCCGCGGCACCGTCGACGGGGTTGCTGGCGGTGTCGGGGAGGGGGTGGTTCTTGGCGTGTTCGTACTGCTCGCGCCAGCGGTCGCGTTCTCGCACGGAGGTGAGGATGGCCATGGCGTAGTCGTCCTGGGTGGTGGGGACGTCTTCCCAGACGAAGCGGGGCAGTCCGTCGTCGAGGACCTGGTCCACGGCGAGACGGTCGACCTCAGGCGCGCTCATCCCGGCTGCGGCGAGGGTTTCGCGGATGACGGTGGCGCGGTCGGCCTTGTGTTCGGCGAGGGTCTTGCCGGACCACTTGCGGGAGACCTGGACGCGGCGGCCGCTGTAGCCGAGGTTCTCCCGGTCGTGGGCCCGCTTCGGACAGCGGCCGGGGACCAGGCCGGCGCAAGGGTCCTTGGGTTGCACGCCGTAGCGGAGCCAGTTCGCGCACTCCGGGGAGCAGGGCAGCCACCGGACCTCCTGGTGCAGGCGGTCGATGTGCGCCTCGTACCGGGCCCGTATCGCCGTGGCTCGGACGGACGCCGCGTCCCATCGAGCCGGACCACTGCCGAAGCCACGAGGGTCGTCGTCGTCGGCGCCGTGCTCGTAGCCGCTGTGGCCGTGGTGGTCGCGAGGGTCGCCCGCGTCGAAGTCGAAGTCAGCGTCAGCGTCGGGGCTGGTGGTGCCGGGGGTGTAGGTGTCGGCGATGGACTTGGTGAGGTACTTGGTGAGGTAGCGGATGGCGCGGTCGGCGTCCTTGGACGGGGCGGTGATGCCCTTGATGTCGACCTGCGTCCCGAAGCGAGCGACGTGGGCGGGGGTCGGGGTGGCCCCGGCCTGGTGCTGGGCGTCGATGTCGTCCAGGGCCTCCTGCCAGGTCGGGAGGGCCATGCCGGTGTGGGGGTCGCGGTAGGCGCCGTCGGCCCAGCACGGCACCCCCACGCCGCCGGCGCCCCCGGCCATCTCGGTGGGGTCGTCGCTGTAGACGACCCGGTCGAAGGCGGGCCACCAGGTCTGCAGGTAGGTGGCCTTGGTGACCTGCTGCAGCAGCTTGCGTGGGATCGCGCCTCGCAGGGCGAGGTGCATGTGGGGGGCGAGGCGTCGTTGGGGTTCGACGACGGCGAAGTACTGCACGGTGTAGCCGGCGGAGCGGCGGAGGTTCTCGACCCACCGGGAGAACAGCTTCGGCAGCAGGACCGCGTCCATGGCCGCGCGGCGGTAGTCGTACCGGTCGGGGTCGACGGGGGTGCCGGTGCCGGGGGAGATGCGCCCGTAGGACGGCAGGGTGAGGGTGACGAACATCGAGGGCCGGTACACGGTCCCGTCGTTCCCGGTCCACGTGCGGCCGACGGTGCGGTCCTCCTGCGGCACGTGCGGTAGGGCGACCGCGTCGTCGCGCCGGCGGGTGGATCGCACCCGCTGGCCCTTGCTCTCCTCGTTGCTGCTGCCGTCCTCGAGCTCGTCGGGGTCGTTGTCCATGGTGGGGTCCTTGGGGTCGGTGGCCTCCTGGTTCGTGTCGCTGGTGGCCTGGTCGTGGGGGTGGGGTTCGTGTTCGAGGTGCCAGCCTTCGCGGCACTGCTGCTGGCGCAGGCCGCGGGCCTTGTAGGCGCACGCGGGGCAGACGTGCTCCCGGGTGGACCCGCACGGCAGGGGCACGGTGGACGTGTCGCCGGTGTCGCGGTCGGTGACCTTGCGCAGGAGGGGGCGGACGCAGACCTTGGACGCCTCGGCCCAGGTCCGGATCATGTCCGTGCTCGCCCGCAGCGTCGGGTCGTCCTGCACCCGCTGCTCGCCGCTGGTCAGCAGGCGGCCGGCCAGGCCGCCGGGTTGGTGAGGACGAGCGGGGGAGAGGACGCGGCCATTGGAGGCGGCGTCGGCGCGGTCGGTGGTCGTGGTGGGTCGTTCGATGACGGGTGCAGACATGACGGGTCTCCCAAGGACCAGCAGGCACGCCCCCACGTGCGGGGGGCGGACCGGCGGGTGGACGACGGTCAGATCGCCCCGGCTATCCCACGGAGCAGGGCGGCATCGCCTTGCCGGTGGAGCGGGAGCGGCACGTCGACGGTGGCACTCGTCTGGTCTGCGTCATCTGTGACGCGACGGCATTCGTGTCGGTGTGGGGCCTGCTCACGCGGATATTCCGCCACGTCTTTGGAGCTCGGGCCTAGGGTGCCGCGTCGCCTGATCTCATCTAGTTGTCGACCTGCGTGACATACGCTAGCAGGGCGTCCTGACAGCCTGTCTGAGCCAACGCCGGTCTGTGGACGCCGAGCAGTCCCGGGCCGACGCCGCAGGACCGCCCCGTGGCCCTGCCCAGACGTTCTCCCCAGCGTTCCGGATGCGGATCCCCTACCGAACCGAGGGCACGGAGGCCTTCGGTGCCGGTTTCTGCGGCGGTGGCTCGCCTCGAGAGTCTGCCGCGTCGATAGGGGGCCGGTATCTGTGGGGTCGGGGTGACGAGCCGCCGTGCGGTGGCGCATGGCGGCTCCCGTGCGGCCCGGGACCCGTCCGGGTGACGAGGCAGCATTGGCCGTCAACGCGGCTCCAGAGGGGTGCGAGGTGTGTCGACCTAGATCGGTGTCGGGCTGCATGACTGGCCAAGGTCCGACTACTGATGCCCGGTCCGAAGCGGAGACCTCATGAGCCCACAGGGCGCCACGCGCACCCCCACCGATGCCATCCCCGCCCAGCGGGCCGCGACGGAGCCGGCGCCGGTCGCGGCGGCCGCGCCCCCGGCGCGGGGGCTGCTGGGCTCCTACCTGGGTTACGTCGGGTACTTCGTCGGAGCGGGCCTGATCAGCGGCGGGATCGTCCACTACCCCCTGGACCCGGGCCGGTACCTGGTGCTGGCCGCGGTGGGTGCTGTGGTGTTCATGGGCGCGACGATCCTTAGCGAGGTCGTCCTGCCGGCCAGCCGGGCGGGTCGTCCGCCCCTGGTGCGGGTCGTGCTGGCGTCCTTGGTGCTGTCGATTGGTATCGGGATGCTGTCCGGCGGGATCGCCCACTTCCAGGACTTCCCGGTCCGGGGCGCCGTCCTCGTGCCGCTGGGTCTGCTCAGCTCGTTCGTGGCCTTCGTGCTGCGGGAGGCCGCGGACCCGGTCGACGCCATCGTCTCCTGGGTCGGGACCGGCGTCGTGGTCGTGTCGGTGGTCGCAGTGTTCGGCCTGGGCCAGTACGCCCTGCACCTGCAGACCCCCGCGGCCGCCGAGCACGGCCATGAGCACTCCGCCCCGGCCGCGGACACACCCCCTGCGGGCTCATCGGTCACTGCGGCCCGGGTGGGCGGTCACCTCGGCTGAGAGGGAGGTCACAGCGTCCCGCCGGCTGCTTTGTCCTGCTGGAGCAGCGGGACATAATCCGCCGGTGCCTATCAGTGCTGATGGTCCTTCGTCGTGGCGTCGCGTTGCCGCCACCGTGTCTTGCGTCGCCGTCGTGCTGGTGGGTGGTGTCGTGACCGCGGCGCCGGCCGCTGCTCACGGTCAGCTGGTCGCCGCGGAGTCCACCCCGGTGGAGGGGGCCAGGATCGGTGAGGCGATGACGGAGTTGTCTCTGGTCTTCACCGAGGCGCCGGCACCGTTCGCGTTCTTCTCGGTCACGGCTCCGGACGGCACCCGCGTCGATGACGGCTGGGACCACGGAGAACCGTTCCCACTGGCCACCCCGGTGCAGGAGTTCAGCCTGGTCGACGAGGAGTGGGAGCCGGTGTACTACAGCACCGGGTTCCCGGTGGAGCTGGGCGTGGCGCACTGGCCCGCGGCGGGTGAGTACACGGTGGAGTACGCCAGCGTCGCGTCCGACGGTGACGTCGTCGACGGGTCGTACGTGTTCACGTACGCGGGTGAGCCGACGCAGGCCCCCGCAGGGTGGGCTCCGCCGACCCAGGGCCCCGACCCGCAGCTGGCGGCGGCCGAGGGCGCCGAGCCGGGGGCGGCGGCCGCCGCGGCGCCGTCCACCGTCGCGGGGCAGGCCGCTCCGGCAGCGGAGGCCACGACCCAGGGCACGCCGGTCGTCGAGGCGGCGGCCGATGGCCCGGCGGTGCAACCAGCCGTCTACGTGGTCATTGGGGTCCTCGTGCTCGCCGCGATCGCCGCGATCGTGGTGGTGGGGCGTCGGGGTCGCACCGGTAACGGTGTCGCCGGCGCCGGCCTGGCACCTATTGCCGCGGGTCGGTCTACGGGACGGGGCCCCACCGGCGCAGGGGGATCGCAAAAGCGGGCATCCGCCCGCAGCGGCAACCCCGCCGTGCGGGCTGCTGGCCAGAGCCGGCCCGGCAGTCGTCGCGGCCGCGTATCCCGGCCGTGACCGGGAGATAGGAGACGACACCGAAGCGTTAGGTGCAGGTGCGCCCGCGACAGGCTTGTTCCGGGGGGCGCGGGTGGACGTGGGGCCGGGTGAAGCCGCCTCAGCCGCCCATGGAGGAGAACCAGGCGTTGGTGAACGCGGCCAGGGCGTTGTGGTCGGCCTCGGCGCAGGTGAGGGTGCTGGTCTGGGTGACGGCGAGGACGGCTTCGGTCTGACCGGGGACGGGTCCGGCGAGGACCCCGCTGTTGGGGGCGGTTTCCACGGCCTGACGGAGAGCGTCGACGTCGGCCTGGGGCAGGTCGTCTCGGTAGAGATAGGCGACGTACCCGTCGCCGAGGGAGTGCCCGATGTCCCCGAGGGGGGTCTCCTCGCCGGGCTCGAAGAACGCCTTGCTGGTGTGCCCGCCCATACCGGGGAACTCGATCGTCCGTTCGCCCTCGGTGCAGGTGGTCGCTGCCGCCGTGGCCGAGGTCTCCCCGGCTGCGGTGCCAGCCGCGGCGACGGCGGCCACCTCGTCCTCCTCACCGATCAGGGCGCCGCCGGCCACGGCACCGGCGGCGATGACCCCGCCGACGACCAGGGCGATGGAGGCGACCTGCACGGCCTGGGGCTGCTGCTGGTTGCGGGTGCGCCACATCCACTGCGCGCCCTTGGTCAGGCCGACGATGCCGGCGATGGCGATCAGCTGGCCGATCTCGATGCCCACGTTGAACGCGATCACGCGCAGCAGCAGGCCCTCCTCGGGTAGGTCCAGGGCCTGCAACCGGGTGGACAGACCCAGGCCGTGGATGAGGCCGAAACCGAACACCACGGCCGCGAACACCCGCAGCTCCGGCCGGCGGCCCCGTAGGGCGAGGAATCCGACGTAGATGACGCTGAGGCCGATGATGACGTCGACGAAGGTCGCGTTGATCTGCCAGCCGACCATGGTGGCGAGGATGAGCGTGATGCTGTGCCCGAGGGCGAACAGGGAGATCATCTCCGCCGCGGTACGCCAGCCCTTCGACACCAGCAGCACGCCCGCGATGAACAACAGGTGGTCCCAGCCGAGCAGCATGTGCTCGATGCCGGAGGCAAGAAAGCCCCACGGGGAGTCGTTGGAGATGCCCCGCAGACCGTGGGCGTGAGCCGCGCTGGCTGGCACCAGGACCAGCAGCGCGGTCGCGGCTCCCAGGGTGGACAGGCGAGGCAGACGCATGGTTCTGCCTGTCGTGGGACGGTCGTTGGCTGCCATGGGTGGCTCCTTCGCCAGGTGGTGCTGGTGCGAGGCCGTCGTGTGGGAAGCGGCCGGACGACCGAAGAGTAGTCACGTGGTGACCCTCAGGGAGCCCCCGTCCTGGTGTGTCGTGCGCCGGAGCTTGTCCCCAGATCCCGGCAGCTCATGGCTCGCTAGCGCCGGTCCAGGCCGCGGCCGGAGTTCGGCTTGCGCCCGTCGCCACGTCGGTGGCGTCCACACGCCGGGCAGACGTGTCGTGGTCGGGACCACGGACAGTCATGGGCCATCCTGGAGGGATGGATCCGTCGATGACAGCAGGAGCGGTGGGGTACGCGTTGCGTGCCGCGCGGGCTGCTGCTGCCGTCGTCGTGCTGTCGCTGCTGGCCGCCCTGTCGATGGGTCTCGTGCACGCCGAGACCGGCGGGCACCCTGTCGGCGCCGGGCACGTCCACGACTCGGTCGCCTCGGTCGCCTCGGTCGGTAGCCACGCCGGCGACCACGACCACGGTCACGAACACCCAGGCGAGCGCCCCGACGAGCCCTTGGGCCAAGAGCTGACGTCTGTCCTGATCTCCGCGAGCGTGGCGCACGACGACCCCGCCGAGGACGACCACCACCACCACCACCTGGTCGACGTCGACGCCGGCGTCGTCCTCGACGTTGCCGTGGCGGCCCCGCGCCGGGCCGCACCCCTGCCACCGGTGACCGTGACGTCGGTACCGGCCTCTCTGTCCGACGGCGGCGGCCGCCCCGACTGACGGGCGCCCTCGCGCGACACCGACCCGGGTCTGCCCGGGCGGTGCCTGCAGCGTGCTCCGCGGCCCTTGTGCCGCGTCCCGTCCGTCGTCCGTCCTTGAGCCGCCAGAGCCCTGAGAGGCCCCGTCATGCCGTCACACCCCGAGTGGTCGGAGGTCGTCGTGCGCCGCGCGACACCCGCCGACGTCGACTTCACCGCCCGCACCCACCGCCAGCACCTGCCCCACGGACTGTTTCCCCTGCTGGGCGACGCGTTCATGCGCCGCTGGCACGCCACCTACCTCGACGCCCCCCACGGCGTCGCCCTCGTCGCGGTCCGGACCGACAGCACCGGCGACCATCGCCTCGGGTGCCTGGTCGGCGCCGTGGACCAGGTCGCCCACGTCGACCACGTCGTCCGACACCACCGCCTGCACCTCGGCGCCGTCGGCGCCCTGTCTCTGCTCGTCCGGCCCCGCCTCGCCCTGCACTTCCTGCGGACCCGCGCCCCCTCCTACCTCCGCCGCCTCACCGGCCGGCCCGCCCCGGCCGGCCCGGTCGAGTCGACCGAGCAGACCCACGGCGACTCCGGCCCCAGCCGTCGCAGCCTCCACGACCCGGTCGCCGTGATCACGGCTGTCGTGGTGACACCGGACGGTCGCGGGGCCGGCGTCGGCGCGGCCCTCGTGGCCGGATTCGTGGCTCGAGCTCGTGCGGCAGGGACCCCGGAGGCCCAGCTGACCACCCTGGACGGCGCCGGCGGAGCCGGGCCGTTCTACGAGGCACTCGGCTGGCAGCGCGGTGATGTCCATCCCACCCGCGACGGCGCCCTCATGGCGACCTATCACCTACCGCTTCACCCCACCGAGCCGGTCCCGGCCCACGGCAGCGAGCAGACCCGTCAGGAAGGAGCCCCCCTGCGTGAGCAGCAGCAGCCGTGACCGGGCCTGGCGGACACGTCACGTGAGCCGACTGAGCCGACTGCCAGCAGGGCTGGTGGTTGTGCTGCTCACTGCGTGCGGGGCCTCCGCAGGTCAACCCGAGACGGGCGCACCCACCCGCCCGGCGTCCGAGGTGTCCAGCGGCCCGGTACAGACACCGACCCCGACTCCCGAACCCACCCTGCCGGCGCTTGCTGCGTGGGAGGCCGGGCCCGGTGAGGTCGCACCCGAGGTGAAGCTCGCCGCGACCCGCCTCGTGGAGCTGGTCGGGACCTGGGACGACAGTCAGGGCGACCTGGCCGGCGCCAGCCAACGGCTGGTGGCGGCCGAGATCGACCCCGTGCTGGCCGAGCAGGCCGCAGACCTGCTCCACGACGACGCCGCGGCTGCGGCCGTAGCCGTCGACTACCCCCAGTACGGCGGACTCACCACCACCGACGCCAGCGTCATGACCCTGCTCACCCAACAGCTACTGCTGCCCGACGGCTCCGTGGTCGACCGGCAGGTCGTCCTCGACGTGCGGGTCGAACGCGCCTCGACCGACGAACCGTGGCGAGTGACAGCCGTCGGGCCCGACCCCGACACGACGGTGGTGGGGGATGTCTCGCCCGCGGCCGCGCAGGTGCTCAGCAACCCGAACCTGAGGCTGCCCGAGCCCGCGGTCCGCGACATCGAGGAGGGCCGTATGGACGACAGCCTGCTCGAACTGCTCAACGGCCTAGCCGCCGAACACGTCCTCGACCTCCACGTCCTCTACCGCGGTCACCCGACCAACGTCTTCGACACCGAACGCGCCTCCAACCACTCCATCGGGCGCGCATTCGACATCTGGCGCATCGACGACCAGCTCGTCGTGGACCCCGACACCCCCGACGACCTGCTCAGCGAGGTCATGGTCGACGCCGCGACCCTCGGCGCCACCGAGATTGGCGGCCCCTTCGACGTCAACGGCGATCAACCAGGGTTCTTCACCGACCAGGTCCACCAGGACCACATCCACGTAGGAATCAGCGCCGGGCGACCGCCAGCGCTGCCCTAAGAACAGCGGTACGGACAGGGCTTTAAGGGTGCAAGGCGAGGGCCGGGTCGGAAGCGGTGTGCCAGTTGACGACCCGCCAGCGGGACGATGACATCCACGCTCGACTGCGTCCTCGACCGCCACCAGGATCATGCGGTAGACCCGTCCAGCCTGCGATCCCGCACAGGGGCCATGAGTGACGCACCTTCGCGGACGCATCCGACCTGGCGGGCCCTGCCGGATGCGGGGCTGCTTTGCTGCATTGACCTCTAAAGGATCAAGGCGCCGCGCTCCGCGCGGCGCGGCCGGGCCGGCGGCTTGCGCGTGCGGCGCAAGCGCCGTTCGCGCCGCCGCCCCGGGCCACTAGGCCTCAGGCGCGGGTGCCGTGTTTTGCTCTCGCGCGGTGCCGTGCCTGGCTCTGACCCGCCGGGTCGCGGGGCCACAACCAAGCTGCAGCGCCCGTGGCCACCGCAGTGCCGAGCTTCCACGCCTCCGCGCCGATCCACACACCGGAGACGACCGCCCAGCCGCAGTACAAGACGATGAGGAGAGGCAACCCGCCCGGGGCGCGGCGGTAGACCTGCAGCCAGTCGAACGTCCGCGAATCCATCTGCCCCCCCGGGTTCGAGCCGAGCCTTGACGTTACGCCGCGCGTCAAGAGCACGGGGCTCCGCCCCGGACCCCGGGCCTCGGCTCCGGAATGCGTGGAGGGTCACCAGGTGGTGATCCCGTCGCCCCGACCGTCCGGAGATCAGCCGACCTGCCACCGGTCGTCAAGGACCTACAGCCGCTACGCGGTGGCTGCGCCATCCCTGACGACCGGCATCAGGCCGGCAGGACGATCACCGGCCGAGGCGACGGAATCACCACCAAGAGGCGCCCGGTGTTGAGTGATCACCGTGACCCCCCCGCCGGGACGAGTACACCTACGAGTACACCTACGAGGCCACCCAGGAGCGTCCCGCCGCGCCGATGTCCACCCTCCTGACCTGTGGTTTAGCCTCTACAGACCTGCCCAGGTCTAGTTCGCAACGAGGGGGTCAGGGGTTCGAATCCCCTCAGCTCCACCCGTGAGATCCACCCGTGGGCTCCACCGTGGCGGGCGTGGACGGTCGGCCTGTGGCGGGCACGTCCCGATCAGCACGGCTGACCGAGTCGGACAACCGGTCGAGATCGGACGTGCTCGCTGCCGGCCGGTCCGGGAGCGCTGCCTCACACCCAGCTGGGCCACCACATCCGTACCTGCCACTCGGCGGTCGTGATCAGCTCGGCGGTCCAGACCGGGTAGAAGAACAGCAGGCAGCCGACCGCGGCGACGACCACGGACCCGGCGCCGACCGCGCCCCAGAGCCGTCGCTCGGGCGAGGCGTCGCCCGGTCCCAGCAGCAGGCCCAGTGCGTAGGTCAGTGCCAGCACCAGGAACGGCGTGAACGCGATGGCGTAGAACGTGAAGATGGTGCGCTCCTGGTACATGAACCAGGGCAGGTACGACGCGGCGAGGGGCACGAGGATCGCCCCGGCGCGCCAGTCCCGCCGCAGCACCCAGGCCAGGACGACGACCACCAGGGCGAGGGTGCCGCCCCACCAGACGATCGGGTTGCCCAGCGACGTGACGGCCTGGCTGCAGGCGTCGGCACCGCACCCGGTCACGCCCTGGGACTGCCCCTGGTAGTAGAACGACGTCGGTCGACCCATCACCAGCCAGGACCACGGGTTCGACATGTAGGGGTGCTCGTTGTCGACGGTGTTGATGCCGGTGTGGAAGCCGTACGCGCTCACGTGGTACTGCCACAGGCTGGCCAGCGAGCTCGGCAGCCAGGCCACGGCCTGCTCCGGGTTGTCCACGGCCCAGGTGCGGTTGTAGGAGTCCGGGGCGCGGAACCAGCCGAACCACGACGCGAGGTAGACGACGAACGCCACCGGCACCATGGCCAGGAACGCGAACCACGAGTCGCGGACCAGGGTGCCCACGACCCAGCGCCGCACCCCGGCGCGGCGGCGCGCGTCCAGGTCCCACAGCACGGTCAGCAGCCCGAACGCGGCGAGGACGTACAGCCCGGACCACTTGGTGGCGCAGGCCGCGCCGAGCGAGATCCCGGCGAGCAGCCGGAACGGCCGCCAGCCCAGCCACGGCCCGTACGGCGACAGCGTGCCGCGGCCCAGGCCCGCCGCCACGCGTTCGGCCAGGCGTTCCCGGGCCTGGAACCGGTCCGCGAGCAGGAACGCGAACGCCACCAGGACCCAGAACGACAGGAAGACGTCGAGCAGGCTGGTGCGGGAGTGGACGATGGCGTGCCCGTCCACCGCGAGCAGCAGCCCGGCCACGCCGCCCAGCAGCGTGGAGCCGAGCAGCCGCCGACCGATGAGCACGACCAGCACCACCGACAGGGTGCCGACCACTGCGGCGGAGAAGCGCCAGTAGAACGTGTCGTCGGGGTCGATCTGCATCCCCGCGGCGATCATCCACTTGCCCAGCGGCGGGTGGACGACGAAGTCGGGGGTCCGCTCGAACACGTCGAGGGTGCCGGCGTTGAACAGGTCGTTGGCGTAGGTGTCGTCCTCGCCCTCGGCCACCGGGGTGGGTGACTCCTTGACCGACAGCTCGTGCCCGACCAGCAGGAACGAGTAGGCCTGCTTGACGTAGTAGGTCTCGTCGAACACCAGGCTCGGCGGTCGGCCCAGGTTGACGAAGCGCAGCACCCCCGCGAGCAGGCCCATCACGCCCGCCACGACCCACGCCCACCACGCCGGGTCGGGGTGCGGCAGGCCGAGCCGCTCCCGCAGGGTCTCGTGGGTGACGGCCCGCCCCCGGGCGGGTGAGGACCCACCGCCCCCGGGGCGGCGCCGCTCCGGCACGGCGGTCGAGGTCACGGTGGCCACGCGCCGATGCTACGGGGGGCCTACGGTCGCCCTGTGCCTGTCGACGACGAACCTGACCTCCCGACCGAGGCCGAGGCCGAGGCCGAGGCCGAGGGGCCCGCCTTCGGCTCCGCCGCGCCCGGGGGCGTCGTCGTCGTGGCGGCCACCCCGATCGGCGACCCGCACGACGCCAGCCCCCGGCTGAGGCACTGGCTGGCCACCGCCGACGTCGTCGCCGCCGAGGACACCCGGCGGCTGCGTCGGCTCACCCGCACCCTGGGCGTCGAGGTGCGGGGCCGGGTCGTCGCGCACCACGAGCACAACGAGACCGGTGACGCGGCCGAGCTGCTGGAGCTGGTCCGGGCCGGCCGCAGCGTCCTGGTGGTCACCGACGCGGGGATGCCGACCGTGTCCGACCCCGGGTTCCGGCTGGTGGCCGCGGCGGCCGAGGCCGGTCTGGCCGTCACGGTGGTGCCGGGCCCGTCCGCGGTGCTGGCCGCGCTGGCGGTGTCCGGGCTGCCGACGGACCGGTTCGCGTTCGACGGCTTCCTGCCCCGCAAGCAGGGCGAGCGCGGCCGGGTGCTGGAGGCGCTGCGCACCGAGCCCCGCACCACCGTCCTGTTCGAGGCCCCGCACCGCCTGGCCGACATGCTGACCCACGCGGCGGAGGTGCTGGGCGGGGACCGTCGCGTGGCCGTGTGCCGAGAGCTGACCAAGACCTACGAGGAGGTCCGGCGCGGCACCCTCGCCGAGCTGGCCGCCTGGGCCCGGGACGCCACCGTCCTGGGCGAGATCACCGTCGTGCTCGAGGGCGCCCGCCCCGGGCCCGCGCGCACCCCCGAGGACCTGGTCGCGGTCGTGGCGCAGCGGGAGCAGGCGGGTCTGCGCACCAAGGAGGCCGTCGCCGAGGTCGCCGCCGAGCACGGCGTCCGCAAGAACGCCCTCTACGACGCCGTCATCGCCGCCCGCCGTCCCTGACCGGCACGCCATAGGCTGAGGCGATGGAGTTCCGGCGCATCCCCGGTCTGCCCCCCTACGTGTTCACCATCATCGACGGGCTCAAGCAGCAGGCCCGCCGCGACGGGCGCGACATCGTCGACCTGGGGTTCGGCAACCCCGACATCCCGAGCCCGGACATCGCCGTGGAGAAGCTGGCCGAGGCCGCCCGCAACGCCCGCAACCACCGGTACTCCTCCTCCCGCGGGCTGCCCAAGCTCCGGCAGGCGGTCGCCGCCCGCTACGCCGACCGGTTCGGTGTCGTGCTGGACCCCGACACCCAGGTGATCAGCACCATCGGGGCCAAGGAGGGCTTCAGCCACCTGATGTGGGTGCTGCTGCAGGCAGGGGACGCCGCGATCGTGCCGCAGCCCAGCTACCCGATCCACATCTGGGGCCCCTACCTGGCGGGGGCGGACGTGCGCCAGGTCGCCGTGGGAGCGGACCACGACACGGCCGGGGCGCAGTACATCGACAACGTGATGGCCCAGTGGGAGTACGGCTGGCCGCGGCCGCGCGTGGTCGTGCTGTCGTTCCCGCACAACCCGACCGGCGCCACGGTCGAGCTCGCCGACCTGCAGCGGCTGGTGGACTGGGCCCGCGACAAGGACGTCGTCCTGGTGCACGACTTCGCCTACGCCGACGTGGCCTTCGACGGCTGGCGGCCGCCGTCCATCCTGCAGTGCGACGGCGGCACCGACGTGGCGGTGGAGCTGTACTCGATGACCAAGTCGTTCTCGATGGCGGGCTGGCGGGTCGCGTTCATGCTGGGTCGCGCCGACGTGGTCGCCGCCCTGGCCAAGCTCAAGAGCTACCTGGACTACGGCACGTTCCAGCCGGTCCAGATCGCCGCCACCGTGACCATGAACGAGGCCGCCGACTACCCGGACCAGGTCAGCGAGGTGTACCGCGGGCGTCGCGACGCCCTGGTCGACGGGCTGCAGCGCGCCGGCTGGTCCGTGCCCCGCCCGCGCGGGTCGATGTTCGTGTGGGCCCCGATCCCCGAGCCGTACCGGGCCGAGGGGAGCATCGCGTTCGCGACGCGGCTGGTGGACGACTGCGACGTCGCGACGTCGCCGGGGGTGGGCTTCGGCCCCGACGGCGACGGCTACGTCCGCTTCGCGCTCATCGAGAACGAGCACCGGATCGGCCAGGCGGTCCGCTGCATCCGCAAGGGTCTGCCGCTGCTCGGGGGGTGAGTCGACGCACGGCCGCCCCCTCCGCCGTCGGAGTGCGTTCTGTGCAGACTGCGTGACGCGGAGTGCTCGGGGTGAGACCCTTGTCCGTGCGCTCGACGAGCTCTCCCTCGACGTCGCGGCGGTGGTGGCAAGGACCCACCGACCCTGTGCTGCGTACCGTGCGGGTGCTGGTGCTGGTGCTCTGGCCCACGGTGTGGGTGTGGACGCTGCCCGGTCAGCACCGTCCCGGCAGCGGGCTCGTGCTCGCCTGGCTGCTCGTGGGCGTCTACAGCGCGTCGGCGGTGCTGCTGCTGGGCTCGGGGCAGCGGATGGCCAAGGTGCTGCCCGTCTGCATCCCCCTGTTCACCCTCGCGGCGGCGATCGGGGCGATGACGGGACCCGACCGGCACATCGCCCTGCTGGTGCCGCTGTTCCTGGGCGTGCTCTGCGTCATCGCCGCCATGCAGTTCTCGCCCCGCGCGACCTGGGCGCAGGCCGGGGTGGCGAGCGTCGCCGCGATGGTCTGCGTCTGGTGGGCCGCCCCCGACCCCGTCCAGGTCGCCGTCACCTCGGTGGCCGTCCTGGCCGGCATCGCCGCGCCGCCCTGGGCCATCCTGCGGCTGCGCTCGCAGCTGGACGCGGCCCACGCCCGTGAGCACCGGCTGGCCCGGACCGACCCGCTCACGGGTGCGCTCAACCGGCGGGGGCTGTTCGAGGCGGCCGCGAGCGTGCTGGAGGCCGCCCCCGAGGTGGACGTCGTCACCCTCGACCTCGACGGCTTCAAGCGTCTCAACGACACCCACGGCCACGCCGTCGGCGACGAGGCGCTGCGGGCCGTCGCCGCGTCGCTGCGTGCGCTGGAGGACTCCTGGACCGCCCCCGGTCCGCTGCTGGTGGCCCGCCTCGGCGGCGAGGAGTTCCTCGTCCTCGCCCCGGCCGCCGCGCACCCGGTGGACGAGCTGGCCGAGGCGGTGCGGGCCGCGGCCGCGGTGCCCGTGTCCGGGGGGGAACGGACCAGCGCCAGCGTCGGGGCCATCCGCCGTCGCCCGCCCGCCGAGCCCGAGGAGCGCACCGCGTGGCTGCTGCGGCAGATCGACGTCACGGACGAGCTGATGTACCGGGCGAAGCGCTCGGGAGGGGACCGGGTGCTGGCGGAGCACCCCTGAGGGCCCGTCGGCGTCCTGCGGCGTGCACCAGCGGCCGCAGCGCCAGACCGAGCACGGCCCCCACGACGAGCCCCACCAGGTTGAGCAGGACGTCGGTCGCCTCGCACGAGCGGCCCAGGGCGGGGACGGCGTACTGGACGCCCTCCACCAGCAGGGGGAAGCCGGCCGCCGCCGCCAGGGCCGCTCCCGCCACCGGCCCACGCGGCAGCAGCACCACCAGCAGCAGCCCGGCGGGCAGGGTCAGCAGCACGTTGGCCAGCTCCTCCCCGCCCCGCCCCCACTGGCCGAGCGGGCGCAAGGCCGTCACGCAGTCCCGGACCGCGTCCGGGGGCACGTCCACGGCGCTGGGTGGCAGCGTCATGGCGAACGGCGCCGTGCAGGCGAACGAGAGCAGGGCGGCCGCGGACCGACCCGAGCCCAGCCGCCGGCTCAGCGGCCCGGACAGGACCACCGACCCTACGGCGAGCACCAGCAGGGCCGGCAGGACGACGACGTGGTCGGTGAGGAACGCCACCACGGGCACGACAGCGGGGAGGTCGGCCGGAGCGTGCACCCGTGAACCCTAGGCTGGGCGCATGACCCACGTGCTCTCCGCGGTGGCCTGGCCCTACGCCAACGGTCCCCGACACATCGGCCACGTCGCCGGCTTCGGCGTCCCCTCCGACGTGTTCAGCCGCTACATGCGGATGGCCGGGCACGACGTGCTCATGGTGTCCGGCACCGACGAGCACGGGACCCCGATCCTCGTGCAGGCCGACAAGGAGGGCGTGAGCCCGCAGGCCCTCGCGGACCGCTACAACCGCGTCATCGTCGAGGACCTGCAGGCGCTCGGGCTGTCGTACGACCTGTTCACGCGCACCTCGACGCGCAACCACCACCAGGTCGTCCAGACGCTCTTCACGGCCGTGCACGCCAACGGCTACGTCGTCGCCAAGACCCAGCTCGGCGCCATCAGCCCCAGCACCGGACGCACCTTGCCCGACCGCTACATCGAGGGCACCTGCCCCATCTGCGGCTACACCTCCGCCCGCGGCGACCAGTGCGACAACTGCGGCAACCAGCTGGACCCGGTCGACCTGGTCGACCCCCGCAGCAAGATCGACGGCGAGACGCCGACCTTCGTGGAGACCGAGCACCTGTTCCTGGACCTGCCGGCGCTGGCCGAGGCGCTGGGGGAGTGGCTGGCGGGGGTCGAGGAGAAGGGCGCCTGGCGGCCCAACGTGCTCGGGTTCAGCCGCAACCTGCTGGCCGACGTCCGCCCCCGCGCGATCACCCGTGACCTGGACTGGGGCATCCGCGTCCCGCTGCCCGGCTGGGAGGACAACCCGGCCAAGCGGATCTACGTCTGGTTCGACGCGGTCGTCGGGTACCTGTCCGCGTCGGTGGAGTGGGCCCGGCGCACCGGTGACCCGGAACGCTGGCGCGAGTGGTGGAACGACCCCGACGCGCTGTCGTACTACTTCATGGGCAAGGACAACATCACCTTCCACTCCCAGATCTGGCCCGCCGAGCTGCTCGCGCACGACGGTCGCGGGTCGAAGGGCGGCGAGCAGGGCCCCTTCGGTGACCTGCAGCTGCCCACCGAGGTCGTCTCCAGCGAGTTCCTCACCATGGAGGGCAAGCAGTTCAGCTCCAGCCGCGGGGTCGTCATCTACGTCCGCGACGTGCTCGAGCGCTACCAGGCCGACGCGCTGCGCTACTTCATCAGCGCCGCGGGCCCGGAGACGGCCGACTCGGACTTCACCTGGGCGGAATTCGTCCGCCGCACCAACACCGAGCTGGTCGCGGGCTGGGGCAACCTCGTCAACCGGACCGCGGGGATGATCGCCAAGAACCTGGGCGAGATCCCCGCCGCGGGCGAGCTCCAGCCGGTGGACACCACCCTGCTGGACCGCGTGCTGGGCTCGTTCGACACCGTGGGGGAGCTGCTGCGCACCCACCGGCAGAAGCAGGCCCTCGCCGAGGCGATGCGGACCGTCGGCGACGTCAACGCCTACATCAGCGAGACCGAGCCGTTCCGGCTCAAGAAGACCGACCCGGCCCGGATGGCGACGATCCTGCACGTGGCCGCGCAGTGCATCAGCGACTGCAACACGCTGCTGGCGCCGTTCCTGCCGCACAGCGCGCAGGCCGTCCACGAGACGTTCGGCCGCACCGGGGTGTTCGCCCCGATGCCCGAGATCCGTGAGGTCGACGACCTCGACGGCGGGGCGCCCTACCCGGTCCTGACCGGCGACTACTCGACCATGCAGGGCACCTGGCGCCGGGTCCCGGTCGAGCCCGGCACCCCGGTGGCGGTCCCGACGCCGATCTTCACCAAGCTCGACGACTCCGTGGTCGAGGCCGAGCTCGCGCGGCTGCGCGGGGAGGTGCCGGAGGCCTGAGCCCGGCCACCCGGGAGCAGGACCCCGGTGCCGAGGGACCCGGGCGTGCGGACCGGCCGAGTTCTCCTGCGGAGTGGCCGGTCCTAGGGTCGAGGGCGTGACCCTGCGCCCGATCCGTTCCCGGTCGACCACCACCGAGACCGACGGCCGCAGCCGGGACCGCACCGCCCCGCCGCCGCCGGAGCCGCTGGCCGTCGCGGTGCCGGACAACCACACCCACCTCGACATCGCCGACGCCGAGGACCGCGGTGTCGACGACCTGCTGGCGCTGGCAGCCACGGCGGGGGTGCCGCGCGCGGTGCAGATCGGGTGCGACCTGCCCGCGGCCCGCTGGACCCGGGAGCTGCTCGACGCCCAGCAGCCCGGCCCCGACGGGGTGCTGCCGCTGCTGGGCGGCGTGGCCATCCACCCCAACGAGGCCGCCAGGCTCGACCCGGCCGCCCTGGACGCCGCCCTCGACGAGGTCGAGCGGCTGCTCGACCACCCCCGGATGCGGGTCGTGGGCGAGACCGGTCTGGACCACCACCGCACCCCGCCCGAGGGCCGGGCCGCGCAGGAGGAGTCGTTCCGCCGCCATCTCGACCTGGCGAGGCGGACCGGGCTGGCGCTGCAGATCCACGACCGCGACGCCCACGACGACGTGCTGCGCGTGCTGGCCGAGGAGGGCGCCCCTGAGCGGACCGTCTTCCACTGCTTCTCCGGGGACGCCGCCATGGCGCGGGTGGCGGCCGAGAACGGCTGGTACTGCTCGTTCGCGGGCGTCCTCACCTTCCGCAACGCGCAGGCCCTGCGCGAGGCCTGCGCGGTCGTCCCCCGCGAGCTGCTGCTGGTCGAGACCGACGCCCCGTTCCTCACCCCGCACCCGTTCCGGGGCCGGCCCAACGCGTCCTACCTGCTGCCCCACACCGTGCGGGCCATGGCGGAGCTGCGCGGGGACGACCTGGACGAGCTCTGCGCCGCCCTGGCGTCGAACACCGAGACCGTCTACGGCCGCTGGTGAGGACCCGGGCCAGCGCCGCGGTGACGGCGCCGACGCCGCAGCAGTGGCAGACCTGGTGGACCGCACTGGTGGCACGGACGACGCGGGAGCTCGGCCGGACCGCCGCGGGCGGCGGCGGGCCCTGGGCCCCGGGCGCGCACCGGGACCTGACCCCGGCCGGCCTGACCCGGGGGACGCTGGAGGCGACCGTCCGGGCCGCCGGGCGCGGACGGGCCGTCGAGCTGGCCTACCGCGAGCACGCCGATGAGGCGCGGCAGGCGCGGGTGGACGTCGACGGGCTCGAGCAGGCCCGCGCCGCGACGACCAGCGGCACGCTGGCGCCCCTGGCGTGGACGGGCAGGGTGTCGCTGGCCGCGGCCGGGCCCGACGTGCGGCTGGACCTGACGCTGCCCTGGGGGCGGCTGCGGCTGCGGGCCCGGGTCGTCGGGGACCGGCTGGAGAGCGAGCTCGTCGTGCGCGGCCGGGGGCTGTGGCGGCCGCTGGCGGCGGTGGGCCTCCGACTGGTGCGGCAGCCGCTGCGCACCGAGCTGGAGCGGGCCACCGGGCGCGCGGCCGCCGCCGTGGGTCGGGTGGCCCGCGACCCGGACGCCGCGGCCCGTGCCGACGGGGGGCCCGTCGACCAGCTCGGCGACGTGCTCGGGGAGGTCGTGGGGGAGGTCGTCGACGACCGGCCGCTGGACGCCGGGGCGGGTGGGGCCCTGCAGCGGGCCCTCGACCTGAGCTGGTTGCGGAGTCCCGTCACGATCCTCCGTCACCTGCGCAGGGCACCTCGCGACAGGTCCTGACGTGCTGTTGTCACCTTCCGTAACCGCCCGGTGACGTGAATCGCCCCGGTGTGGGACATCTCACTCACGCCGCCGAGGGTTTCCCGTTAGGTCACGGATCGGTTACGTTCACCGACTGGTAGCCGGGATCCGACGACGTCCCTCCGCGTGCGGGACCCCGTGACACCCCCTCCGCACTGTCGGTACCCGGACAGCTCTAGCAGGTGGTTTCTCCTTGACGCTCTCCCTCACCCCTGTGGTCCGCGCCGTGACGCGTCCCACCCGCCTCGTCGCCGCAGCGCAGGCCGCGGTCCTCACCCTCCTGGTCGCCGGTGTCGCCGGCTGGACCGTCCTGGACCGCACCGTCACCCTCGAGGTCGACGGTCAGGCGCAGCAGGTGCGCATCCTCGGTTCTGAGGTCAGCGACGTGCTGGCCGCCGCCGACATCGAGGTCGGCGAGCGCGACCTCGTGTCGCCCGCGATCGACGAGGACGTCGCCGACGGCGAGCAGGTCACCGTCCGCTACGCCCGCCAGCTGACCGTCGCGGACCCCGCCGGGGACGAGCGCACGTTCTGGACCACGGAGCTCACCGTCGACGACGCCCTCGTGGCGGCCGGCCTGAGGCACGAGGACGCGTGGCTGTCCGCCTCCCGCTCCGCGAGCATCGGTCGCAGCGGCCTGTCGCTGACCCTGAGCATGCCCAAGGACGTGACGGTCGTCGCCTACGGCGACACCCAGCAGGTCACGTCCCCGGCGCCCACCGTGGCCGACCTGCTCGACGAGCTCGGTCTCGCCCTGGGCGCGTCCGACCGGCTGGCCCCCGCCCCCGAGACCGTCCTGGCCGCCGGCCAGACGGTCACGGTCCAGCGCGTCAGCACCGACGACCTGGTCGAGACCGAGGTCGTGGAGAGCTCGACGGTGACCGTCGAGGACGCCGAGCTCTTCGAGGGCGAGGACGAGGTCCGCGAGGAGGGCAGCGACGGGGAGCTCACCGTCACCACCCGCGTGGTCCTGGTCGACGGCGTCGAGGAGTCCCGCCAGGAGATCGCCCGCACGGTGACGACCGCCCCCGTGGACCGCGTCGTGGCCGAGGGCACCAAGGAGCGCCCGAAGCCGAAGCCCGAGCCGAAGCCCGAGCCCGCCCGCGAGAGCTCCTCCAGCAGCGGCGGCTCGTCCAGCAGCTCCTCGGGCAGCAGCTCGTCCGGGTCCTCCGGCGGCGGCTCCTCCAGCCCCGCCCCGGCGCCCAGCGGCGGCACCGCCTCCCTGAACTGGTCGGCCCTGGCGGCCTGCGAGTCCGGCGGCAACCCGAGCATCGTGTCGAGCAACGGGCTCTTCCACGGCCTCTACCAGTTCGACCGTCGCACCTGGCAGTCCATGGGCGGCTCCGGTGTCGCCAGCCAGGCGTCCGCCTCCGAGCAGACCGCGCGCGCCCAGGCGCTGTACGACTCGCGCGGCGCCCAGCCGTGGCCGCACTGCGGCCCGCGTCTGTTCAGCTGAGCCGCCACGTGACCCACGTGACGAGCCCGGCCTGAGCACAGCCGACGGCAGCGGCCCCGACCCCCTCGTGGGGCTCGGGGCCGCTGCCGTGCGCGCGCTGGCCGCCCGGCACGGGATCAACCCGACCAAGAGCAAGGGCCAGAACTTCGTCATCGACGTCGGCACGGTGTCGCGCATCGTCCGGCTGGCGGGAGTTCGGCCCGGTGACGTGGTCCTCGAGGTCGGTCCCGGGCTCGGGTCGCTCACCCTGCCCCTGCTGTCGGCCGGTGCCCACGTCGTGGCCGTCGAGCTCGACGAGCGCCTCGCCGCGGCGTTGCCGGGCACCGTCGGGACGCACCTGCCGGACGCGCTGGACCGGCTGCACGTGGTGCGGGCCGACGCGACCGCGATCACGGCGGCGGACCTGCCGCTGGCCCCGACCCGGTTCGTGGCCAACCTGCCCTACAACGTGGCCGTGCCCCTGCTGCTGGGCGTGCTCCAGGGGGTCCCGTCGGTGCAGGACGGTGTCGTGATGGTGCAGTCGGAGGTCGCCGACCGGCTGTGCGCCGGGCCCGGCGGGCGGGTCTACGGCGTGCCGTCGGTCAAGCTCGCCTGGTACGCGGCCGCCCGTCGCGTGGGGTCGGTGGCCCCGACGGTGTTCTGGCCCGTGCCCCGCGTGGACTCCGGGCTGGTCGGCTTCACCCGCCACGACCCGCCCGCCACCGCCGTCGCCGACCGCGCCCAGGTCTTCGCCACCGTGGACGCCGCGTTCGGCCAGCGCCGCAAGACGCTGCGGCAGTCCCTCGCCGTGCGGGCCGGGTCCGCGACCCGGGCCCAGGTCGCGCTCGAGGCCGCCGGCGTCGCGCCGTCGACGCGGGCCGAGCGGCTCGGCGTGGCGGAGTTCGCGGCCGTCGCGGACGCCCTGCAGCAGCTCGAGCCGGACCCGGGCGAGGGCCTGACGGGGAACTAGGGAGCGGGACGGAGCGCGAGGGCCTAGCCTCGGAGGCCATGGGCACCCACGCGACCGTCACCGTGCGGGCACCTGCGAAGGTCAACCTGCAGCTGACGGTCGGGGCCCCTTCGGCCGACGGGTTCCACCCCCTCGCGACGGTGTTCCAGGCCGTCGGGCTCTACGACGAGGTGACCGCGACCAACGCCCCGGGTGGCACGTTCACCTGCGAGGTCAGCGGGGTCGACGCCGCGCTGGTGCCCTCCGACAGCAGCAACCTGGCGGTGCGCGCGGCCCGAGCGCTGGTCGAGGCGGTCGGTCCGGAGACCGCGCCCCGGCTCGGGGTCCACCTGTCCATCCGCAAGCAGATCCCCGTGGCCGGGGGCATGGCGGGCGGGTCCGCCGACGCGGCGGCGGCCCTGCTGGCCTGCGACACCCTGTGGGGCCTGCAGCTGGACCGCTCGCAGCTGGCCGACCTCGCGGCCGGCCTCGGCTCCGACGTGCCGTTCTCGCTGCTGGGGGGCACCGCGGTCGGCATGGGGCGCGGGGACCGGCTGACCCCGGCGCTGGGGCGCGGCACCTGGCACTGGGTGCTGCTGGTGTCCACGGCCAGCCTGTCCACCCCCACCGTCTACGCCGAGCTCGACCGGTTGCGGGCCGGTCGGGTCGTGGTCGAGCCGCGGGTGTCGCAGTCCCTCATGCAGGCGCTGCGCTCGGGCGACCCGACGGCGCTGGGTTCCTCGCTGCACAACGACCTGCAGCACGCCGCGGTGTCGCTGCTGCCCGAGCTGGACCAGCTGCTCGAGCTCGTGAACGCCGCCGAGCCGGCCGGGGCGCTGGTGTCCGGTTCCGGGCCCACGGTGGCCGTCCTGGCCGAGGACGAGCAGCACGCCGCCGAGCTGGCCGTGGCCCTCGCGGACGCCCCAGGTGTCGGCCGCGTCCTGCGCGCCTCCGGTCCCGTGCCAGGCTGCAGGGTCGTCGACCAGGGAGTGCGCGGCGTCGGTTCCTGACCGGGCGGGCTGCCACCCTTGGTCCCGCCGCCCGCCCCTGCCTCACGCACCGAGCCCCACGGAGAACCCCTGTGCCCAACCTCGTCAACTGCACCGGCATCCACGTCGCGCTGCCCGACCGGGTCCTGCTGGACGACGTGTCCCTGGGCATCGACGACGGCGACCGGATCGGCGTGGTCGGCCGCAACGGCGACGGCAAGTCCACGCTGCTGCGGGTGCTGGCCGGGAGGGCCGAGACCGACGAGGGGCGGGTGGCCGTCCGCGGTGGCGTGCGGCTCGGCATGCTGGACCAGCGGGACCGCCCGACCGGCGACACCGTGGCCGACGTCGTGCTGGGGGAGCGGGCCGCCGACGCGCACACCTGGGCCGGGGACGCGCGGGTCCGCGACGTCGTGGGCGGGCTGCTCGGCGGGGTGGACGCCGCCGGGGTCGGCGGGATGGACGCCCGCACCGACGAGCTGTCCGGTGGGCAGCTGCGCCGGGTCGCGCTGGCCGCGGTCCTGGTGGAGGACCCCGACCTGCTGCTGCTGGACGAGCCCACCAACCACCTGGACGTCGACGGCGTCGCCTGGCTCGCGCAGCACCTGCTCGCGCGGGCGGCGTCGGGTCGCGGCGGGCTGGTGGTCGTCACGCACGACCGGTGGTTCCTCGACGAGGTGTGCACGCAGACCTGGGAGGTCCACGACGCGGTCGTCGACGCCTACGAGGGCGGCTACGCGGCCTGGGTGCTGGCCCGTGCCGAGCGGGAGCGGATGTCGCAGGTCACCGAGGAACGACGCCAGAACCTGATGCGCAAGGAGCTGGCCTGGCTGCGTCGCGGCGCCCCGGCCCGCACCAGCAAGCCGAAGTTCCGCATCGAGGCCGCGACCGTCCTGATCGCCGACGAGCCGCCGCCGCGCGACACCGTGGCGCTGCAGAAGCTGGCCGCGGTCCGCCTGGGCAAGGACGTCGTCGACGTCGAGGACGTCCGGGTGGACCACCCGCGCGGGGGCGACGTGCCCCTGCTCACCGACGTCACCTGGCGCCTGGCCCCCGGCGAACGGGTCGGCGTCGTCGGCGCCAACGGGGCGGGCAAGACCACCCTGATGCGGCTGCTCACCGGTCAGGGCCGGCCCGACGCCGGTCGCGTCAAGCGCGGCAAGACGGTCCGCACGGCCATCCTGACCCAGGACCTGGCCGAGCTGGACGAGGTGCAGCACCTGCGTGCGGTCGAGGCGGTGGAGCAGGTGGCCCGGACCGTCGACGTCGGCGGCAAGGAGATGACCGCGTCGCAGCTCGTCGAGCAGCTCGGCTTCCCCAAGGAGCGGCAGTGGACGCTGGTCAGCGACCTGTCCGGCGGCGAGCGGAGGCGGCTGCAGCTGCTGCGGCTGCTGCTCGACCAGCCCAACCTGCTGCTGCTGGACGAGCCCACCAACGACCTGGACACCGACTCCCTCGCCGCGATGGAGGACGTCCTGGACTCCTTCGCGGGCACGCTCGTCGTGGTCAGCCACGACCGGTACCTGCTGGAGCGGCTCTGCGACAGGCACGTCGGCCTGGTCGGCGACTCCCGGCTGAGGGACCTGCCGCGCGGGGTCGAGGAGTACCTCGAGCGGCGGCGCGCGCTGCAGGCGGGCGGCCGCGCGGACAGCTCCTCGGGCAGCAGCTCCACCTCGGGCGGGTCCGCGGCTGCCGGCGGGCGGGACGCGACCGCGGCGGACGGGGCGCCGTCGGCGGCGGACCAGCGGGCGGCCCGCAAGGACCTGGCGCGGCTCGAGCGCCGGCTGTCGAAGCTCGCGCAGCAGGAGACCAAGCTGCACGACGACCTCGCGGCCAACGCCACCGACCCCCAGCGGGTCGTCGACCTGGACCGGCAGCTGCAGGCGGTCCTGGCCGACAAGAATCAGGTCGAGGCGGAGTGGCTCGAGCTGGCGGAGACCGCGGAGGGCTGAGCCGCCGGGCCCGACGGGGGCCGGACGGGACGACCGGACCGGTACGCCCCCGCCAGCAGCAGCAGGGCCACCGACCACGCCACGGCCGCCGCGAGCAGGAGCGAGGTCCCCAGCGTGGCCGGCACGCCCAGGTGGACCGTCAGCCCCAGGATTCGCGAGAGCCCGCCGGGGACGACCTGCATCTCGTCGTTGAGCAGGGTGAGCAGCCGCTCGGTGCCCACCAGCGCGAGCAGCCCGCCCAGCCACAGCAGCGCCGTCCCCGCGGCCGCCGCGGCCGTCGCGACCGCCGTGAGCCGACCGGGCCGACCGGGCCCGGACGCCCCCGACAGGGCGGGGGCCAGCAGGACCCACAGCAGCGCGGCCACCGCGGCCACCACGTACACGCCCCGGGCCGGCGGGGTGGTCCAGAACCCCAGCCACGCCCCGGTCGGACCGCGCCAGGCGGTGGCGACCAGCAGGGGCAGGACCCCGACCAGCTGCGGGCCGGCGACCGAGGCCGCGACCGCCCCCCAGGGGACGCGCCGGGACCCGCGCACGCCCCGCTGCACCACCAGCGCCCCCAGCACCGTCGCCAGCGCCGTCGTGACGGCCAGGCTCAGGTACAGCGGGGAGATCATCGACCCGAACGCCGCGTGCGCCCCCGTGAGGACCACGAGCGGCACGACCACCGACAGCGCCCGGGCCCCGGGCCCGGCGTCGTGCCACCGGGCCGGGGTGGACCGCCACGGCCGCAGCGCGGCCCGCCGCAGCAGCGGCACCAGGGCCAGGCCCAGCACCGCGACGACCAGCATGCCGCCGGCCAGCAGCCGCGACGCGGTCCGGCCCTCGAGCCGGTCCAGGCCGGCGTCGGCGGCCGCGAACTCGTACGGCGGGAAGTCCAGGTCGCCCGACCAGGTCGTCCGGTGCTCCTCGACCCGCTCGGCGTAGGTCGCCGCGGCCGCCAGGTGCGCCTCGCGGGAGGCGGCGTCGCCGGTGTCCAACCACTCGTAGCCGCGCAGCATGACCTCCCGGTAGCTGCCCAGGGTGAGGAACAGGTCGCGTTCGTAGGCCAGCGAGCGGGTGAGCAGCGCGTGCTGACCGGGGTCGGTGAAGGTGGCCGGGTCGATCCCGGCCAGGGTGGCCTGCATCGCCTCCACCTGGGCGACGGCGTCCTCGCCGCCGGCCACGGCCTCGTCGACCCGACCGCGGTCGGCCTCGTACAGCGCCGACCAGGTGGCGGTGTCCCCGCCGACCAGGTCCCACTTGAACACCCAGAGCATGGGCGGCGGCTCCAGGCCGAACGCCCGGACCTCCTGCTCGGCGTACGGCTCGACGTACAGCCCGTCCAGGACCGCCTGCCGGGAGGCCGCGAGCAGGTCCGACAGCCCGGCGACCGTCTGCGGGTCCTGGCTCCAGGTGCGGCGCAGCCAGGTCCGCTCCATCGCCTCCAGGTCGGCGTCGGGGTCCCACGCCAGCCGGGCGGAGGTCCACACCTGCAGGTCGTACAGCTGCCAGAAGCCTGTCGTCAGGTACAGCGACATCGGCCCGGCGCGCTGCGGCCCGCCGGACTGCGTCCACACCCAGACCCCGTCCAGGGCGGGGTTGGCCGCCCGGACCTGCTGCAGGGCGGCGGCGTGGTCGCCCGTGGTGTCGTTGGGGAACGCGCTGAAGCCCTCGAACTCCCGGCGGGCCTGGATCTCGACGATGCGCTGCTGCGGGCCCGCCAGCAGCGTCGGGTTGAGCGGCAGCCACGCGTCGAAGTCGCCCGCGACGAACTTGGTCGACACCACCAGGTCGTCCATGCCCTGCGCGGGGCCCAGGTCGCCCAGGACGCGCTCGTAGGTGTCGGGCGAGGTGTGCAGGTCGCCGACCTCGCCCACGCCGACGGTCCAGCTGCGCAGGTACACGTCGGCGTCGTGCTCGGCCGCGACGTCGGTGAACGTGGCCAGCATGGTGCGGACCTGCTGGTCCTCGGTCACCTCCAGGGCGGAGTAGTAGTCCCAGCCGTCCAGGTTGTAGATCGCCCCCGCCTCGCCGACCCGGATCATCAGCCCGTCGACGAACGGCAGCTCGGTGAGCAGCTCGTCGGCCGCGGCCCGGTACACCTGCCACAGCTGCTCGGAGTCCGCGTCCAGCCCGCCCGGCTGCTGCTGCAGGTACGCCTCGAGCGGCTCGGTGAGGGCCAGCATGTCGGTCACCATCACCACGTCCATGCCCATGGTGTCGGCGTAGGCCCACATGTCGCCGACCTGCTCGCGCATCGCCTCCGCGCGCTCGCGGTACGGGCTGCCGGGCGGGTAGACGGCGTCGCCGTCCTCGACCCCGGCGAACGTCACGTACTCCAGGAACCCGGGCACGACGACACCGTCGTAGCCGTAGGACACCATCCGGTCGACGTAGGTGCGCCACTGCTGGTCGACGTCGGACAGGGCGTCCGGGTCCAGCCAGGGCTCCTGCGCCAGGACGACGTCGGCGAGGGCGCCGTTGGCGTGGACGTAGTCGTCCTGGGCGGCGTAGGCCTGCGGGTCGGGCGTGATGCCGACGGCCCCGGTGTCGACCAGGCGCCGGCCCAGGGCCGGGGCGACGGTGGTCGGCCCCGCCTCGACGTCGGCCCAGCCGCGCCCGCCGTCCAGGTGGTCGGCCAGCTGGAACAGCCCCGCCGCCAGCCCCCGCCGGTCGGCGGCGGTCAACCGGACCGCGTCGCCGTCGCGCGACAGCTCGTAGGTCTCCGGCTGGGGGTCGGGGGTGTCGGGATCGGCGTCGGCGTCGGCGTCGGTGCCCGTGCCGGCGTCGGGCGTCGGGCCGGCCGGCACCAGCTCGGCCACCAGCGACGCGGTGGGGGTCGCGGCGGCCGCGGGGGTCCCTGCGGCCGTGCCGGTGCCGTCCGTCCCGGCGCTCACGTCGGCCCCGGCGGCCTCCAGCGACGCGACGACGTGCTCACCGGCCAGGTCCACGAGGGGGTCGCCCGGGGCGGGCAGCGTCAGCGCGACCCGTTCCGGGGCCGCGACGGGCACCAGCGGGGCCGCGCCCGGTCGCTCGGGCGCGGTCAGGGGGTCCTTGTCCCGGAACGACACGGCGAGGAAGCCGTCGACGGCCCCGGCCCCCACGACCCCCAGGGCCAGAGAACCGACGACCAGCAGCGCAGCCACGCGTGCCGTTCCCCCGATGTGCACCGGTTCATCCTGCGCCCCGTGGGGCGCCGCGTCCACCACCGGGGCCGGCTCACGAGCGGCCGGGGACCCGGAGCCCGGGAGCCGGCGCGCCATTGGCCTGGAGCGAGCTCCTCGGTTCTTGAACAGATGTCCGACTCGAACAACTGACCCACACCTGATGTCGACGCTCTCGGGGCTCTCGACGCTCTCGGGGCTCTCGACGCTCTCGGGGCTCTCGGGGCTCTCGGGGTGGTCGGGGTGGTCGGGGTGGTCCGGGTCGGTCCGGGTCGGTCCGGGTCGGTCCGGGACCTGACCGCGTGGCTCAGTGGCCTCAGCGGCGTCAGCGGTGCGGCGACCCGTCCGGCGGGCTCTCGAAGGGCCGGACCAGGGTCCGCAGCAGGTCGGCGAGCCGGTCGCGGTCCCGCCGCGGCATGCCCGCCAGGAACGACGACTCCCGCTCCAGCAGCGCCGCCATCGCCGCGTCGACCAGCTGCAGGCCGGCGTCGGAGAGCTCGACCACGACCAGGCGGCGGTCGCTGGGGTCGGCGCGTCGGGTGACCAGACCCCGACCGGTCAGCCGGTCGATCCGGTTGGTCATGGTGCCGCTGGTGACCAGGGTCTGCGGCAGCAGCTGCGACGGCGTCAACCGGTGGGGCGGGCCGCTGCGACGCAGCGCGGCCAGCACGTCGAACTCCCAGCGCTCCAGGTCGTGGGCCTCGAACGTGGACGAGCGGGCCCGGTCGAGGTGGTGGGCCAGGCGGGTGACCCGGGACAGCACCTCCAGCGGGGCGACGTCCAGGTCCGGTCGGACGCGGGCCCAGGCGGCGGTGATGCGGTCGACCTCGTCCTCGCCGTTACCAGGTGGTGCGCCGTCCCCCATGGGGGACAACCTAGCCGCGGGGCCGGGGCGCCAGCCGGGGCTTCGCCTCCAGGCCCGACAACCCGTTCCAGGCCAGGTTGACCAGGTGCGCGGCGACCTCGGCCTTCTTGGGCTTGCGCTGCTCGAGCCACCACTGCCCGGTCATCGCGACCATGCCGACCAGCATCTGCGCGTACATCGGGGCGCTCTTGCGATCGAAGCCGCGGGCGGCGAACGCGTCGACCAGCACGTGCTCGACCTGCGTCGCGGTGTCGCCCAGCAGGCTGGAGAAGGTGCCGGTGGACTGGGCGACGGGGGAGTCGCGCACCAGGATCCGGAAGCCGTCGGTGCTGGTCTCGATGTAGTCGAGCAACCCGATGGCCGCGCCCTCCAGGAGCACGCGGGGGTGGGCGTCGGTGGTCAGCTCGCGGGTGATGATGGCCAGCAGCTGCTGCACCTCGCGGTCGACGACGACCGCGTACAGGCCCTCCTTGCCGCCGAAGTGCTCGTACACGACGGGCTTGGACACCTTGGCGGCCGCGGCGATCTCCTCGACGCTGGTGCCCTCGTAGCCCTTGTCGGCGAACAGCCGGCGCCCGACGTCCAGCAGCTGCTCACGGCGCTGCGTGCCGGTCATCCGGGAGCGGCGGGACACCCGGGCCCGCCCGGACGCGCTGTCGCTGATGACCAGACGGGCGGGGTCCGCCGTCCCCGGGTCGAGGGCGACGAGGTCCTTGTCGCGGGCGTCGGTCACCCCCCCAGTGTGCCGGTGAGGAGCATCACGGTTGACCGGACCGTCCCGGTCCGGCGACGGGCACCGCCCGGGACACGGCAGGATGGTCGGCACCCCGCCACCGCGCGGTCCGCCCTGGTGTAACGGCAGCACGCCGGCCTTTGGAGCCGTGCAGTCCCCGTTCGAATCGGGGGGGCGGAGCCGACCGGGGTCCGGGGGCGAGCCGGTGGGGCGGCTCTGCGGCGGCCCGTGGCCGGGCGCGGGACCGATAGAGTCCGGACGTCCTCGCCGCCGCGCACCACCCTGGAGGCCACCCAGTGCCCGACGCCACCACCGACGCACCCTGCGAGGCGGTCGTCGTCCTCGCCGCAGGCCAGGGCACCCGGATGCGGTCCGCGACCCCCAAGGTCCTGCACCGGATCGGCGGTCGGTCGCTGCTGGGCCACGCGCTCGCCGCGGCCGCCCCGCTGGCCGCCCGGGCCACCGTCGTCGTGGTCCGCCACGACCGGGACCAGGTCGCCGCGCACGCGTCCGAGGTGCTGCCCGGGGTCGTGGTCGCCGACCAGGACGAGGTGCCGGGCACCGGGCGGGCGCTGTGGTGCGGCCTGCAGGCGCTGGACGCCGCGGCCGCCGCCGCCGGGCAGCCCGTACCGACCGGCCGCGTGCTGGTGACCTACGGCGACGTGCCGCTCATCACGCAGCAGACCCTGGCCGGGCTGCTCGCCGCGGACCCCGGCGCCGCCGTCAGCGTGCTCACGGCCGTGCTCGACGACGCCACCGGCTACGGCCGCGTGCTGCGCGACGACGCCGGCGAGGTCAGCGGGATCGTCGAGCACAAGGACGCCGACGAGGCCCAGCGGGCCGTCCGCGAGGTCAACACCGGGGTGTACGCCCTCGACCTGGCCCTGTGCCGCGAGGTGCTGCCCGTGCTGCGGGCCGCCAACGCCCAGGGCGAGCAGTACCTGACCGACGTCGTCGCCCACGCCCGCGACCGGGGGCTGCGGGTCGTCGCGGTGCCGGCCCACGACCCGGGCGAGGCCGACGGCGTCAACGACCGGGTCCAGCTGGCCGCGGCCGGGGCCCGGCTCAACGCCCGCGTCCTCGAGGCGCACATGCGGGCCGGGGTCAGCGTGATCGACCCGGCCACGACCTGGGTCGACGTCGACGTCGAGCTGGGCCAGGACGCCACCGTCCTGCCCGGGACCCAGCTGCTGGCCGGGACCGTGGTCGCCGCGGGCGCCGTCGTCGGCCCGGACACCACGCTGTCGGGCTGCCACGTCGGCGAGGGCGCGCAGGTCGTGCGCACGCACGGCAGCGACGCCCGGGTCGGTCCCGGCGCGACCGTCGGCCCGTTCGCCTACCTGCGGCCCGGCACCGACCTGGGCGCCGACGGCAAGATCGGCACGTTCGTCGAGACCAAGAACGCCACCATCGGTGCCGGCTCCAAGGTGCCCCACCTGACCTACGTCGGTGACGCCCGGATCGGGGTGGGGTCGAACATCGGTGCGGCGTGCGTCTTCGTCAACTACGACGGGGTCAGCAAGAACGCCAGCGTCATCGGCGACCACGTCCGGATCGGCTCCGACAACATGCTCATCGCGCCGCTGCGCGTCGGCGACGGCGCCTACACCGCCGCCGGGGCCGTCCTGCGCAAGGACGTCCCGCCCGGCGCGCTGGCCATGTCGGTCGCGCCGCAGCGGATCACCGAGGGCTGGGTCGCCGACAAGCGCCCCGGCACCGCGTCGGCCGCGGCCGCGGCACGCGCGCAGCAGGACGACGTCACCCCGCAGGACGGCGCCACCCCCACCGACTCCCAGGGAGCCACCCCATGATCCCCATCACCTCGACGCCGGAGAAGCGCCTGGTGCTGGTCAGCGGGCGGGCCCACCCGGCGCTGGCCAAGGAGGTCGCCGAGTCCCTCGGCGCGGACATCGTCAGCACCACCGCCTACGACTTCGCCAACGGCGAGATCTACGTCCGCTTCGCGGAGAGCGTGCGCGGCTGCGACGTGTTCGTCCTGCAGTCGCACACCGCGCCCATCAACCAGTGGCTGATGGAGCACCTGCTCATGGTCGACGCGCTCAAGCGGGCCTCCGCCAAGCGGGTCACCGTGGTGGCACCGTTCTTCGGCTACTCCCGCCAGGACAAGAAGCACCGCGGCCGCGAGCCCATCAGCTCCCGCCTGATGATGGACCTGTTCAAGACCGCCGGCGCCGACCGGATCATCAGCGTGGACCTGCACGCCGCGCAGATCCAGGGCTTCTTCGACGGTCCGGTCGACCACCTGTGGGCCCTGCCCCTGCTGGCCGACTACGTCAGCACCCGGGTCGACAAGCAGGCCCTCACCATCGTCAGCCCCGACATGGGCCGGGTCCGGGTCGCCGACGTCTGGTCCGACCGGATGGGCGCCCCCCTGGCCATCGTCCACAAGCGGCGCGACCCCAACGTGCCCAACAAGGTGCAGGTCCACGAGATCGTCGGCTCCGAGCACGTCGAGGGCCGGCACTGCCTGCTCATCGACGACATGATCGACACCGCGGGCACGATCGTGCAGGCCGCCGAGGCGCTGAAGGCGCAGGGCGCGGCCACGATCCTCGTGGCCGCGACGCACGCGATCCTGTCCGGCCCGGCGGTGCAGCGGCTGACCGACTCGCCCATCGACGAGGTCGTCGTCACCAACACCCTCCCCATCACCCCGGACAAGCAGTTCGAGCGGCTGACCATCCTGTCCATCGCCCCGCTGCTGGCCCGCGCCATCCGCGAGATCTTCGACGACGGGTCCGTGACGAGCCTGTTCGAGCCCCACAGCGTCTAGCGCGACCCGGGTGAGGAAGGCGGGAGAACCCGCGCGTCCAGACCTCGGCTATTCTGGGTCGGTTGTCACGGCGAGGGACCGCTGGTCCGTCATCGACGCGGCGCGTGGTGATCGCGCCCGCCGGTGTGGGCTCGCGGACCCGTGCCGCACGCGTACACCTGACCCACCAGCCGAGGAGCCCCCACCGTGTCGTCCGCCGAGATCCACCTGCCCGCCGAGTCCCGCCACGAGTTCGGCAAGGGCGCCGCACGTCGTCTCCGTCGCGCCGACAAGGTGCCCGCCGTCGTCTACGGCCACGGCGAGGACCCGCTGCACCTGTCGCTGCCCGGCCACCAGACCATGCTGGCCCTCAAGCACCGCAACGCCGTGCTGACCCTGGACGTCGAGGGGACCGAGCACCTGGCGTTCGCCAAGTTCGTCCAGCGTGACGCCATCCGCGGCACCATCGAGCACGTCGACTTCGTCACGGTCCGCCGCGGCGAGAAGATCCAGGTCGACGTGGCCGTCGTCACGCACGGCGAGTCGATGGGCGGCACCGTCGTCACCGTCGAGCACAACACCCTCGCGGTGCTGGCCGACGCCATGAACCTGCCGGAGAGCATCGACGTCGACGTCGAGGGCTTCGAGGCCGGCCACCAGGTCTTCGCCAAGGACCTCACGATGCCCGCGGGCGTCGAGCTCGTCACCGACCCCGAGTCCATCGTCGTCAACGTCACCGAGACCCGCCTCGAGGCGGCGCTCGAGGCCGCCGAGCTCGAGGTCGGGGCCGGCGCGACCGCCGCCGCCGCTGCCGCCGTCGAGGTGGAGGCGCAGCAGGAGGACGCCAAGCGCGAGGACTCCGGCTCCTGACCCTGCACCTGGTCACGGGTCGTCCGGGGTGCCCCGGGCCGACGGCATGAGCGAGGCGACCTGGCTCGTCGTCGGCCTGGGCAACCCGGGGCCCCGGTACGCGGGGACCCGGCACAACATCGGCCAGGTGGTCGTGGACCACCTGGCCGGCGCCGAGCGGTTCAGGTCCTCCTCGCGGGCGCAGGCCGTGGTGTGCGAGACCCGCCTCGGCGCCGGTCCGGGTGGCGTCCCCGGGCCCCGGGTCGTGCTGGCCAGGCCGACCACGTACATGAACGTGTCGGGCGCGCCGGTGGCGGGCCTGGCCCGGTACTTCGGCGTCGACGTCGAGCACGTGGTCGTGGTGCACGACGAGCTGGACATCGACCTGGGGCGGCTCAAGCTCAAGCGGGGCGGCGGCGAGGGCGGCCACAACGGGCTGCGATCGGTGTCGCAGAGCCTCGGCAGCAAGGACTACGTCCGGGTGCGGTGCGGCATCGGCCGGCCACCGGGGCGGCAGGACCCCGCCGACTACGTGCTGACCGGCTTCGCCAAGCGGGAGCAGGCCGAGGTCGAGTTGCTGGTCGTCGACGCCGCCGACGCGGTCGAGACCGTGGTGACCGAGGGGCTCGAGGCGGCCCAGCTCAGGTTCCACTCCCGCGGCTGACCCGTCCTCCGTTCGGCTCGATCTCACCGAAACCGCCCATGGCGCCGCCGCCTGCGCCATACAGTCGACGACCTCCAAGGACTCAGCGCCGAGACTTCCCGTACCGAGCACCGGTGAGGACCAGACACATGACCGAGCGCTCCGTGTCGCAGGACCAGCCCGGCCCGGCGGACTCGTCGTGGCACGAGACGTTCGCACCGGGAGCGCCCAGCGGCGTCGGCAGGCCCACGGACGTCGGGGTCGACCCCGACCTGGGCCTCGACCACGTCCAGCCCCGCCCGGCACCGGACGGGGCGGAGGTCGAGCGCCGCCCGCTGGTGGACGAGGGCCCGTCCGGGCTGCACCGGCTCGACGCCGGGACGGCCGCCGTGGTGGTGCTGCTGGCGCTGGCCGTCGCCGTGCCGCTGGCCCCGCTGCCGGTCTGGTCGTTCCTGCTCGTGCCGGTGGCCGCGGTGGCCTGGGTGGCCGCGCTGGCTCTGACCCGTGCCTACGAGCCCCGCTACCTGTGGTCGGGCTCCGCCGAGGGACGTCGCGTCATGGCGGCCGGGGGAGCGGTGACCGTCGGCGTGCTGCTGGTGGGCTGGCTGTGGCTGCCGCCCGCCCTGGCCCTGCCAGGGCTCGGCACCGTCGGGGTGCTGGTGCTGGTGACCCTGGTGGCGCGCTGGCTCGTCCGCGTGGCGTCGCAGCGGCGCCACCGTGAGGGCATGGTGCGGGTGCGGGTGCTCGCGGTCGGTCCGGCCGAGGACGTCCGCATCGTCAGCGCCCGGATCGACCGCAACCGCTACCACGGCTGGAAGGTCGTCGCCGCGTGCACGCCCGACAGCGGTCCGCGCGTGGACGGGCCGGTCCGGCTCGGCAGCCCGGCCGACGTGGTGTCGGTGGCGTCCCGGGCGGGCGCGGACGTCGTCCTGCTGTGCCCGGGTACGAGCGTCGGGGACATCGAGGACCTGCGGCAGGTGCAGCAGCAGCTGGAGGTGGAGGGCCGGGAGCTCGCCATCGCGCCACCGCTGGTCGAGGCCATCGGCCCCCGGGTGAGCATCAGCTCGGTGTGCGGCCTGCCCGTGGTGCGCCTCGGCCTGCCCGAGCTGACCGGCCCCCGGCGCGTCATCAAGGCCGTCGCCGACCGGTTCGTGTCGGCGGTCGTCCTGCTGGTGCTGGGCCCGCTCCTGCTGGCGGTCGCGCTGGCCGTCCGCCTCGACAGCAAGGGCCCGTCGCTGTTCCGGCAGGTCCGGGTGGGGCGTGACGGTCACCTGTTCAGCATGGTCAAGTTCCGCACCATGTACGTCGACGCCGAGGCGCGCAAGGCGGCGCTGCTGGAGGCGAACGAGGGCTCGGGCCTGCTGTTCAAGCTGCGTGAGGACCCCCGGGTGACGCGGGTCGGGCGGATCCTGCGGCGCACGTCGCTGGACGAGCTGCCCCAGCTGGTCAACATCCTGCGGGGCGAGATGTCGTTCGTCGGGCCGCGGCCGAGCCTGCCCGACGAGGCGGACGCCTACGACCCGTTCATCCGTCGCCGGCTGCTGGTCACGCCGGGCCTGACCGGGCTGTGGCAGGTCCACGGCCGCAGCGACCTGTCCTGGACGGAGTCCCGGCGCCTCGACGTCCGCTACGTCGAGAACTGGTCGCTGGGCTTCGACGTGTCGATCATCCTGCGCACGGTCGAGGCCGTGCTGCGCGGTCGTGGGGCCTACTAGCCGCAGAACCGGACGAGACGGACGTAACCGGAGCAACCGCCACGCTGCGGGCGGCTGCGTTGCACTGTGAGTGACGACTCGTGGACGCTATGAAGTAGTTGTCCGGATAACGCGTAACCGGGATCGCGGCTGGGGACTCCACGGTTACCGTCCTTGACGAACGAGCACGCCAGCACGACGAACATCCCCCACTGTCCGCGCGGCTCAACGGAGATGCCGTTTCACCCCCCCCCAGCCAGCCGCCGGAGGCTCACTGTGACCGAACGAACGTTGCTGCGCGCGTCCAGGCGCCACCGACCTGTGCACGTTACTGATCAGGTCGTCGACCTGCGGGAGCGCGACCGCGAGGTTCGTTCCTCGGTCCAGCAGGCGCTGGAGGACCTCGACTTCGCCGCGACCAGCCACCCGTTGCGGACCACGCCCGTCGTCCCGTCTGCCGAGCGAGCCGGCGAGCCGACCGCGGCCCCCGAGCGGCCCCGCACGGCGCACCCTGCGCCGGCCTTCAAGAGCCTGTCCGTCGCGCTGATGGACGCCGGCGTTGCCGCGGTCATGGTGGTCACGGTTCTCCTGACCCTCGTGGTCCAGGGCACAGTCCCGGCGCTCGGGCTGCTCGCCACCCCGTTCCTGGGCGCCTTCTGGGTGCTCTGCCTGGTCGTGGCCCGCGCCTACGAGGAGCGCATCCTCTGGAGCGGTAACGAAGAGGTCCAGCGGGTGGGTACGGGCTCCGCCCTCGCGGGGCTCGTCGTCCTCGGCAGCGGCTGGGTGTTCGCTCCCGACTACCTGGCCTCGGCCGCAGTCATCGCCCTGGGCGGGAGCCTCGTGGGCACCCTCGCGGCCCGTGCGGTGCTGCGGTCGTTCGCCCAGGCCGCCAACAAGCGGGGCGCGGTCCGGCTCCGAGTCCTGGCGGTCGGCCCGCGCGCCGACGTGGAGGCCGTCACCGACCGGATCCACCGCAACAGCTACCACGGCTGGCACGTCGTGGACCAGGTCGTGCTCGACCCGGCCGACGGCACCCCCCGCGGTCTGCACCACGACGGCGGTCGCACGGACGTCGTCGTACGGGCCCGTGAGGCGGCGGCCGACGTCGTCATGTTCTGCCAGGGCACGTCCATCACCGACCTGCAGGACCTGCGTCACACGCAGCGCGAGCTCGAGGCCGACGGCCGTGAGCTGGCTATCGCACCCCCGCTGGTCGAGGCCATCGGCCCCCGCGTGACCGTGCCCACGGTGTGCGGGCTGCCCATCATCCGGATCGGTCACCCCGAGCTGAGCGGCTCGCGCCGGCTGGTCAAGGCCATCGCCGACCGTACCGTCAGCGGCGTCGCTGTCCTGCTGCTGCTGCCCTTCTTCGCCGTGGTCGCTGCGGCCGTCCGCCTGACCAGTCGGGGGCCGGCGTTCTTCACGCAGCAGCGCGTGGGCCTCGACGGTGAGCTGTTCACCATGATCAAGTTCCGGACCATGAAGGTCGACGCCGAGCAGACCAAGCAGGCCCTGCTGGACACCAACGAGGGCGCCGGGCCGCTGTTCAAGCTCAAGGTCGACCCGCGCGTCACGCGGGTGGGGTCGCTGCTTCGACGCACCTCGCTGGACGAGCTGCCGCAGCTGATCAACATCCTGCGCGGCGACATGTCGTTCGTCGGCCCCCGCCCGGCCCTGCCCACCGAGGTGGACCAGTACGACGACGTCGAGCGTCGCCGGCTGCTGGTCAAGCCCGGCCTGACCGGGTTGTGGCAGATCCACGGCCGCTCCGACCTGCCGTGGGCGGAGACCCGTCGCCTGGACGTGCGCTACGTCGAGAACTGGTCCCTCGGCTTCGACCTTTCCATCCTGACGCGCACCGTCGGTGCGGTGCTGCGGGCCCGTGGCGCGTACTGACCTAGCGGCCTGCGCCGGCGTCCATGAGGGGCCACGAGCGGTCCTTCTGCGACACCACCACGACCCGTCCTGCCCAGGGGATGGCCAGCGCCGGGTCGTCGTGCCGCAGGCCGTGCTCCGCGCCCGGGGTGTAGGCGCCGCTCACCTGGTAGGTCACCTCAGTGCGGTCGCGCAGGGTCAGGTAGCCGTGGGCGCACACCGGCGGCACATACAGCGCCAGCAGGTTGTCCTCGGTCAGCTCCACCGCGTGGTGCTGCAGGTAGGTGGGCGAGTCGGGTCGCATGTCGACCAGCACGTCGCTGATGGCGCCTCGGGTGCAGCGGACCAGCTTGGCCTCCGGCGCGGTCGCGTCCTGCCAGTGCATGCCGCGCAACGTCCCTGCGGTGTGGTTGAAGGACACGTTGCACTGCTCGACCGTCGGCTCCAGGCCGGCGGCGACGAACTCGTCCCGGTCGAACGACCGGGCGAAGAAGCCTCGCTCGTCCTGCCGGAGCTCCAGCTCGACGAGAGCCGCACCGGCGACGGGTAACGGGTGGATGCGCATGGCGACGAGGCTAGCCGTGCCAGCGGGGCCCAACGCCGGAAGCCCCATCCATTGCACGGGTCTGGGCCGTACACGTACCGGGTTAGCGTATGGACGAACGGCTGACCGGAGCGTCGGGCGAGACCGTCAACCGTCCCACCAGCAGGTCGAGAGGATCCCGCATGACCAGCACCAGCGCTGTCGACACGTCCGTCGCCCCCCGACGGGTGGTCGACGTCGCCGTCGTCATCCCCGTGCACAACCGCCCGGAGATGCTCGACCGTGCGCTGCGCAGCATCGCCGCGCAAACGGTCCGTCCGGCGGAGGTCGTGGTCGTCGACGACGTGAGCACCGACGACACCCCGGACGTCGCCCTGCGCCACGGTGCGACGCTGGTCAGGATGGCGCAGAACGGTGGCAGCGGGCGGGCCCGGAACGCCGGGATCGCCCGGGCCACGGCGGCGTGGGTGGCGTTCCTGGACTCCGACGACGAGTGGCTCCCGGACCACCTGGAGCGGATGGTGGCCGCGTCCGAGGGCGAGGCCCTGGTCACGGCCCCGTCGATCACGACCGGCGGGCGTCTAATGGGCAACCCCTGGCGGCGTCCGGTGCGGCTCAGCCCCCGTCGCCTGCTGGTGCCCGGCAACGTCATCACCACCAGCGGGACCATGGTGCGACGCGACCTGCTGGACCGCATCGGCGGCTTTCGGCCGCTGCCGCGTGCCCAGGACCTCGATCTGTGGCTCCGGGTCATCGAGAAGGGGCCGGGTATCGCCCTGCCGCTGCCGACGGTGCGGTACCACCTGCACGACTCGCAGGCCTCGTCGGACTGGGACCTCACCCGGCGGTGCTTCGACGACATCATCGACTCGCACGCCGAGAGCCCCTGGATGTCCGACGGTCTCCGGCAGCAGGCCTACGCGCGGGTGCACTGGGACGAGTTCCGGTCCGCCCGCAGCGGCGGTCGGGGCGAGCAGGCGGGCGAGCGCCTGCAGTGGCTCCTGCGCCGGCCGCGCACCTGGTGGCCGTTACTGTCCCTGTTCGCTGCCCGGCGGGCCAGCCGCCACCCGATGAGAGGGATCTGATGGACCACCTGAGCGGGACGAGCTCCCGGACGACCAAGGACCGACGACTGCGTCGCGGTGCCTTCCTCGGTGCGGGCGCCGTGGTGGCGGTCGGGGTCGCGGTCCTCGTCCCACGTTTGGACGTGACGTCCGACGACGACGTCTCCGCGGCACCCCGCGACGCCACAGTGGCCGGCGGGGAGCCCGAGCCCGCCGAGTCGACCACGGCCGAGAAGGAGCCCATGGCCGGTCCGCCCCAGGCCGGTCCGACGCCCGAGGGCTTCCCGTTCGGCGAGGACTCCGTCTGGCGCGACGTCCTGCTGGACGCCCCGGTGCACGACAACTCCGACGGCATCGTGTCCCACCTGACCGGGACGGTGGACAAACACTTCGGTGGTATCGCCACCTTCAACCTGGACCAGTACAACGTCGCGTACTACGTCGTCGACGAGAGCACGCCCCGGGTGGACGTCGAGTTCGACGACTGCCAGGACAAGGGCTACACGCCGTCGGGGCTGTACGAGGACGCCGCCCACTTCGCCGACGTCCCCATCCCGCCGGACGCGCGCCCGGCGGAGGGCAACGACGGTGCGCTGGTCATGTACTCCCCGGACACCGACCAGATCTGGGAGTTCTGGCGGGCCGAGCAGGTCGACGACGGCTGGCAGGCCTGCTGGGGCGGGCGCCTCGACGACGTGTCGAGCAGCCCCGGGTACTTCGACGGCGACTTCGGCACGACCGCGACCGGGCTGTCGCACGCCGGCGGCATGGTCAGCCTCGCCGACGTCGAGCGCGGTTCGATCGACCACGCGGTGGCCCTGCTGGCGGCCGAGCCCGCGACCTACCAGACCTACAGCTGGCCCGCGCAGCGCAGCGACGGGTTCAGCGACGACCCGGACGCCGTGCCAGAGGGCCTGCGACTCCGTCTGCCCGCCGACGTCGACGTGGACGCCCTCGACCTGCACCCGGTAGCGGCCATGGTCGCGCGGGCGGCACAGGTCCACGGGTTCGTGGTGGTCGACAAGGCGGGAGCCACGGGGGTGTACACCGAGAGCGGCGACGCGGCCGAGGCCAGGACCGGGGTCGACCCGTGGGACGACTACCTGGGCGACACCCCCGCCTACGAGGTCATGGCCGACTTCCCGTGGGACCAGCTCGAAGCGATGCCCATGGACTACGGCAAGCCCGACGAGTGACGACAGCCGGACCGGGGCGCCCCCTGTCCGGCAGTCGCCCCGTCGGCGAGGCGTCCTGGGCCCTCAGGGGAGCAGCGCGTCCATCAGCTCGGCATTGGGTGCCGGGCGGTGGTCCTCGTGGACCCGGGCGCACCCCGCCTCACCCATCCGGGTGCGGAGCTCGGGGTCGGCCCAGAGGCGTCGTAACGCGGCCGCCAGCAGGTCGGGCCGGCCGGGGGCGGTCAGCAGGCCCGTGACCCCGTCCTGGACCAGCTCGCTGATGCCGGCGATGGGTGTGGTCACGACGGGCAGGGACGTCGCGAGCGCCTCCATCAGCACCACGGGCAGCCCCTCCGCGAAGCTCGGGAGGACGAGGACGTCGGCCCACTCGTACATCTGGGGCAGCTCGTCCTGCCCCAGCGGTCCGACCAGCGTCACCCAGGTCTCCAGGCCGTCGCGACGGACCTGTGCGGCCAGCGCGTCCGACAGCGGGCCGGTACCGACCACCTTGACGTTCAGCGGCACGTCGGGGGCCGACCGGACCGCGTCCAGGAGGACGCTCGGGCCCTTCTCCGGCACGAGCCGGCCGACGAACAGCACGCGCAGCGCGGCGCCCGGCTCGCGGGGCCGGTCGACGGGCCGATAGCGGTCGGTGTCGACGCTCATCCGGACCAGGTGCAGCCGTTCCCATACCTCCGGTGCGGTCCACCGCATGAGCTGGCTGCGGCAGAAGTCGGTGATGCAGGCGACGAAGCGTGCGGAGCGCACCTTGGCGTCCAGGTCGTACCCGACCGGGTCCTCGAACTCTGTCGGACCGTGCATCGAGAACGACCAGGACCAGCCGCCGCCGTCACGGCGGTTGGCCAGGTCCACGGCCGCCCGGGCGATGTCGGCCGCGTTGTTGGCGAAGTGGGCGTGCACGTGCCTGACGTCGGCGTCGTCCATCAGCTCGAGCAGCCGGATGGCCTCCAGCAGGTAGAACCCCTGGAACACCTTGCTGCGCAGCCGTGGGGCCCCCCGCCCGAGCGCCTGGCGCACGCCGGACAGCACGGTGCGGGGGTGCCGCGCGGCCATCCGCACGGCCGCCCGCAGCACGCGGGGGACGCCCTCGCCCAGGACGGTGGGGGTGGTGGCGGCGCTGTGCCGGGCCGCGTCGGTGCGCAGGTCGTTCGCGGCGGCAGGACGCACGGACAGCGTCACCACCTCACGCCCGGTCGCCCGCAGGGCGTCGATCTCGCGGTCGATGAACGCGAGCGAGAGCCCGGGGTACTGGCTGACCAGGTAGGCGACCCTGCGGTTCACCCCTGCACCGCGTCGGGGCGGCGCGAGGCCCGCAGCGACCACAGCATCAGCTGCAGCGCGTAGGGGATGCCGTCGACCAGGTAGCGGCGGGCCATGCGGCGCGGCTCCATGACGAGCCGGTGGATCCACTCCCCGCCCACCCGCTGCACCCAACCCGGAGCCCGGGCCACGTCGCCGGCGACCATGGTGAGCGCCGCCCCGCAGCCCAGGAACCAGGTCCCGGGGAGCAGGTCCGCGAGGTGGGCGGACAACAGTTCCTGCTTGGGTGCACCCAGAGCGACGAACACGATGTCGGGGGCGGCCGAGGTGACGGCCTTCTCGATGGCCCTCATCTCGTCCGGGTCCGACTCGAACCCCATCGGCGGGCAGTACGTACCGACCACCCGCAGCTGCGGGGACTGGGCCTGCAAGGCGGCTGCGGCGCGGACGGCGATACCTGGGGCGCCGCCCAGCAGGAACACCGAGCGCCCGGACTCGGCGGACGCGGCGGACAGCTGCGGGACGAGCCCGGAGCCGGTCACGCGCTCGGGCAGCGGGTCCCCGGCCAGCCGGCTCGCGATGACGACGGGGGCGCCGTCGGCGAGCACGAGGTCGGCCGAGCGGAACAGGGTCGCGACCCGGGGGTCGCGGCAGCGCTGCATGATGTCGACGTTGGGGGTGACGATGACGCCGCCCCGCCCGTCCTGCAGCGCCGACAGCACGTGCTCGACCACCTCGTCGCTGGTGAGCGGGTCAAAGCCCAGCATGTCCAGCTGCACCCGCTCCCGGGGGTCCTCGGACGTCCGGGTGGTGGTGTCGCGCTCCCAGCGGGTGGTGCCCCCGCGGGCGCGTAGCCGCGCGACCGCGGTCACCCCGACGTAGCAGGCCACCGCCGCGGCCGCCGACGGGCGGGCCGCCGCGAGGCGCAGCAGCGCCCGGCCGGTGCTGCCCGCCGAGGAGGCCAGCTCGGGCCGCTGCTGGGCGTCGTCGGCCAGCTCGGCGTTGCCCTGGGCCACCCGGGTGCGCACCTTGACCAGCGCTGCGGTCGTGCGGGGGGTCTGCACGTCGAAGGTCCCGGCCACGACCAGGCGCTCCGTGCGGTCGAACATCCGCTGGACGTACAGGTCGTCGGCCACGACGTCGGGCATGCCGCCGACCCGGGCGTGACCTTCGCGGTTGACGGCGTAGACGCCCAGGCCCACCAGCCCGTCGCGGGCGTACGGCAGGGCCTCGAAGACGTCGTAGAACGCCCGGACCGGCCACGGCCGTCCGTCGAGCCGGAACCGGGGCCGGGGAGCGGCCACCCGGGGCGCGGTCTGCTCGTCTAGCGCGTCGCGCAGGCCCCGCAGCGTCGTCACGTCCACCGCGATGTCGGCGTCCAGGTACACCCGGGGGAGGACGTCACCGGCGGCGTCGTCACCCGCCCGGATCGCGCCGGCCTTGCCGGGGGCGGGCAGGTCGAGCACGAGGACGTCCGGGCGGCCCGCGGCCAACCGCTGCGCCAGCGCGACGGTGCCGTCCGTGCAGCCGTTCGCGGCCACGACGGTCAGGACCTCACCGACGGGGAGCTCGTCCAGCCACGCGAGGCAACGTCCGAGGACGGCCTCCTCGTCGTGGGCAGGTACGACGACGGACATGGTGTGGGGCACCTGGTAGTCCTCCTCCTGAGCCCCCGTGGGGGCTCGTCACCCCCTGCCTCCGGTGGCGGTCGTCTCTCACGGTAAGGGCTGGAGGGCGCGCACGGAGCCAAAGGGGCCCGACCGATCCCCCGGTCGCAGCAACGCGGTGTCGTCCGAGGTCGTTCGGTGCACGCTCGGTGAGGAACCCGCTGCGGCCCGTGGAGGACACGCGGCAGGCCTACGACCTGCGGTGTTGTCCTCGTCGCATCGGTGAACAGAGGGCGCCACGGGGCCCTACCGTCATGCTCCTGACGGCCCCGAAGGGACACCACGCGTGACCACGATCTACCTCGCCCTGACCCGACTCCTCGACCCCCGCACCTGGTTCCACGTCCTCAAGCTCGTCAACTTCTACGCCTACGGCCACCTGCAGGACCGGCGACGGCTCACGACCGGGGCAAACCTGCACATGTCGCCCAACGCGAGCCTGCGCAACGGCGAACGGATCGTCCTGGGCGACTCCGTGTTCGTGGGGGAGCGGACCTCGCTGTGGGCCGGGGAGTCCACCGGTCGCATCGTGCTGGGGGACGGCTGCCTGCTGGCCCCCGAGGTGTTCATCACCGCCAGCAACTACGGCACGCGGTGGGGGGCGCACGTGATGGACCAGCCCAAGCGGGAGAAGGACGTCGTCCTGGGCCGGGGCGTGTGGCTCGGTGTGCGGGTGGTCGTCGTGCCGGGGGTCACCATCGGCGACGGGGCCGTGGTCGGGGCCGGCTCCGTGGTCACGCGCGACATTCCGGCCGGGGCGATCGCCGTGGGGACGCCGGCCGTGGTCGTCGGCTACCGGGAGGGTCTCGAGCGCACCCCGGTGTGAGCGTCCGTCAGGGGTCCCGTTCGGTCGTACGCCACTTCCGGGCGCCCCCAGCGTCTACCCTCGCCAGATGTGGACGAGCAGCGAGACGGGGTGACGCGGCACCGCGTCGCCGTCGTCATCCCCACCCACGACCGGCCCGACCTGCTCCGTCGCACGCTGACGACGGTCCTGTGTCAGCGGGACGTGGACCTCGAGGTCGTCGTGGTCGACGACGGGGACCAGGGGCTCGCCGAGGCCGTCGTCGAGTCGATGCAGGACGACAGGGTGCGTCTGGTCCCGGCCAGGGTCCCGCACGGCGGCCCGTGCGCCGCGCGCAACGTGGGCACCGCCAGCACCACGGCCCCGTGGGTGGCGTTCCTGGACGACGACGACCTGTGGGCCCCGGACAAGCTCGCGGCCCAGATGGCGGCCGTCGACGCCCTGGACGGGGCGGGCTGGGTGACCGCCGGTGCGGTGTCGGTGGACGACGACCTGCGCATCCTGTCGTGGCAGGCGCCGCCCGCGCCCGGCCTGCAGCGTCGCCAGATCGCCGTCAACCTGATCCCCGGCGGCGGCTCCGCGACGGTGGTCGCACGGCGGGTGCTGGACGAGGTCGGCGGGTTCGACGAGTCGATGCGGCACCACGGGGACTACGAGATGTGGGTCCGGGTGTCGTTGGCGGCCCCGCTTGCCGTCGTCGACCGCCCGGTGGTCGGCTACCTCGTGCACGGTGGCGGCCTGTCCCGCGGGACCGCCGGCGGCCGGGCGGCCAAGGCACAGCTGAGGCCCCGTCTGGAGGCGCTGCAGGCCGAGCGCGGCGTCGCCCCCGAGTTCGACAGCTGGGACTTCATCTGGGGGGACCTGGAGCTGCGCTCCGGTCGCCGCTGGGACGCGGCGCGGACCTACGCCGCCCTGGCGCTGCGCCGGCGGGACCCGGGGCTGCTCGTGCGGGCCGCCGCGGCGGGAGTGGCTCCCGGGCGCCTGCAGGCGCGCAGCGAGCGGTGGGCGTCGGCGCAGGTGCCGTCGTCGGTGCGGGCCGAGGCCGAGTCGTGGCTGGCCGACGTCCCGTCCCGGTCCTCTCCCGCGTGACCGAGGCCCAGGACCGCCTGGACGCGGTGCTTCAACGGCCGGAGATGCAGGGCGCCAGTGGTCGCAGCGCCAGGGGGATCGCCTGGAACGTCGGTACGCAAGGGCTGTCCTACGCCCTGCGGCTGGCCAGCATCCCCATTCTCGCGCGGCTCCTGACGCCGGACGACTACGGGCTGGTGGCCATCGTCACCGCCATCACCGGGCTGGTCACGGTCGTCGGCACGCTCGGCATCAGCGAGGCCGTGATCCAGCGCAAGACCATCAACCACGCCCAGTCGAGCACGCTGTTCTGGCTGAACGTGCTGTTCGGCATCGTCCTCATGCTGCTGGCCATGGCCTTCGCCCCGTTGATCGCGCTCGCGTTCGACCGCGACGAGCTGCTCCTCATCACCGTCGTCAGCGCGACGTCCTTCGCGGTCGCCGGGCTGGGCGTGCAGCACCAGGCGCTGCTCATGAGGCGTCTGATGCACCGCCAGGTCGCGCTGCGGCAGCTGATCTCCGTGGTGGCCGGCATCGTGGCGTCCGTCATCGCTGCGCTCGTCGGTGCGGGGTACTGGTCCCTCATCATCCAGGTCCTGGTGCAGACGGCCGTCGGGGTGCTGCTGTCCTGGACGGCCATGCCGTGGCGACCGGGCCTGCCGCACCGCCGTACGGGCATCGGGAGCATGCTCAAGTTCGGCGGAGGCGTGTCCAGCTTCCACCTGATCAACTACGTGGGCCGCAACTCCGACGCCGTCATCATCGGCGCGTTCCTGGGCGCTCCGCAGGTGGGCATCTACTCCCGCGCCTACAACCTGCTCAACGCGCCGCTGGAGCAGGTCCTTCAGCCGGTGGCCAACGTCATGCGCCCCACCATGGGCGCGCTGTGGGGCGACGACGAGCGGTACCGCCGCTACTACCTGACGGTGCTGTCGGGCATCGCGTACGTGTGCATGCCGCTGGTGCTGGTTCTCGTGGTGCTGGCCGAAGCGGTCGTCGCCATCATGCTCGGACCGCAATGGTCGGAGTCGGTCGAGGTGTTCCGCTGGCTGTCCGTGGCCGGGTTGTTCACGGTGGTCGGGTACACCAACGGCTGGCTGTACGCCACCTCGGACCGGGCCTGGCAGTGGGCGCGCTGGGCCCTCTTCAGCCGCCCCGTCGTCATCGCCGGGTACTTCGTCGGTTTGCCCTGGGGTCTGGTGGGCATCGCCATGACGCAGGCCGCGATCAGCTTGGTCCTCGCGCCCCTGGGGCTGTACCTGGCGGGTCGCGGCACCCCCGTGAGACTGCGGGACATCGTGAAGGCGGTGGCCCGTCCCTTCGTCCTGGCGGTGCTGATGGCCGGCGCCGCCCTGGGAGTGGCCATTCCCCTCGCCGACGCCGGCAGCGCTGTGGTCCTCCTCGTCGGCCTCCCGGTCTCGGGGGGGGTCGGTCTGCTCGTGGTGGGCGTGTGGCCGGGCATGCGCCGGGACGTCCAGGGCATGGTGCGGACCTTGCGCAGTCGTCCCACCTGACCTCCCGCAAGGGTTCCTACGGTGCGGTCAGTCGCTGACGGCAGCTCGTTCGGCGTCGGCCCACGGGTCGCCCCCGTCCCGGGTCAGCAGCGGGGCGGCTGCGATGCCCGCGAACAACCACACCAGATAGTTGGCCGTGGGGTACGGGACCGGGCTGAGCATGGCCGCGATCAACCACATGACGGCGGACGCGAGCGCAACCAGACGCCAGCCCGCGCCGTCCCCGTGCTGGCGCCTCAGGAGCGGGGTGATGAGCGACAGGACCACGGCGACGAGGTAGAGCGTGGCCGCGGGCAGACCCGTCTCGGCGGCGCGGGACAGCGGGATGTTGTGGATCTCGATGCGCACGTTGGTCAGAGGGATGTCATCCAGCTGACGGACGTATGACATCCCCTCGTCGGTCGCAAACCGGGTCCACCCGACGCCGTCCAAGGGGCGGTCGGCGATCACGCGCAGTGCGGCGGAGTTGGTGTTCTCGCGGTCGTGGACCGACCTCGAGGTCGTGGCCCGTTCGGTGAAGGACTCCGACAGCGACGGGACGGACGCGACCACGGACAGCCCCAGCACGGCGACCAGGACGGCGATGGCCAGCGCGGGCAACCGCATCCGCTTCTCCAGGACACAGACCACGACCAGGGCGACGACGGCACCCAGCCAGATCGAGCGCGTCTGCGTGAGCACCGTGCCGAGCAGGCACAGCAGGACGGCCATGACGGCCAGCGCTCGCCACCAGCCTGTGAACCGCGTAGCTGCGAGGGCGCTCGCGGCCGCGATCGTGCCCATCACGAGGCCTGCAGCCTCGGACGCGACGAAGGGCCCTCGAGCGCGGCCGAACTGGATCCCGACCTCGGGGTCGACGATGTACTGCGGCCACACCAGCTGGGGCGCCGTCATCTCGAGCACGGCTGTCACGCCCAGGTAGACCCCCACCAGGACGAGAGTGCGCAGCAGGAGGGCGCGCCGTCGAGGGGTGGACCAGATGAGCGGGGCCAGGCAGAACAGAAAAAAGGGTACGACGATGCGGTCGAGAAGGGCGAACATCGCGGTCGTGTCGGACAGCACCCCGGCCGTCGCAGCCGAGATCAGCACTCCCAGGACCGCCAGCACCATGAACACGTTGACGGGGCGAAGCCGCAGCCGCTGCCAAGCGGCCGGCGTCAGGAGCAGCAGACCCAGGCCGGCGGCGAAAGCCAGCCGGTCCAGCGGTAGCGGGACCCCGGCTGCGGCCGTGTTGCCCGAGAGCAGGCTCAACGGGACGAAGATGGTGAATGCCCACACGTACAGCGGCAGCCACGGCTGCCTCGTCGTGACCGCCTGCGCCTCACGCGTCAGGGGGGGTGAGCTCACCGGCGGCTCGTGACCTCGTCGGTGCCCTGCCCGGCCGTCTCGTGCGGGTGCGCGTCAGCGTCGCCAGCCACCGAGGCGCTGTTGTGGCGGTCACGCATGGCTGCGAACGGGTCGTCGTCGTCCGCGGCCCACGGCTCCAGCCGGGTGTCCGTCGACGGCCTCTCCACGGCGTCGGTTTCCGCCACCGCCGGCTGCGAGGCGGGTGAACGGGGACCCGCGTGGCTGCGGCGGCGCTCGCGACCGCTGCGGCGGGACGCGGTCGTCGCGGTCGTCTGAGCCGGCGCCCGCCGAGTCGTGCGCCAGGCGAGCAGCATGGCCGTGAGCGTTCCGACGAGCAGGCCGAGCACGGCGCCGATCAGCAGCAGCAAGGTGGCGTCGTCGGCGATCACCTCGGCGGGGCGGGCGATGGTGAGGTCGACCCGGTCGGTGTCCGACAGCTGCAGGTAGCGCGCGCCCAGCTCGTCCTGGCGGAGGGTGAGGACGCTCAGCTGTGACTCGGCGGTCACCACCTCCGCACGGGCGGCGTCGATGGACGCCTGGGGAGTTGCGATCTCCTGGTCCGGCTGGACCAGCTGGTCGAGCTCGGTCTGCAACCGCTGCACAAGGACCCGCTGAGAAGCGACCTGACCGCTGACCTCCTCGTACTCAGCCAGCGCACCCGACGTGATGTCCTCCTGGCTGGCTCCCTGCACCTGGGCCACCAGCGCCTCCGCCAGTGCCTGCGCGGCGACCGCGGCGTCCTCCGGGTCCGAGCCCGACACCTCGAGGATGATGACGCTGGAGTCCGGGATGGGGGAGGCCGACACCGAGCCGACCGTCTGCGCCGTCTCGGCGCCGATCAGGTCCTGCAGCCCACCGGTTGCCGACGCGTCGTCCACGAATCGCGAGTACGTGGCGGCCAGCTCCTGCGTGGCGAAGACGACGCCAGGCACCGATTGGGACGCCAGCGTCTGCCCGCCGACGAGCAGGCGCGTCTCCGCGGTGTAGGTCGGGGGGACCAGCGTGGCCAGGCCGACACCGGCGACCAGGCCCACGGCCATGAGGGGCGCCGTCAGCCGCCACGAGCGCAGCAGCCGCCGTCCGTGCCGCGTCACCGCGCCGTCGCCCGTCTCGTTCGGCGGCTCGCTACGTGCGTCGTGGTGGGTCATGCAGGCTCCCGGTGCTTCGCGTCTCGGACATCTGGATCGGCCGTGCCGCGGTCCGCGCCGTCCGCACACGTGCCCGGGAATGGTGCAGGTGGTCACCCCGGGCCCTGCCATTGTCGCCGACCCGACGAGGTACCGGTGACAGAACGGTTGAGGAAACCCCTCTGGGGGGTGGGCGCGTCGCCTGGTTGGGGGCCGGTGGAGCACCGTCCGAGACCACCCGTGGCGCTGGGTGCTGCATGAGGATGGTTGAGTGACGGTTGATATACGCAGCGCTACAGGCGCGGGCAGAAACCGCCGTCCCTAAGGGGGACCCCAACCCAGGAAGAGGCTCCCCCGCCATGCGAAACCCACGCAGCCTGCTCGCCATCGCGCTGACCGCCTGCGTCTCAGCCGGGACGCTCGTCGCCGCCGTCGCTCCTGCCCAAGCCCTGACCAGCCCGTTGCGAATCAACGCCGGGACGACGAAGTCGGCGACCGCCTCCGGCGTGGCCTGGTCCGCGGACCGGTACGCCGTCGGTGGGTCGACGTCGGCCAGGGGGGTACTCCCCGGCCACCCGGACGCCGCCGTCCTGTCGACGATCAGGTTCGGCATGAGGGGCTACGACATCCCGGTGCCCAACGGCGACTACTCGGTGACCCTGCTGATGGCCGAGACCTTCCACACGGCCAAGGGCAAGCGCGTGTTCGACGTCACCCTCGAGGGCAGCCGCGTGCTGACGTCGCTGGACGTCTTCGCCGCGGCCGGCGGAGCCCACAAGCCCCTCACCCGGACCTTCACCACGACTGTCAAGGACAGCCGTCTCGACCTGGACTTCGCGGCCAAGGTCGACCACGCCACGATCTCGGGCATCGTCGTCCAGCCCCGGACGGTCTCCGCGCCGGCCCCGGCCCCCGCCCCGGCACCCTCTCCGATCCCGGCGCCCGCACCCGCTCCCACCCCCGTTCCCGCCGGGAAGGTCGTCCACCAGGTCGACGCCGGTGCGGCCGCTGCATCCACGACCGGTGGCATCGCCTGGGCCAAGGACCACGGCTACGTCGGGGGCACCGCGTCCGCGCACACGACGGTGGCCGGCTCGGTCGCGCCGGGTGTCTACGGCAGCATCCGCCACGGCATGTCCGGCTACGACCTGGCCGTTGCCGACGGGACCTACGACGTCACGCTCCGCATGGCGGAGACGTTCCACAAGGCCGCCGGCAAGCGGGTCTTCGACGTCAAGGTGGAGGGGGCGACCGTCCTCAGCTCGTTCGACGTGTACGCGGCGGCCGGCGGCTGGGCCAAGCCCGTCGACCGGACGTTCCGCACCGTCGTCACGGACGGGCGCCTGGACATCGACTACACCAACCGCGTCGACCGGGCCACGGTCTCCGCCATCACGGTGGCGGCCGTCCCCACGGTCACGGCCCCCGCCCCGGCGCCCGTGCCCACCCCGGCGCCCGTGCCCACACCCGCGCCCGAGCCGGTCCCCGCGCCCACCCCGACCCCCACCCCTCCGCCCGTACCGGCCCCCAGCCCGACCCCTCCGCCCGTACCGGCCCCCAGCCCGACCCCTCCGCCCGTACCGGCCCCCAGCCCGACCCCTCCGCCCGTACCGGCCCCCAGCCCGACCCCTCCGCCCGTACCGGCCCCCAGCCCGACCCCTCCGCCCGTACCGGCCCCTGCGCCGGTCCCGAACCCGGCCCCCAACCCGGTCGCGGCCGGCTACCCGTTCTCCGACAGCAGCGTGTGGAGGCAGTCGATCCGCACCGCGCCGATGCACCCGCGCAGCGATGCACTGGTCAAGCACCTCCACCAGTCCGTCACCTCGCGCTACAACGGTGTCGCCACCTTCAACGTGTGGGACTACAACTCCAGCTATTACGTGGTCGACGGCAGCAAGACGGCCCGCACCACGGTCAAGTTCGACAACTGCCAGAACAAGTCGGGCACGCCCAAGGGGCTGTACGACGGAGACAAGCACTTCGTGTCGGTGCCCGTGCCGGCCGACGCCGTGCCCTCGCCCGGCCGTGACGGTGCGTTGGTCATCTACTCGCCGCAGACCGACCAGCTGTGGGAGTTCTGGCGTGCCTCCAAGAGGTCCGACGGCTGGTACGCCTGCTGGGGCGGACGGATGGACAAGGTCAGCACCAACATCGGGCACTTCAACGGGAGCTTCGGCACCACCGCCACGGGCCTACCCCACGCCGCGGCGCAGATCAGCCTCGCCGACGTCCGCTCCGGCAGCATCAACCACGCGATGGGCCTGATCCTGGCCGAACCGGGCGCGTACAAGACCTACAGCTGGCCGGCCCAGCGCAGCGACGGCTGGAGCACCCACCCCGACGCGGTGCCCGAGGGCCTCCGCCTACGGCTCGACCCTTCCGTGGACGTGGACAGCCTCAAGCTGCACCCGGTCGCCGCGATGATCGCGAAGTCGGCCCAGACCTACGGCTTCATCGTCGTCGACAAGGCCGGGGCGACGGGTGTCTACACCGAGAGCGGCATCCCCGAGAAGAACCGCACCGGTACGGATCCCTGGAAGGGCATCCTGGGCTCCACGCCCTCCTACGAGGTGCTCCGCGGGTTCCCCTGGGACAAGCTGCAGGCGATGCCCATGGACTACGGCAAGCCCGGAACCGCTCTCTGACCCGGCGTGACGCGTACCACCGGATGGCTGCCCGCCATCCGGTGGTACGCCCTTGTAACCGCCTCGTGCGACGCCCCTGCTCGCTACGCTCGTCGACGTACGGGTGGACAGGGGTCCGACCGTGAGCGGCCCCACCCTCGTCGAGGTGCTGCCGGGCGGCACGCAAACAGAGGGGCAGACGGATCATGAAGGCGGTCATCCTGGCCGGGGGCCTCGGCACCCGGTTGAGCGAGGAGACCTCGGTACGGCCGAAGCCGATGGTCGAGGTCGGCGGGTACCCCGTGCTGTGGCACATCCTCAAGAGCTACGCGGCCCACGGGGTGGACGACTTCGTCATCTGCTGCGGTTACAAGGGCGCGATCATCAAGGACTACTTCGCGAGCTACGCCATGCGGATGTCCGACGTGACGTTCGACCTGAGGCTGAACACCCTGGAGGTGCACGCGGCGAACGCCGAGGACTGGCGGGTCACGCTGGTGGACACCGGTGACGACACCATGACCGGCGGCCGGTTGCGGCGCGTCCGGCACCACCTGGGCGACGAGCCGTTCTGCTTCACCTACGGCGACGGCGTGGCCGACGTCGACATCACCGCGCTGCTGGCGTTCCACCGCGAGCAGGGCAAGACGGCCACGATGACCGTCGTGCAGCCCCCCGGCCGTTTCGGTGCCGTGCAGCTGGGCGAGACCCAGACCGAGGTCCACGCGTTCAGCGAGAAGACCGACGGCGTCGGGGCCTGGATAAACGGCGGGTACTTCGTGCTCGAGCCCTCGGCCATCGACGAGATCGATGGGGACGACACGGTGTGGGAGCAGGAGCCGCTGCGCCGGCTGGCGCACGCCGGTCAGCTCGCGGCGTACAAGCACGACGGGTTCTGGCAGCCCATGGACACGCTGCGCGACCGTAACGTCCTCGAGAACCTCTGGCACAGCGGCAACGCGCCGTGGAAGGTCTGGTGACACCGCAATGATCCTCGTCGACACGGCGCTCGCGAAGCGCGCGGAGGACGGCGACCCGGTGCGGTTCGCGATGTTCGGGGCCGGCTTCATGGGTCGCGGCATCGCCAACCAGGTCGCTCGCTACACCCCCGGCATGGAGCTGGTGGCCATCTGCAACCGGACCGTCGAGGCGGCCGTCGACGCCTACGCGCGCGCCGGCATCACCGACGTCACCGTCGTGAGCAGCGCCGCAGAGCTGGACGCCGTGGTGGCCCGCGGCGGGTACGCCGTGACCGACGACCCGTCGGTCGTCAACGCGGCCGACCACGTTCAGGTGGTCGTGGAGGCCACCGGGCACGTCGAGTACGGCGCCCGCGTCACCCTGGAGGCCATCGAGCACGGTAAGCACGTCGTGCTGATGAACGCCGAGCTCGACGCCACCGTGGGACCACTGCTCAAGGAGCGGGCCGACGCGGCCGGTGTCATCGTCACCGGGTGCGACGGCGACCAGCCCGGCGTCCAGCTCAACACCATCCGGTTCGTCGAGCAGCTGGGCCTGCGTCCGCTGGTCGCGGGCAACATCAAGGGCCTGCAGGACCGCTACCGCAACCCCACCACCCAGGCCGGCTTCGCCAAGCAGTGGGGCCAGACGGCCAACATGGTCACGTCGTTCGCCGACGGCACCAAGATCAGCTTCGAGCAGGCGATCGTGGCCAACGCCACGGGCATGACGGTCGCCCAGCGCGGCATGATCGGCATCGAGCACGACGGTCACGTCGACGACATGCTCGGCATGTACGACATCGACCGGTTGCGTGAGCTCGGTGGCATCGTCGAGTACGTGGTCGGGGGCAAGCCCAGCCCCGGCGTGTACGTGTTCGCCGAGGCGATCGACACGGCCCAGGCCCACTACCTGGACTACGGCAAGCTCGGCAAGGGACCGTTGTACAGCTTCTACGTGCCCTACCACCTGACCGTGTTCGAGGTGCCGCTGTCGGTGGCCAGGGTCGCGTTGTTCGGCGACGCCGTCATCGCACCCGTCGGCCCGCCCGTGGTCGACGTCGTGGCCACCGCCAAGATCGACAGCCGGGCGGGGGAGACGATCGACGGCCTGGGCTACTACATGACCTACGGCCTGTGCGAGCGCTACGACGTGGTGCGGGCCGAGGGGCTGCTGCCGATGGGCCTGGCCGAGGGCTGCCGGCTGCGCCGCGACGTCGTCAAGGACCAGGTGCTGACCTACGACGACGTGGAGCTGCCCACCGGCACCGTCGTCCACCCGCTGCGCGCCGAGCAGGACGAGCGCTTCGTCCCGGCCGCACCCGCCCGGACCACCACCACCGGAGGACCCCCCGCATGAGCACCGACACCACGGGGGGGCAGACCGCGGCGGACGTCGTCGCGGGTGACCTCGACCACATCGTCTCCGGGCTGCGCGAGGAGCTGGCCGAGATGGCCGGGCACCGGCTGCTCGTCGTGGGCGGGGCCGGGTTCCTGGGCCACTACCTGGTCCAGGCGGCCGTGCACCACAACCGGACCGTCGACGCCCCGCCCATCGACGTGACGGTGTTCGACAACTACTCCCGCGGAATGCCGGACTGGCTCACGGCCCTGGACGGCGAGCCGAACCTGACGCTGCGGACGTTCGACATCACCGAGCCGCTGCCGGCCGACATGGGCCACTACGACTACGTCATCCACGCCGCGTCCATCGCGTCGCCCACGTACTACCGGCTGCACCCGATCGAGACGATGGACGCCAACGTCAACGGCCTGCGCACGCTTCTGGAGTACGCGGTGGCGCAGAAGGCGGCCGGGACGCCCCTCAAGGGCTTCCTGTTCTACTCCACGAGCGAGATCTACGGCGACCCGACGCCCGACATGATCCCCACCCCGGAGACCTACCGCGGCAACGTCAGCTGCACCGGGCCGCGTGCCTGCTACGACGAGTCCAAGCGCTACGGCGAGACCCTCTGCGTCAACTTCGCGGCCCAGCACGGCGTGCCTGTGACCGTGGCCCGGCCGTTCAACAACTACGGCCCGGGGTTGAAGATCACCGACGGTCGGGTGCTCAGCGACTTCGCCCGGGACGTCCTGGCCGGGCGCGACATCGTCATGCTCAGCGACGGCAGCCCGACCCGGACGTTCTGCTACGTGGCCGACGCCGTGGTCGGGTACTTCAAGATCCTTGTCCGGGGCCGCGCCGGCGAGGCGTACAACATCGGCACCGAGACTCCCGAGATCAGCATGGCCGAGCTGGCTGACCGCGTGGTCGCGGCGGCCTCGGCCGAGCTGGGTTACACCGGCTGCGTCGTGCGGGGCGAGAGCTCCGACGCGGAGTACCTGACGGACAACCCCAACCGTCGTTGCCCCGTCATCACCAAGGCACGCGAGGAGCTCGGCTACGACCCGACGGTGCAGGTCGACGAGGGGCTGCGGCGGGCACTGATCTGGTACCGCGACAACGCGACGGCAGAGGACTCCTGAGCATGCGCGTGTCCATCGTCGGGACCGGGTACGTGGGACTGGTGTCCGGGGCCGGGCTGGCCGACGTCGGCCACCACGTCGTGTGCGTGGACCTCGACCCCGCCAAGGTCGACCTAATCAACGCAGGTGTCCCCCCGATCTTCGAGGACGGCCTGGAGGAGCAGCTGGGCCGCGTCGTCGGTACCAGCCTGAGCGCCACGACCGACCTGCGGGCGGCGGTGCTGGGCAGCGAGCTCACCCTGATCGCCGTCGGGACGCCGTTCGACGGTCGGCGGATCGACCTGACCTACGTGCGCGAGGCCGCGCGCCAGATCGGCGAGGTGCTGCGCGACAAGGACGAGTACCACGTGGTCGTCGTCAAGAGCACCGTCGTGCCCGGCACCACGGTCGACGTCGTGCTGCCCACCCTGGAGCAGGCCTCCGGCAAGCGGGCGGGGGAGGACTTCGGGGTCGGGATGAACCCGGAGTTCCTGGCCGAGGGCGTCGCGGTCGTCGACTTCACCCGGCCGGACCGCATCGTGCTCGGCGGCGTCGACGACCGGTCGCGCGCGGCGTTGGCCGAGCTGTTCGCGCCGTTCCCCGACGCCACCCTGGTGCCGACCGACCCGACGACCGCCGAGATGATCAAGTACACGGCCAACTCGCTGCTCGCGACGATGATCTCCTTCTCCAACGAGATCGGGAACCTGTGCGCGAGCGTCGGCGTGGACTCCGTCGAGGCGATGGCGGGCGTGCACCTGGACAAGCGACTCAGCCCGATGCAGGCCGACGGCAGCCGGGTCCGGCCGGGCTTCCTCAGCTTCCTGGCCGCGGGCTGCGGGTTCGGTGGCAGCTGCTTCCCCAAGGACGTCAAGGCGCTGGTGGCGTTCGGTCAGCAGCACGGGCACGAGATGCCGGTGCTGGACGCCGTGCTGCAGACGAACGCCCGTCAGCCGGACAAGATGCTCGGGCTGCTGCGACGGCACGTGCCCGACCTGGCCGGGGCCCGGGTCACGGTGCTGGGGATGGCGTTCAAGCCGGGGACCGACGACGTACGGGAGTCCCCGTCGCTGCCGGTCACCCAAGCACTGGTCGACTCCGGTGCCGTGGTCCGGGCCTTCGACCCGATCGCGCGGGAGACCGCGCAGCGGGTCGTCAGCCCGCAGGTGACGTTCACCGACACGTTGGCCGAGGCCCTCGACGGCGCCGACGCGGTGCTGCTCATGACCCGGTGGCCGCAGTTCGAGCAGGTTCCGGCGCTGCTGGCGGAGGCCGGGCAGACGCCCGTGGTGGTCGACGGGCGGCGGCTGCTGGCGAAGGACTCCGTACCCCGCTACGAGGGCATCGGCCTCTGATCGGTCGCTGCCCCCGGGGCCGGCCGCTCAGCGGGTGGGCAGCTCGTCCGCCAGCCGGTCGCCCAGGCGCAGCGCCAGCGCGAGCAGGGTCAAGGTCGGGTTGGCTGCGCCCGAGCGGGGGAACACCGAGGACCCGGCGACCCAGAGGTTCCGCACGTGGTGGACCCGGCAGTGCGGGTCGACGACCGACAGGGCCGGGTCGCGGCCCATCCGGGTGGTGCCTATGTGGTGCGCGCCGCCCTCGGGGTCGACGAACCCTTCGGGGCCCAGCAGCGACACGACCTCGTGGCCCAGCAGCCTGCCCAGCCTGGCCGCGACCATCCGGCCGGCCGTGGCGGCGGACTCCTGGTCGTGGGCGGTCAGCTGCCAGTGCAGGTCGGCGGTCGGGACCCCGTCCTCGTCCGGCACGTCGGACAGGGTCAGTCGGCTGCTGCGGGACGGCTCCTGCTCGGCCATCACGTGGACCCGCAGCACATCGCGCGCGCGATGGTCGGCGGCCAGGACCCGTCGGACGGCGTGCCCCGCCACGTCCGTGACGACCGGCAGGACGGCTCCCGGGCGCCGCAGGACCGACAGGGGGCCGGGCGGGTCGGCGGACCTCAGGTCCCGCCACCGGTCGACCGACGCCTGCGAGGCCTGGCCGTCGTGCCCCAGGCCGACCGGCCCGTCCACGGTGCCCGGCTTGAGCTTCCAGGCCGCGTTCAGCAGGTCGTGCTCGCGTCGCAACCACGACGGCAGGGCGAGCTTGGTCTGCCGGGGGCCGCCGTCATCGCGCACGTCCCACGGCGCCAGCACGGCGTCAAGCCCCCGGTCGACGCGGACCACGCCCGTCGCCACGTGGGGGTGCTCCATGAAGTACCGGCCCACCACGTCCTGGCCGTTGCCGAGGCCCTGCGGCTGCTGCTCCCGGGACACCAGCAGCAGCCGGGCGTTCTCCAGCGCCCCCGCGGCGAGCACGTAGGCACGCGCTCGGACCAGCAGGCGCCGACCGGCATGCACGCACCTGAACCCTGTCACGGTCGCGGGCTCGCCCGACGAGACGACCTCCAGCACGCGGCACCCGGTGAGCAGACGGACCTGGCTCCGGTCGCGCAGCTCGCGGGGGAGCTGCTCGGTGAACACCGCGGCGGGGGCGAACACGTACTCACGAGCCTCGAGGCCCTCACCGAGAGGACGGCCGTCCTCCGTCCCCCGGGGTGTGAGCCCGGTGAGCTGCCGGGCCCGGGCGTAGAACGGGGCGAGGTCCGCCGAGGAGAGCGGCCAGTCCTCGGAGCCGTCCAGGTCGTCGTCGTCCAGCTCGTGCAGCCGGACGTGCCGGCCCCCGCGTGGCGTCTCCACGCTCCAGCGCAGGGCGCTGCCGCCGACCCCCGCGCTGCGGGTGGCGGCCGGTGCGTACGGCAACCCGGTGCTCGTCGTCCCCGTGACGTCGAGGCCGCCCGCGGGGACGTCGGCCGGGCCGGCCTCCAGCAGGAGCACGGTCAGGCCGCGCCGGGTGAGCGCGTCGGCCAGCGTCAGGCCGGCGGGACCGGCCCCGACCACGCAGACGTCGGCCTCGGACACGGGCGCCGCGTCCCACGAGGACGGGGTGGCCACGGCCCGCCCTGGTTCGACACCGGCCACTCACGTCCTCCTTCTGCGGAGCCCGTGCGGCTCGAGTCGCCTGATCGTCCCAGGCGGCCGAGAGTGTTTCGGCCGCGGGTCCGGTGCGGGGTGAACCAGCTGCTCAGTGCCTCGGGGACGGCGCGACGCCGTGGCGGCTGCCCACCTGCTGCAGTGCTCGCTCGAGCAGCGGCGCGACCGACGGCACCGTGTAGCGGGACAGCGCGAGCGCCCGGGCTGCAGCCCCGCGTCGGGCCCGCTCCCGGGGGTCCGCCAGCGGGCGGAGCGCCGCGACCAGGTCGTCCAGCGACCCCGAACGGAACACCGGTCCGGTCGGACCGACGGCCCAGGGCAGCGGCCCCACGTCGCTGACCACGACCGCCCGCCCGATGAGCATGGCGTCGACCAGCTTGAGCGGTAGCTGCGCGGAGCCGTAGCGCTTGGCCTCCGACGGGATGACGACGACGTCGCTGGCGGCGGTGAGTGACAGGGGGTCCAGCCTCCCGTCGAGCGGGCCGACCCACTGCTCCCAGGGGGCGGCGTCGGTCGGAGGGGCCTCGGTGACGAGCAGACGCCAGCCCTCGTCGGCCAGCCGTGCGACGGCGGCGCGCAGCAGCGGCAGCCCCTTGTGACCGCGGCTGGTCCCGATGAACCCGACGAGGGGCGCGGAGCTGGTGTGGGGGGCCCCGTCGCCGGGGTCCGGCCGGGCGTGGGGCACGACCACACCCCCCCAGCGCCGCTGCAGCGCGGGGTTCGACACCGTCGTGGGGGTCCGGCGCGCGTTGACCGCGAGCTTGGCGTGGCTGGGCATCAGCCGACGGTCCTGCCACATCCGTCGGGCGCTGTCGGCCGGGGTGTCCCCGGAGTGGATGGTGACGACCTCCAGGTCCGGGTCGTCCACGTCGGCCAGCAGGGGGACGCCGGTCGCACGCGCCAGCCGCAGACCGGCGCCCAGGCTGACCTGCAGGGCCTTGACGGTCATGAGGACGTCGGTGGAGCCGCGGACCAGCCGCTGCAGCGAGTCCGGGTCGACGCGCCGCAGGTGCGCCGTGAAGGGCTGGTCCCGTAGCGACGCCAGCACCTCGCCGGGCTGGGTCGTCACGGCCGTCACCTCGTGCCCCAGGTGCTGCGCCACCTCGATGAGGCACTTGGTCCGCAGAAGCTGGGTGTCCGCGAAGGAGGGGGTGAGCAGGGTCAGCCGCATCGGCGTGGTTCCTCAGCAGGATCGGCCGTGGCCGTCGTGGCACGGCAGGAGTTCATCGTCGATTGATACCACTGCGCCGCCGGGCTCGTCCCGGCTTCCCTGTCCGCTGGGGACCGAACGGGGACGACGAGGGCTCCATGGTCACGCGGGGTGGCGGCCTCTAGGCGGACAGCGACCTGGGGATCCGCAGGTCTCACCGATATGGTCTCGCCACCCCTCGGCGAGGTCCCCCCGGACCGTCGCCTGCCCGATCGAGCCCTGGAGGGCCCCGTGCAGTACCGCAGCGTCGCCGACCTGAGCCGAGACGTCGCGGAGTGGGCCGACAGCCTCCCGCGCGACATCGACGTCGTCGCCGGCATCCCACGCAGCGGCATGCTGCCGGCGAGCATGCTGGCCGTGCACCTGCACGTCCCGCTGGCCGACCTGGACGGCCTGCTCGCGGGACGGCTGCTCTCCTCGGGAGCCCGGATGGGCGGACAGCGTCCGAGCGAGGTCATCGACGACGCCCGCCGCATCCTCGTCGTGGACGACAGCGTCATGTACGGCGGGGCTCTCGACCTGGCGCGGGACAAGGTGCGCGGTCACGGCCTGGAGGGCCGGATCGAGTTCGGGGCCGTGTACATCGCCGACCCCGGCAGCCCGGCCAAGGTGGACCACTGGGCCGCGGTCGTCCCCAACCCGCGGGTCTTCGAGTGGAACGTCCTCCACCACTCCCGCCTCGCCGAGGCCTGCATGGAGATCGACGGCGTCCTGTGCCGGGCCCCTCGGGCGGCGGAGTCGGACGGCGCCGCCTACGAGGGCTTCCTGCGCGACGTGCCCGCCCGGCTCGTGCCGGCCCAGGAGGTGGGCTGGTTGGTGACCTCGCGCAGCGAGCGCTACCGGTCGCAGACCGAGCGCTGGCTGGCCGGGCACGGCATCAAGTACCGCGAGCTCGTCATGAGCGCCGAGGACCCGCCCGGCGCCGGCGTCCCCTCGTCCGACCGCGCGAGGCACAAGGCGGACGTGTACCGCCGCACGCAGGCATGGCTGTTCATCGAGGGCGACGTCGAGCAGGCCGTGGGCATCGCGACCATGGCGCGTCGGCCGGTGTTCGCCGCCGACGCCCGGCAGATGATCTACCCCGGAGTCGCGGCCGGAGCGGCACCGCGCCGCCGCGACAGCCTCCGTTGGCACCTGCCGAGCCACGCCGTCCGGCTGCGACGTCGGATCGGTCGGACGCTGCGCGGTTGAGGGTCATCCACCTACCGGGGACAAAGCGGGCGTGTCGGACCAGTTCGGTCGTTCCGGCATCCTGTGGCGCCCCATCCGGCTAGCGTTCGAGCGCATCGCCGACGGCTAGCGACGTCGGCCGGCGAAGGAGTCTCATGAGCGTAGAGAGCGACCTGGCTGACGGCAGGGCCGACCACGCGAAGGCGGTCGAAAGGTCCCCGGAGCACGAGCGACGGCGGGCTCGTCCCCGGGTGAGGACGTCGTGGGCGTCGCCGGTGCCCTTCGCCCTGCAGGAAGGGGTGAACGTCCACCAGGTCGCGAAGGACGCAGTGGCGCGTCGGGGCTCGTGGATCGGCCCGTTGCTGCGGCGGCTCGTCGCCACCGACGCGGTGGTCGCGACCCTGGTGATGGCGGCGTGCCTGTACTCGCTGCCCGCCACCAGGGGGGAGACGGTGCCGTACGCCCTGCTCGCCGGACTGCTGTGGGTCCTTCTGCTGACGTTGCTCGGCGGCTACGACAGCCGGCGGCTGGGGGACGGTCCGGAGGAGTTCGAGAAGATCGGGCAGGCCGCTGTCCTCGCCATCGCGCTCCTCGGGGTGGTCAGCTATGCCTTGCAGCTCGTGCTGCCGCGCCGGGACGTCCTGGTCGCGGTCCCGGTCATCGCGCTGACCACCGTGCTTGGGCGGTACGTCTGGCGCCGGTGGCTGCACCGACGGCGCCGCGACGGTGCCGCGATGCTTCGTACGATCGTGGTGGGGGAGCCGGCCGCAGTGGCGGACGTCGTGGACCACCTGCGCCGTGACGCTCATCATGGCCTGGACGTGGTGGGGGCCTGTACCCCGGTGGGGGGTGTGGACGCCTTCCGGCTGGGCGGGGTCGAACCGCTCGGTGTCGTCTCCGAGGTTCCCCAGGTGGTGGTGGACAACGCCATCGACAACGTGGTCGTCGTCGGGTCCCAGATCACCGGGGGGTCCCTGCGGCGGCTGTCCTGGGCGCTGGAGCAGACGGGCGCCGATCTCATGGTCGCCCCCGGCCTGGTCGAGGTGACGGGCGCGTACGTCTCGCTGCATCCGGCTGCAGGTCTGTCGCTGCTCCGGGTCGAGAAGCCGGCCCAGAGCTCGGGCCGTCTGCTGATCAAGAGTGTTCAGGACCGGATCATCGGCACCGTCCTGTTCCTGGTGGCGCTGCCCGTCATCGCCGTCGCGGCGGTCGCGGTCCGCCTCACCAGCCCGGGCAAGGCCTTCTTCGCGCAGGCTCGGGTCGGCCAGGACGGCGAGCGCTTCACGATGTGGAAGCTTCGCAGCATGGTCCCCGACGCCGAGCGGCTGCGCAACGACCTGCTCGACCAGAGCGACCGAGACGGCCTCATGTTCAAGATGCGTGGCGACCCGCGCGTCACGCCGGTGGGACGGGTGCTGCGCAGGTACTCGGTCGACGAGCTGCCGCAGCTGTGGAACGTCGTCCGGGGTGACATGTCGTTGGTGGGTCCCCGACCACCGTTGCCCCACGAGTACGCCCAGTACCACGACCAGGTCCACCGACGGCTGCGGGTGAAGCCCGGGCTCACCGGCCTGTGGCAGGTCAGCGGACGGGCTGACCTGTCCTGGGAGGAGTCCGTGCGCCTGGACCTGCGCTACGTCGACAACTGGTCACCGGCGATGGACCTGCAGATCCTGTGGAAGACGTTCCGGGCCGTGATGAGTGGCTCCGGGGCCTACTGACGCGTGACTGATGCCCGGCTTTGTCCGGGCCTGCTCGGTCACTAACTGTAGTGACGTTGGCGGCAGAGGGCCATCACCGTCACTCACGGGTGAAATTTCCTCTCAGATCAGCGGACGCAGGGGAGCGAGCCCTCCTATCGTCACTGAGTGTCAGGGTCGCGGTGGTCCCGACCGGTCGCACGGTAGGAGGAGGAGATCGTGGTCCGAGACCCATCTGTACCTGGTGGAACGGGCGCCAAGCGCGTCCTGATCGTCGTGCAGAACATGAACTTCCGCTTCGACCGACGGGTGCAGAACGAGGCGCACGCCCTCGTGGCCGCCGACATCGGGGTGACCGTCATCTGCCCCAAGGGTTCGACCACGGACCCGGATGTCCTGGACGTGGACGGAGTGATCGTCCGCAGCTATCCGATGCTGTCGCCCACCTCGGGTGTGATCAGCTACTTCCGGGAGTTCCTGGTCGCCTGGTTCCAGGCCGCGAGGTTGTCATGGCGGACCCACCGCGAGGAGGGCTTCGACGTGATGCAGGCGTGCAACCCGCCCGACACCTACTGGGCGCTCGCGCGCCTGTGGCGGTTGTGGGGCAAGAAGTTCGTGTACGACCAGCACGACCTGTGCCCGGAGATCTTCGGCGACCGGTTCCCGGCCTCGTCGGCGCGTAACCGGGTGCTGCACCGCATCCAGCTCTGGTTGGAGCGGGCCAGCTACGCCACCGCGGAGCAGGTGGTGGTGCCCAACGAGAGCTATCGGGAGATGGCCATCACTCGGGGCGGGGTACCGCGCGAGCGCACCACGGTGGTGATGAGCACGCCGGACCACCGCATCCTGAGGCGGGGGGAGCCGCAACCGGACGCCCGCGAGGGCAAGTCGTTCCTGGTCGCCTACGTCGGGGTCATGGGTCCGCAGGACGGGGTCGACCGCCTGCTCCGGGCGGCCAAGCTGCTACAGGAGGCCGGTCGGAACGACATCAGGTTCGTGCTGATGGGCTTCGGCGACTGCTTCGAGAACTTGCAGGCGCTCAGCGCGGACCTGGGCCTTGACGAGTGCGTCCACTTCACCGGACGGGTCGACCAGACGCAGCTGCGGAGTTGGTTGTCCGCCGCCGACCTCGGGGTGACACCCGACCCCCGGACCCCGTTCACCGACCGCTCCACCATGAACAAGACGTTGGAGTACATGGCGTGCGAGCTCGCCGTGGTGGCGAGCGACCTCGTGGAGAGCAGGCGCAGCGCCGGCACGGCCGCGGTGTTCGTCGAGGACGAGCAGCGGTTGGCGACGGCGATCGCCGAGCTGCTCGACGACCCCGACCGGCGGGCCGTGATGGGCCGGCTCGGCCGTGAACGGATCGAGACGGAGCTGTCCTGGGAGCTGTCCGCCGTCAGGTACGTGGCGACGATGAGCGCGGTCCTGGGCCTCGACGTACTGACCGGGACCTCGCTGCTCCCGGTGCAGACCCGTCGGCCGGGTGCCCGTGCCCGTTACCTGAGACTGTCGGGCGCTTCGTAGGCCGCTGGTGACTGTGCGTGACCCAGTAATCGGTCCCGCCCCATTCGTCCCCCGAGGTTGACCCGTAATCCGAAATGATCATCCAAACCCTGATACCCCCGTGTTGACGGGGGTCTATGGTGTCTAGATCTCGGCCGTCCGCCCCGATCCAGACCTCGCCCGGACTTCGGATGGTCATTGTGGAGGTTACCGTGCGTGACACCGACTCGTCGCACCTCGTCATCCGGCTCCGAGCAGTCGCCTTCGCGTCGGTGCTGGCTGTCCTCGCCAGCACGATGGTCGTGGCGTCGGGGGCAAGTGCGGCGGCGGAGGCGTGCGCAGCCGGACAGAACACCGTCGCCTGCGAGAACTCCAAGCCGGGGTCCCCCAGCTCGGAGTGGGACATCGCCGGGGCCGGTGACGAGTCGATCCAGGGGTTCTCCACCGACATCAGCGTCGACCTGGGCCACCGGGTCGACTTCAAGATCGACACCGACGCCTCGGCGTACACGATCGATGTCTACCGGCTCGGCTGGTACGACGGTGACGGGGCGCGCAAGGTGGCGACGCTCACCCCGTCCGCGCCCCTGCCCCAGCAGCAGCCGGCCTGTGCGAGCGACCCCAGCACGCTGCTTTACGACTGCGGGACCTGGGCGGTGTCTGCGTCATGGGACGTGCCCTCCGACGCGGTGTCGGGGGTCTACGTAGCTAGGCCCGCCAGGGCCGACACCGGCGGTGCCAGCCACATCCCGTTCGTCGTCCGCGACAGCACCAGTACGTCCGACATCGTCTTCCAGACCTCCGACACCACTTGGCACGCCTACAACCGGTACGGCGGGGCGAACCTCTACAACGGGGCCAACGGGCGAGCGGTCAAGGTGAGCTACAACCGGCCGATCACGACCAGGGGGGACGTGGAAGGCCGGGACTACCTGTTTGCCAACGAGTACCCGATGATCCGGTTCCTCGAGCGCAACGGCTACGACATGAGCTACATCAGCGGGATCGACACCGACCGCCACGGCGACCTGCTGACCAACCACAGGACCTTCCTGTCGGTCGGCCACGACGAGTACTGGTCGGGCGCCCAGCGGGCCAACGTGGAGGCTGCCCGCGACCAGGGTGTGAACCTGGCGTTCTTCGCCGGCAACGAGGTCTACTGGCGGACCCGGTACGAGCCCAGCATCGACGGGACCAGCACGGACTACCGCACCCTCGTCTGCTACAAGGAGACGTGGTCCGGCGCCAAGACCGACCCGTCCGCCGAGTGGACCGGCACGTGGCGTGACCCCCGCTTCTCCGGGGGTGGCGGTCGTCCCGAGAACGAGCTCGTGGGCACCGCCTACATGGTCAACGACGCCGACCTCGCGATCAAGGTCCCGGCCGCCGAGGGGCGACTGCGGTTCTGGCGCGACACGGCCGTCGCGGACCAGGCTCCCGGCAGCGTGGCCACCCTCGCGCCCCACACCCTCGGGTACGAGTCGAACGAGGACCTGGACAACGGCTTCCGGCCGGCCGGCCTCGTGCGGCTGTCCGAGACCGTCGGTGACGTCCCCGAGTACCTCCAGGACTACGGGCAGGTGGTCGCCCCCGGGACGACGACGCACCACCTGACGACCTACCGCGCACCCAGCGGGGCCCTGGTCTTCTCGGCCGGGACCATCCAGTGGGCCTGGGGGCTGGACACCTACCACGACGGGGTGGTCGCGCCGGTCGACCGCAGCATGCAGCAGGCCACGGTGAACCTGATGGCCGACATGGGAGCGGTCGCCGACACGCTGATGGACGTCCTGACGGTGCCCCAGCCGTCGACCGACGAGACCCCAGCCGCCGCGACCATCACGGCACCCGCAGCGGGAACCACCATGCAGAACGGGGACCAGGTGATCGTCACGGGGACCGCGTCCGACGTGGGCGGTCGCGTCGCGGCGGTCGAGGTCTCGCTCGACGGGGGCGACACGTGGCACCCGGCGACCGGGCGCGAATCCTGGAGCTACGAGGGCGTCGTCCACGGCCAGGGGGAGGTGGAGTTGCTCGCCCGGGCCACGGACGACAGCTTCAACCTGCAGCCCGACCCCACGTCGGTCGCCGTGGCCGTGAGCTGCCCCTGCACGCTGTTCGGGAACGAGGTGCCCTCCGGACCCCCGGCTGCCGACACGTCGGCGACGGAGCTCGGCGTGCGGGTGGTCGTCGAGGAGTCGGGCTGGATCGAGGCGGTGCGCTTCTACCGCGGGGCCGCCGGCGGCGACAGCTTCCCGGTCACGCTGTGGTCGGAGGACGGCAGCGTGCTGGCGTCCGCGACGGCCGGGCCAGTGACCGCAGCCGGCTGGGTGACCGTCCCGCTGCCGGCCCCGGTCCGGGTTACCCCGGGGACCGAGGTCGTGGCCTCGTACCACGCCCCTCAGGGTGGGTACTCCTTCGAGCCCGGCCGCTTCTACTCCCCGGGTGTCCTCGCGCCCCCGTTGCGGGCACCGGCATCGGTCGCCACCGAGGGCAACGGTGTCTACAAGTCGGGTCGGGGCTTTCCGACCAACAGCTACCAGGCGTCCAGCTACTGGGTGGACGTCGTGTTCACCGACGTCGACTCCATCGCGCCCACCGTGTCGACGCAGACTCCGCTCGCAGGCTCCAGCAGCGTCCCGGTGGCCACCCCGGTGACCGTCGAGCTGTCGGAGCCCGTCGACCCCGGCTCGGTCGAGCTGACCGTGTCCAGCGGTGCGGCGATGGCGGCCGTGGCCGGGACCACGGTGGTCGAGGAGAGCAGGTCGACCGTGCGGTTCACCCCCGCCTCACCGCTCAGCGAGGGCACGACGTACACCGTGTCGGTCACCGCCACGGACCTGGCCGACAACCCGATGGTCCCGGCGACGTGGACCTTCCGCACCGTTCAGCCCGACCCGGAGCCGGGGGTGTGCCCGTGCTCGGTCTGGCCGGACTCCTACCGCCCGACGCTGGAGACCTCGGACGACGGGGCCTCGGTCGAGCTCGGCCTGCGGTTCGTCACCGAGCACGACGGCGAGGTCGTCGGCGTGAGGTTCTTCAAGGGGGTCGGCAACACCGGCACCCACACCGGTTCGCTGTGGTCCGACGGCGGTGCCCTGCTGGCCCGCGCCACCTTCACCGACGAGTCGTCGACAGGCTGGCAGCAGGTCCAGTTCGACCAGCCCGTGACCGTCGAGGCCGGGGTGCCGTACGTGGTGTCCTACCGCGCCCCGCACGGCGGGTACTCCTACGACGCAGCCCTGCTGGAAGCGGGCGAGGTCGTCCGGTCGCCGCTGACGGCGATGTGGCGGGGCGGTCGCTACACCTACGGCGCCGGGTTCCCGGCCCAGGGGTCTAGCACCAGCTACGCGGTGGACGTGGTCTTCACCCCGGCGCCGGGCGGACCGGTCGTCGGACGCACCGTCCCGCAGGACGGTGCGAGCAGCGTCCCGTCCGACCAGGTCCTCTCGGCGCTCCTCGACAGCCCGATCCGCCCGGGGGAGGGCGAGGTCACGCTGGAGAGCGGTGACGGGGACGTCGTCCCGGGCACCACCTCGGTGGTGGCGTCCAGCCGGACCGTGACCTTCACGCCGGAGGTGGGACTGTCCGCGTCGACGACCTACCAGGCCACCCTCACCGAGGTCCGGTCCACGACCGGGGACGTGCTGGCCCCGTACACCTGGTCGTTCACCACCACCGGCACCTGTCCCTGCTCGCTCTTCGAGACCAGCACCAGGCCCGTCGTCGAGGACACCGGTGACACGGAGGCGGTCGAGCTCGGCGTCCGGGTCGTGCCCGACGTGGCCGGCTCGGTGAGCGCCGTGCGCTTCTACCAGGCGGGTCGTGCTCCTGGCGCCTACGAGGCCACGCTGTGGTCGGCCGGGGGTGATGCCCTCGCGGTCGGTCAGGTGCAGGTGGATGCGGCCGGGTGGCACGAGGCCGAGTTCGCCGAGCCGGTCCAGGTGACTCCGGGCCAGGTGTACGTCGCGTCGTACCTGGCTCCCTCCGGGCGCTACCCCGTCACGAAGTCGACCTTCGCGACCCCGGTGTCGAACGGTCCGCTGTCGTCGGCGCCCGGGGCCAACGGCGTCTACCGCTACGGCGGGGGGTTCCCGACGCAGGGGGCGCCCAACGCGTCCAGCTACCTCGTCGACGTCGTCTTCGTCGCCGGTGAGGCTCCTCCGGTGGTCGAGGGGGTGCGGGTGAGCGGCGTCGACCCCGTGGCCGGGGCCGGCACGGTACCGGTGGACCGTCCGGTCACCGTGTCCTTGTCCGAGCCTGTCCTGCCGTCCCAGGTGGCCATCGGCCTCAGCAGCGGGGGCGCGGCGGTGCCGGGGACCGTGGAGGCGGTCGACGCGCAGACCGTGCGGTTCGTCCCGGCCGCGGCGCTGGCGCCCTCGACGCAGTACCAGGCCAGCGTCAACGTGTCGGCCGTCGCCGGCGGACCCCCGTCCGACGAGCTCGCCTGGTCGTTCATGACCGCATCGGCACCCGGGACACCGGGACAGTGCCCGTGCAGCGTCTGGGACGACGGCACGGTCCCGGCGGTCGCATCCGTGGACGACCCCGGTTCGGTCGAGCTCGGCATGCGGTTCTCGCTCGACGCCCCGGTCCGGGCCACGGCCGTCCGCTTCTACCGCGGTCCGGCGAACTCCGCCCCGCAGTCCGTCTCGCTGTGGTCGCAGAGCGGTGACCTGCTGGCCACCGCTCCGGCCACCGGGCTGAGCAGCAGCGGTTGGCAGACCGTCGCGTTGGCGACGCCGGCCCTGCTGTCGACGGGCCAGACGTACACCGTCTCCTACCGGGCCGGCCAGGGCGGGTACTCCTACAGCGCCAGCACGTTCGCGTCCGGGTCGGTCGTCGTGCCTCCCCTGTACGCCGACGGCGCCGTCTACACCTACGGCAGCGGTGCGCCGACGGCGCAGTCCGGCGCCAACTACTGGGTGGACGTCGTGGTCGAACGTGTCACGGGCTGACCACCCCGACGCGCGACCGGCTCCACCCACGCGGAAGCCACCCCGCGGGGGGGCGCGCCGTGCTCCAATTGCTCTGGGCAGCCCGGCGCCCGCCCCGGGGCCGGGCGACGTCCGCGAGGCGCCGTTCGACCTGCCCGCATCCGACCGACGAGAGGCATCGACGTGGTTCTGAGGGTGGCAGTCATCGGGGCCGGCTACTGGGGTCCCAACCTCGTCCGCAACTTTGACCGGAGCCCGAGCTGGGAGCTGGCCGCGATCTGCGACCTGGACGCCGAGCGGGCGGCCGCTGTGGCGGGATCGCGACCGGACGTCCGGGTCCACACGTCCGTGGCGGACCTGCTAGAGCAGGAGGCACTGGACGCGGTGGCCATCGCGACGCCGGCCGGGACGCACCGGACGATAGCCCTGCAGGCGATGGCGGCGGGCAAGCACGTGCTTGTGGAGAAGCCGCTCGCGAGCAGCCGTGCGGACGCCCTGGAGATGACGAGGGTCGCCGACGAGCGGGGCCTCGTCCTCATGTGCGACCACACCTACTGCTACACCCCGGCTGTCCAGCGGATCGGGGAGATGATCGCCGACGGCGTCGTCGGTGACGTGCTCTTCGTGGACTCGGTCCGCATCAACCTCGGGCTCGTCCAGCCCGACGTGAACGTCATGTGGGACCTCGCACCCCACGACCTGTCCATCCTCGACTTCATCCTCCCCGGCGGCCTGCGGCCGGTCTCCGTGGCGGCCCAGGGGGCCGATCCCCTGGGGGCCGGGAAGGAGTGCGTGGGCTACCTGGCCATGCCCCTTGCCGACGGTGCGATGGCGCACGTGCACGTCAACTGGCTCAGCCCGACCAAGATCCGTCAGATGGTGATCGGCGGCAGCAAGCGGACGATCGTGTGGGACGACCTCAACCCCCAGCAGCGGCTGTCGGTCTACGACCGTGGCGTGGACCTGCTCAGCCAGAGCGCAGCCGGCACGGACCGGACCTCCGCCACGATCTCCTACCGGCTCGGGGACATGCACGCGCCTTCGCTGCCGGAGCGGGAGGCCCTGGCCGCCGTCGTCGAGGAGCTCGCCGCGGCGATCACGGGTGCGCGTGACGCGCGGACCGACGGTCACGCCGGGCTCCGGGTCCTCGAGGTGCTGGAGGCCGCCGACCGCAGCCTGGCCGAGGGTGGCCGGCAGGTCCGCACTGCGGAGCTGCACTCGGTGTCCGGGTCCGGCGCGACCGGGGTCGACCGGTGAACGGGCTGAGCGGGGCCACGGTCCTGGTGACCGGAGGCGCCGGGTTCATCGGCAGCCACGTCGTCGACCGGTTGCTGGCCGACGACGTCCGGGCCGTCCGTGTGCTCGACAACCTGGTGAACGGCTCGGCCGAGAACCTGGCGCACCACTCGGGTGACCCCCGCCTGGACCTGGTGGTCGCCGACCTGCGGCACGACGAGACCCGGGAGCGGGTGACCGCAGGCTGCGACGTCGTCCTCCACCTGGCCTGCCTCGGCGTGCGCCACAGCCTGCACGACCCGATGGAGAACCACGGCGTCAACGCCGAGGGCACCCTGCTGCTCCTGGAGTCCGCTCGCAGGGCGGAGGTGGGACGCCTCGTCTACGTCAGCACGAGCGAGGTGTTCGGTACCGCCCAGTACGCCCCGATGGACGAGGTCCATCCCACGTGGCCCGAGACCGTGTACGGCGGGAGCAAGCTGGCCGGCGAGGCCTACGCCCGGGCCTACCACCGCACCCACGGCATGGACACCGTCGTGGTCAGGCCGTTCAACACCTACGGCCCACGGAGCCACTACGAGGGGGACAGCGGCGAGGTCCTGCCGCGCACCGTCGTCCGCGTGCTGGCCGGTGAGCGCCCCCTGGTCTACGGCGACGGGGAGCAGACCCGCGACCTCATGTTCGTCACGGACACCGCCGCCCTGCTGACGCGGATAGCCTCGGCCGACGGGGTGGCGGGCACGACCATCAACCTCGGGTCCGGCAGCGAGGTGTCGGTGCTGCAGATGTGCGACGCGGTCGCGTCGGCCGCGGGTCGGCCCGACCTCACCCCGGTCCACCTGGAGCCGCGCCCGGGTGACGTCCGTCGTCTCATCGGGGACCCCACCCTCGCGCGCCGGCTGACCGGCCTCGTGCCGGAGGTCTCGTTCCAGGAGGGGGTGGTGGAGCTCGTGGAGTGGATCAGGTCGCGACCGCAGACCCCTGCGGAGCTGCTCGCGCGGGTGAGCGACCGCAACTGGCTCGTTGCTCAGGAGACGCAGCGCTGATGTCCCGCATCAACGTGATGCAGCCGTGGCTCGGGGCGGAGGAGGTGGCGGCCCTCACCGAGGTCATCGAGTCCGGCTGGGTGGCTCAGGGACCGCGGGTCGCCGCGTTCGAGGCCGCCTTCGCCGCACGCATGCAGGCGGAGCACGCAGTGGCCGTCTCCAGCTGCACAACGGCCTTGCACCTGGCGCTGCACGTGGCGGGCATCGGGCCGGGCGACGACGTCGTGGTCCCGTCGTTCTCCTTCATCGCCACCGCGAACGCGGTCGTGCACGCCGGGGCTCGACCCGTGTTCGCCGACGTCGACCGGAGCACCGGAGACGTTACCGCCGAGACGGTCGAGGCTGCGCTCACCCCGGCCACGCGCGCGGTGATCGTCGTCGACCAGGGGGGCGTGCCGGTCGACCTCGCTGCCGTCCGGAACCTGTGCGACCCCCGTGGCATCGTCGTGGTGGAGGACTCCGCCTGCGGCGCCGGTTCGCAGTACCGGGGTCGGCCGGTCGGAGCAGGGGCGGAGCTGGTGGCCTGGTCCTTCCACCCTCGCAAGATCCTGACCACGGGGGAGGGGGGGATGATCACCACCTCCCGACAGGACTGGGCGGACCGGGCGCGCCGGCTGCGGGAGCACGCCACCAGTGCGAGTGCCGTCTCACGTCACGCCAGCCTGCTGGCGCCGGCCGAGGAGTACCTGGAGGTGGGGTTCAACTTCCGGATGACCGACCTGCAGGCGGCGGTGGGCATCGTGCAGCTCGGGCGCCTCGACGAGATCGTGGCACGGCGTCGGGAGATCGGCGCCCGGTACCAGAATGTCGTCGCCGGCGTCGAGGGTCTGCGGGCGGTCCAGGACCCGCCGTGGGGCCGTTGCAACTACCAGTCCTTCTGGGTGGAGGTCGGGGCCGGCTACCCGCTCGACCGCGAGGGCCTGCTGGAGGCCCTGGCCCGGTCCGAGATCTCGGCCAGGCGCGGCATCATGGCGGCCCACCACCAGCCCGCCTACGCGCACAACCGGGACGACGTCCTGCCGGTCACCGACCACCTGAACGCGACCACGTTGATCCTCCCGGTCTACCACCAGATGTCCGAGCCGGATCTCGAGCGGGTCCTCGACGTCGTCAGGCACGCCGGCCGGGTGCCCGCATGAAGTCCCCCGTCGTGCTGGTCGCCGCCGGGGGCCTCGCGGCGGAGGCGGTCGAGGCCATGCGCGCCGGGGACCGGTGGGAACCCGTCGCGGTGCTGGACGACGACCTCGGTCGGGCGGGTGACGACGTGTGCGGCGTCGCCGTCGTCGGCGGTCTGGACCGCCTGGCCGATCATCCCGGGGCCGCCGTGGTCGTCTGCGCGGGCCGGGGCGCCACCCGGGCCGCGCTGGTCGAGCGGCTGCGCGGGCACGCGGACGGACCGCCGCGCTACGCCACGGTCGTCCATCCCGACGTCCGGGTGCCGGAGTCGGTCCGGGTGGGGCAGGGGTCCATCCTGCTGGCGGGGGTCGTCCTCACCGCCCGGGTGCAGGTGGGTGAGCACGTGGTCGTGATGCCGGGGGCCGTCCTGACCCACGACGACGTCGTGGACGACTTCGCCACGCTGTGCGCCGGGGTGCTGCTCGGCGGGCACGTACGCATCGGGGCCCGGGCCTACCTGGGGATGGGCTCGGCCGTGAGGGAGCGGAGCTGTGTCGGGGCCGACGCGACCGTGGGCATGGGGGCCGCAGTGCTGGGGGACGTCGCCCCGGGGACGACGGCGATCGGGGTCCCGGCGCGCGAGCGAGAAGGCGTGTCGAGCGGAGTCCACGGGTGAGCACCGTCCCGCCTCCGGACGCGCTCTCCGCCCGATCGACCGACGTGGGGCGGGACATCCGCCGAGGGTTGGCTTGGAGCACGGTGAACAACCTGTCCGTGCGGATGGGCAACGTGGTGCTGGGCGTGGTCCTGGCCAGGTTGCTGACGCCCGAGGAGTTCGGTGTCTTCGCCGTCGGGCTGACCTGCCAGGCCGTGCTGGTCACCCTGGCGGACCTGGGCATGAGCGCCGACCTGGTGAGGAGGGGCGACATCCGCCGTCGGGCCCCCGTCGTCGCCCTGCTCGCCCTCGGCGTGAGCACGGTGCTGGCGGCCCTCATGGTCGGTTTCGCGCAGCCCATCGCCTCTGCTCTGGGCAGCGGTGACGCGGCCGGAGTGGTCCGTGTGCTGGCCATCACGATCCTCCTGAGCGGGCTCTCGGTCGTCCCGTACGCCGTCCTCCAGCGCCGCTTCATGCAGGCGCGGGCCTTCCAGGCCGACGCCTCGGCGCTCGTCGTGAACGGGGTCGTGGTCGTGGTCCTCGTCCTGGCGGGGCTCGGACCGCTGGCGCTCGCCTGGTCGCGCGTGGCCGGACAGGTCGTCGCGGTGATCCTGATGTTTCGATTCGCAGGTGTGATGCCGAGGTTCGGTTGGGACCGTGGCATCGCCCGGGAGTCGGTGTCGTTCGGGGCTCCGCTGGCCGTCGCCAACCTGATCTCGTGGGCCCTGCTGAGCGTCGACTACGTCGTCGTCGGGCGGACCCTCGGGGCCACCGAGCTGGGTCTCTATGTCCTGGCCTTCAACATCTCGGCCTGGCCGATCACGGCCATCGGCCAGGGCATCCGCAACGTGGCGCTCCCTGGCTTCTCGCAGCAGGCGCAGGACCGCGCCAGCATCAGCCACAGCGTTGTCCGCGGGGTGGCACTCATCTGGACCGGTGGCGTCCTCGCCGGCGTGCTGCTGTCGGTGCTGGCGGTGCCCCTCATCACCAGCGTCTACGGGCAGCGCTGGGAGGGGGCCGCCGTCGCGCTGTCCGGACTCGCCCTGTTCGGTGCGCTCAGGCTCGTGTTCGACCTCTTCGCGGCGCTGCTTGTCTCGCGGGGGGCCAACCGGGCCGTCGTGGTGGTGCAGGTGGTGTGGCTGTTGAGCCTCGTCCCGGCGCTGGTGGTCGGGGCCCGGATGGGAGGGATCGAGGGGGTGGCCTTCGCGCACCTGGTGGTTGGTCTCGTCGTGGTCCTGCCCGCGTACCTGCTGGCGGTCCGTGGTGCGGGCGTGGCCCTGCGGGGCGTGGGGCTGGCGTTCCTGGTCCCGCTCCTCATGGCGGTACCGGTGGCCCTGGCCTCCGGGTGGGTCGACCGGAGCCTGGCCAGCGGGTGGCTGTCACTGCTGGTGGGTGGGCTGGTCGGCACCGCGCTGTACGCCGCAGCCATGTGGCCGTGGGTGAGACGACAGCTGTCCTCCACGTCGCCCGGAAGTCAGAGCACGACCCCTCCGCGAGACCGAGAAGACGAACCGACGAGACCGGAGCACATCGCATGACTGCAGTCCCACTGGTCGACCTCGCGGCCCAGCAGCAGGAGATCGACGAAGAGGTCTTCGTCGGGCTGCGCGAGGTCTTCGACCGCACGTCGTTCATCGCAGGCCCGCCGGTGGGGGCCTTCGAGGCCGAGTACGCCCGTTTCGTCGGCGCGCGGCACTGCGTCGGGGTGGCCAACGGCACCGACGCGCTGGAGCTGGCGTTTCGTGCTGTGGGCGTGGGGCCTGGCGACGAGGTCGTCCTGCCTGCCAACACGTTCATCGCCACCGCCGAGGCCGTGGTCAGGGTGGGGGCGCTCCCGGTCCTCGTCGACGTCGACCCGGAGTACCTGCTGCTCGACGTCGGCGCCGCGCGGGCGGCGGTCGGGCCCCGGACCGCGGCGGTCGTGCCGGTCCATCTGTTCGGCCAGGTGGCTCCGGTCGAGGAGCTCGACGTCCTCCGGGCGGCCGGGATGCCGGTGGTGGAGGACGCCGCCCAGTCGCAGGGGGCGCGCAGGCACGGTCGCTCCGCGGGGCAGCTCGGCACCGTGGCGGCCACCAGCTTCTACCCAGGGAAGAACCTGGGTGCTGCGGGGGACGCCGGGGGCGTCACCACGGACGACGACGAGATCGCCTCGGCCGTGAGGCTGATGGGCGCTCACGGCAGCCGACGCAAGTACGACCACGAGGTCGTGGGCTTCAACTCCCGGCTCGACACCGTCCAGGCCGTGGTCCTGTCGGCCAAGCTCCGCCGTCTGGCGGGGTGGAACGAGCGTCGCCGCAAGGCGGCCGCCCGCTACGACCACCTGCTGTCGGGCCTCGAGGCGGTCAGGCTGCCGTCGACCGCACCCGGCAACGAGCACGTCTGGCACCTCTACGTCGTCCGCGTGCCCGAGCGTGACCGGGTCCTCGCGGCCCTGAACGCAGCGGGTGTGGGGGCAGGGATCCACTACCCGGTGCCCGTGCACCTCACCGGTGCCTTCGCCCACCTGGGGCTGGGTCCGGGGGACTTCCCGGTGGCCGAGCAGGCGGCGCGCGAGATGATCTCGCTGCCGATGTTCCCGCACATCACGGCGGAGCAGCAGGCCTTCGTCGTCGAGGCGCTCGACGCGGCCCTCCTGGGTACCGGGGCTTCTGCGGTGGTCGCCGACCGGGCCCCGGCGTGAACGCAGGGGCCCCCGTGCTGGTCGTGCTCAACGGCCTGCAGGTGGGTGGGAGCCAGATCAACGCGATCGACCTGTGCGCCGCCTCTTCCGCGTTCGGTTTCGCGGGGGTCGCGGTGGGGTACTCGGGCTCGCTCCCGGTGTCCGGACCATCCATGGTCGACGTCGCGGCGGAACGCGGCGTGCGGTTGGTCGTGCTCGATCGGCCGAGGTCCACGGCGGCCGCCGCGCGTCAGCTGCGGGCCGTCGCGACCGTTGAGGGAGCTCGTCTCGTGCACGTCTACGGAGCGTGGGAGGCCAGGCCGGCGTACTGGGGTCCGTGCTTCGCGGGCCGCATGCCCTTGGTCCACACCGTCTACGAGATGGCAGTGCCGCACGTCGTCCTGCCCTCGCCGCCGCTCATCGTCGGTACGCGCTACCTGCTGGAGGAGGAGCCCGCGCGCCGTCGTGGCCGGGTCAGCCTGATCAGCCCGCCCGTGGACCTCGACCGGGACCGCCCCGACCTGACTGCGGGGGCTGCGTTCCGCACGAGGCTCGGCGTGGGGACGGACGAGGTCCTGCTGGTGTGCGTGAGCCGCTTGGACGAGGAGATGAAGGCTCACGGCGTCGAGACCGCGATCCGGTCGGTGGAGAGTCTGCCGACCAGCACCGTCCTGGTCGTCGTCGGGGACGGGGATGCCGCCGAGCGGCTGCGGGCGCTGGCCGACGAGGTCAACGTGAGGCTGGGGCGCCCGGCGGTCCTGTTCACGGGGGCGATGGCCGACCCCCGGCCCGCCTACGCGGCGGCCGACGTCATGTTCGGCATGGGCAGCTCGGCCGCCCGGACGCTGGCGTTCGGCGTGCCGTTGGTGGCGGTGGGCGAGCGGGGTTGGGCCCGTCGCTTCGAGCCGGCGTCGGCGGACGAGCTCTTCCGCAACAGCTTCTGGAGCCTGACGGTGGTCGAGGACGCGGTCGGGCTCTTCGTCCAGCAGGTAACCCCCCTGCTCGAGGAGCCCGCGCGGCGAACCGACCTGGGGGCCTTCGGGCGCGGCTTCGCGCAGGCCCACTTCGGTCTCGAGGCGATGACGGGCAAGCTCGTGGAGATCTACCGGGACACGGTCGGGACGACGTGGCGACGGGACTGGCTGCGCGACCTACCCGTCGAGATCGCCGGGGTGGGCAGGGCGGTGCAGGTCAAGGTGACCCGGCGCGACCCGTACGCGGAGGCGGCAGGTGCTCGCAGCCGGGTCCTCTCGGCCCGTTCAGGACGATGAGCACCCTGACGGCCGCGGCGCGGCACCCGGACGCACCAGCGCAGGCGCCTGTCCGGACCGTGGGGGTCGTGGTCGCCTCCTACAACTACGGACGGTTCCTGGGCGAGTGCGTGCGCAGCCTCCTGGTGCAGCCGGGGGTGGACGTGCGCGTCCTGGTCATGGACGACGCCTCGACCGACGACACGCCGACGGTCAGCCAGGCGCTGTCCCGGCTGGACGGTCGGGTGGAGCCGGTCCGCAACGAGGTCAACCTCGGGCACATCGCGACCTTCAACCGAGGATTCCGGTTGATGGAGGAGCGGCACCAGCCCGACTACGTCGTCAAGCTGGACGCCGACGACGCGGTGGCCGACGGGGCGCTGGCGCGGGCCGTGGCCCTCATGGAGGCGGAACGATCCGTGTCCTTCGTCTACGGGCGTCCACGTCGCGTGGTGGGTGACCACCTCGACACGCGCAGCGCCAGGCCGGTGCTCGACCGTCCTCGGCACGCGCGGACGGTGTGGCCCGGCCAGGCGTGGCTGGCGCAGCGCTGCCGCACAGGCATCGGGTGCATCAGCAACCCGGAGGTGGTCATGCGGGGCGCCGCGTTCCGCCGGCTGGGCGGCCAGATGGATGAACGACTCAGCCACACTTACGACTTCGAGCTGTGGCTGAGGCTCGCCGCGGTCGGCGACGTCGGCCACGTGGACGACCACTACCAGGGGGTGTACCGCATCCACGGTGACAGCATGATGCGGACGGTCAACGCGGGGCCGGTGGTCGACCTGCGGGGCCGGCTCGAGGCCTTCGCCTCCCTGGGCAGCCCCCTCTTCGATCACGTCCGCGGGCGGGACGGCCTGCACACCGCCGCCCGCCGTCGGGTGGCCGAGCAGGCGGTCGATGCTGCGTGCCGCGCCTACGAGCGGGGTCGGGGCGGGGAGGCGCCGGTGGCGGAGCTCCTGGCCATCGCGGACGACGGCTGGCCAGGCTGGCGCGACTCGTCGGTCGGGCGCCGCTGGAGCCGGCGGGAGCGGCTGGGCCCGCGGCGCACCCCCTTCAGTCCGTTGGCCGCCCGGGTCCTGCCGCGACGGGTGTCGGAGGAGGTCACCCGGCTGCGGTGGCAGCGGTGGGGCGTGTAGGTCGCCCTACTGATCGCCCCACGACGTGTAGAAGCTGTCGGGGTTGACCAGGTAGCGGACGGTGGTGTGCGGGACGTGCACGACACGGCGGCCGCGGCCGCTGTGGCGGAATACGAACTCCCAGTCCTCCTTGGGGAGGGTCGCGCGCGTGCGGGGCAGTCGGCTGAACAGCAGTCCCGGCCGGCGTAGAGCGGTTACCGAGTTGGCGTCCACGTACGACTCGTCGGACAGGGCGCGGCGGTCGAAGTCCCTGGACAGGGTGTCGAGAAGGGTCCCGTCGGGGTGGTACCGGCCGACATCGGTGTAGGCCAGGTCAGCCCCGTCGAGCAGCACGGACCGGCATCGGGACAGGTGGTCAGGCGTCCACGTGTTGTCGTCGTCCAGGAACGCGACGAACCGGGAGCGCGTGAGGCGGATGCCGACGTTGCGAACCAGGCCCAGCACAGCGGTGTTCCGGGAGAGGGACACCGCATGCACCCGGGGGTCCGCCGGTAGGTCACCCAACCCGGCGCCATCGTCCACCACCATCACCACCAGGTCGGCGAAGTCCTGGGCGAGCATTGACTCGATCGCAGCTCGCACGCCGGCGGGCCGGCGGTACGTCGGCACGATGCACGCGAACTCGGCGGTGGGCACGCTCCCCAGTTCCCCGGCGAGCCGCGTCACCTCTGAGTCTTCGAGACGTCGCAGCCTCGGGAGCGAAGCTGCCATGGCGACCCGGTTGCGCCACTCCATGGCCCGCCAGATGCCGACGTGCTGCCTCACCGCTCGTCGCAGCGGTCCGGAGAAGGGTTTCGACGACTGCATCTGCTGCTCCTACGGTTGTGCGACGGGGACTCTGGGGGACGCTAGCCACTCGCTGGCCATCGGGGGTCGGAGTCAACGGCCTGCTCGCATGAGGGGCCAATCTGTGATCTTGATCACGTTCTCTCGGTGGTTGCATCAGCACTCAGAGGTGCGACATGTCACGGAAAGTGACGACATCGGTCGTCGTCGTCGTCAGTCCTCATCCATCCCGGGTTAGTCGCCCCCCCCAGCCTGTGTGCTGAGGCGGTCCGGCGAGGCGCAGGTCATGGCGCGCAACGAGCCCGGCTAGCAGGCCTCGAAGGTGCCGCGCCGGGTTGAGGTCGCACAGTCACGACGCTCCACTCAACGTGACCATTGGGCCGGTCGGGTCCTGCTCGGCAGCTCCGGACGACACCTCTGGCGTGGGCGTTTTGCGCTGTTAAGTTCGCGGCTGTCGGACCCGCAGGCCCCTGTCCTGCCATCGGCGGTGGTTCACCCGCCCGGGCTACCAAGTGGACGGGCGCATCCTCCGATGGTTCAGGTGTCGGCCTCGTCGCACCGGTCGGCGGCCCCCGACACCCCCTGCCCATCCCTTGCCCGGCCTCTGCGCGGCTGGGCCCGTCCTCCGCGGACGAACCGAGAGGAACCATCGTGACAAGACCCCCCATACCCGGCCGGTACCGGTCGAGAAGCCCACGCCGGGCGCTGTCGACACGAATGGCTGCGGCCGTCGGGTTGCTGGCCCTGGTCTCCTCGTCGTTGGTGTTCACCTCGAGCGCGCAGGCCGCCGAAGCGTCCGGTCTGCTGACCGCCAGCGGCAGCCAGCAGGTGTCGTCCACCGACACGGCGAGCGTCGAGCTGGGGCTGAAGTTCAGCCCCAGGGTCGACGGAGAGGTCCGGGGGGTCCGGTTCCTCAAGACGGCGGGCAACACCGGCACCCACATCGGGAACCTGTGGTCCTCGTCGGGCACCCGTTTGGCCACCACCACCTTCACGCGCGAGTCGGCCACCGGGTGGCAGACCGCGACGTTCACCCGTCCGGTGCAGGTCAAGGCGGGCAGGACCTACACCGCCTCGTACCTGGCGCCGCGGGGCCGTTACACGGCGACGAGCTACTTCTTCTCCCGCCCCGTCCAGAACAGCCTGCTGAGCGCCCCCGCGTCCGCAGGCGTCTATCGCTACGGCGCCGCGAGCGGGTTCCCCGCCAGCAGCTACCGCAGCTCCTCGTACTGGGTCGACGTGCTGTTCGCACCCGCAACCGTCCCTGCGGTACCGACTCCGGTACCGGCCCCGACCCCGACCCCGACCCCGACCCCGACCCCGACCCCGCCCCCGGCTCCGACGCCCGCGCCGACTCCGACCCCTACTCCGCCCCCGGCCCCGGCGCCCACCCCGGCCCCGACGCCGGGCGCGCTGCCCGCGAACGTGGTCCCGCAGCCGGGACAGGTCGGCTACCGGGGCTCGACCTCAGCCCTGCGGGTAGTCGACAGTGCGGCCAGCGCCCCGGCCGGCACCACCTGGTCCGGTGGCATGCTCGTGGTCAACGCGGACAATGCCACGCTGGACGGCGTGTACGTGAAGGGCGGCCTGGACTTCAACGGTCGTGGCACCCTCACCGTTCGCAACTCGATCATCGAGGGCGGCGCCGCCTGGATGGTCCTGATGGGTCGCAACCAGCCGTGCCACATCGACATCCGTGACTCGACCCTGCGCTGGAAGGCCGGTGCGACCCCTCCGATCGGCGCCGGTGCCGGTGCCATCCACGGCAACTGCACCCTGACCGCGCTCCGCAACGACATCTCGGGCACGCCTGACGGGATCCAGAACGGGCCCGGCAACTCGCTGATCGAGCAGAACTACATCCACGACCTCGCCGTGCTGGGCACGTACCCCAACAACACCCACAACGACGGGATCCAGTTCTACTCCGGCTCGAACATCCGGGTGCGCTACAACCGAATCGACATCGGTTGGAACGGCACCAACCAGAACGGGGCCCTGTTCTTCCAGGGCAGCTTTGGTGCTCCGCTGATCGAGGGCAACTACCTGTCCGGTGGCGGCTACACGTTGCGGCTGGAGAGCGGCGTCAAGGGCGCCGTGGTGAAGGACAACACCATCAACCGGGCGCCCAACGCCTGGGGCGAGGCACTCATCGCCAACGGCACGGTGGCGACCTGGACCAACAACAAGCGCCCCAACGGTCAGGTCATCAACCCCTGACCGCTTCGGTGCCGCCGAACCCGGCGGGACACGGGCGGTCCGGACGAGCTCTGCTCGCCCGGACCGCCCGTCCGGCTGTGCGGGCCCGGTCCACCCACCTACGCTGACCTGGACAACGGAGGTCTGCGATGAGGTCGTCCCGTGCCGCTGCCGCTGCCGCTGTGCTGGGCAGCCTCGTGGTCGTCCTGGCGGGCGGGGTGCTCCTCGGCGTCATGACGTCGGACCCCGACAGCGCCCTCGCGACCGATCCGCCCGGCTCCGTCGTCGCGGACGTGGCGGGACCGGCAACGCGGCCGTCGTCCACCACGGAGGACCCGATCACGTCGCCGCAGCCCGGGGAGGTGGGCTTCCTGGGGGACGTCGCAGACCTCCGCGTGGTGGACGGCGCGGCGAGCGCGCCCCCCGGCACCAGCTGGCAGGACGGGACCCTCGTCGTCACCGGGGACGGGGTCGTCCTGGACGGGGTCCTGGTCGCCGGCTCGGTGTCGCTGCAGTCCGCCGGCACGCTCACGGTCCGCGACTCCGTGGTCGAGGCCCGCTCGGGGTGGATGGTGCTGCACGGGAACGTGCCCGGCTGCCACATCGATGTCCAGGACAGCACCCTCCGCTTCGTCGGCACCCCAGACAACGGCAGCGCCGCGATCCACGGGGACTGCACCTTGGACGTCAGGCGCAACGACATCTCGGGCAGCGCCGACGGGGTCCAGGTCGGGCCCGGTGACTCGGTGGTCCAGCAGAACTACATCCACGACCTCGCGGCCACGCGGGACTTCCACAACGACGGCGTGCAGCTGTACTCCGGCTCCGGACTGGTCGTGAGCCACAACCGCATCGACATCGGGTGGAACGGCACCAACCAGAACGCCGCCATCTTCTTCCAGGGGCAGTTCGACGCCCCGGTCATCGAGGGCAACCACCTCTCCGGGGGCGGGTTCACGCTGCGGCTCGAGGAGGGGGTGGCCGGGGCGGTCGTCCGCGACAACGTGATCAACGCCGCGCCGAACGCCTTCGGAGAAGTGCTGGTGGCCCCTGGGGCGGTCTCGCAGTGGCGGGACAACGTCGACGGTGCAGGCGAGGTCCTCCTCCGGCCCTGACCGGATGCACCGACGGTGCCTGGTTCCGCTGAACGCGACCACCGCGGGCACGGCAGTCGATAGCATCGACTGCCGTCCCCGCGTGGGAGCCACGACTGCGCCCGGAGGTGAGGATGACGCTCGTCGTCGTCGTCGTCACGTACAACAGCGCCGAGATCGTCGTGCCGTGCCTTCGGTCGCTGGCTGTCGCCAGCGAAGGGCTCGACGTCGACGTACGGGTCGTCGACAACGACTCCACCGACGACACGGTCGCCCGGGTCGAGGCCTTCGGGGGCGACGTCCGGGTGATCCGGACCGGGGCCAACCTGGGTTACGCGGCCGCCATCAACGCCGGTTGTGCCGACGCCGGCGACCAGGACGACCTGCTCGTCCTCAACCCCGACGTCGTGCTGCACCCTGGATGCGTCCGCGCGTTGCTCGAGTCCCGTGGGGCCGACGACACGGTCGGGGTGGTCGCTCCCGTCCTGCGCGCCCCTGACGGCCGGTTGCAGCCGTCACGACGGCGCGAACCCAGCATCCGACGCGCGCTCGGCGAGGCCGCGCTGGGGGCCAGGGCGTCGGCCGTGGGGCCGGGGTGGAGCGAGGTGGTGCGGACCCCGCTGGACGGTGGTCCCGGGACCGCCGACTGGGTGACCGGTGCGGCCCTGCTGGTGACTGCGGCCTGCCGTCGCGACGTGGGGGAGTGGGACGAGTCCTTCTTCCTGTACAGCGAGGAGACCGACTACTGCCTCCGGGCCCGTGACCGGGGGTGGAGCACCCGCGTGGAGGCGCGCGCCGTCGCCGTGCACACGGGCGGGGAGTCGATGACGGACCCGCGTCTGTACGCGCTGCTGACGCGCAACCGGGCCCGGCTGTTCCGCAAGCGGCACGGGCCGGTGAGGTCGGGCGCGTTCTGGCTGGTCCTGCTCCTGGGCGAGGTGGGACGGGCTGCGGCGGGCCGGGCCACCTCGGCGGAGGCGGTGCGGGTGCTGCTGGGTCGGTCCGTCCCCGTGTCGGCGACGCCGCGGACGCCCGGGGCGACACCTCTGGTCTGCTTCGCCGGGGTGGACTGGTGGTACCAGAGCCGGGCCCACTCCGACGTCCAGCTGATGGTCCACGCCGCCCGCGGGCGGCCGGTGCTCCACGTCAACAGCATCGGCCTGCGGATGCCCACCCGAGCTAACACGACCAGACCGGTGAGCCGGGTGCTGCGCAAGCTCGGGAGCATCGCCAGGCTGCTGCGGCAGCCGCTGGCAGGGACCCCCGGGTTCCACGTCCTGAGCCCGGTCGTCCTCCCCTTCTACGAGGTCGACTCGCTGCGCCGCCTCAATGCCGTCCTGGTGAGGGCGCAGGTGTCTGCAGCGTGCCGGTGGCTGCGGATCCGGCGCCCGGCGTTCGTGGTGACGCTGCCTACGGCCTACGACGTGGTCGCGAGCATGGACAGGACGGCGCTGGTGTACAACCGCTCCGACAAGCACTCCGAGTTCCCGGAGGCCGACAAGGACGTGCTGCTCCGGCTGGAGGGTGCCCTGCTCGACGAGGCAGACACCGTGCTCTACGCCAGCCAGGCGTTCCTCGCCTCGGAGGCGGGGCGGGTGGGGGCCCGAGGGGTCTTCCTCGACCACGGCGTCGACCTCGACCACTTCCGTGCGCGCACGGACGAACCGCCGCCCGCGGACATCGCGCACCTGACTCGTCCGTTGATCGGCTTCTTCGGCGCCGTCGACGACTACACCGTGGACGTGCCGCTGCTCGAAGCGGTTGCCGACCGCTACCCCGCTGCGACGCTCCTCCTGATCGGGTCGTCGAACGTCGACCTGTCGGCGCTGACCGCGCGGCCGAACGTCACCTGGCTCGGACCTCGTCCCTACGACGAGATCCCCCGCTACGGGACCGCGTTCGACGTGGCGTTGATGCCGTGGCTGCAGAACGACTGGATCGAGAGCTGCAACCCGATCAAGTGCAAGGAGTACCTCGCCCTCGGTCTCCCCGTGGTCACCACCCGCTACGCGCAGGCCGCGGCCCACGCCGACGTGCTCCGGATCGCCGACGGGCACGAGGAGTTTCTCGCCGAGGTGGGTCGCGTGCTGAACGGGGACAGGCCGAGCCCGGAGGCGTGTCGTGCCGCGGTCGCGGACGCCAGCTGGGCCGCCCGCGCCGCGACGCTGTGCGAGCTGGTCGACGAGATGGCCCGTCCCTGATGTGCGGGATCGCGGGTGTCCGCCGCTTCGGTGCGCAGGTCGACGTCGCAGAGGTGGCCCCGATGGTCGCCTCGCTGCGGCACCGGGGTCCGGACGACCACGGTGCGTGGGCCGGTGACGGGGTGGCTCTGGGGCATACCCGACTCTCGATCATCGACGTCGGCTCCTCGCGTCAGCCGATGGCCGACGACGCCGGCCACCTCCACATGGTGTTCAACGGAGAGATCCTCAACTACCGCGAGCTGCGCCGACAGCTCGACCACCCGTGGCGGACCGACGGGGACACCGAGACGCTGCTGGCCGCGTGGCTCAGGTGGGGCGCGGGCTGCCTGCCGATGCTCCGCGGGCAGTTCGCCGTCGCAGTCCACGATTCCAGGACCGGTGAGCTCTTCCTGGCCCGCGACCCTGTCGGCATCCTCCCGTTGTTCTACGCGCGTGCCGGGACGGACGTGGTCTTCGGGTCCGAGCCCAAGGCCCTGCGTGCCGTGCGGCCCGACCTGGGAGGGCTCGACCTCGACGCGGTGCACGAGTACCTGGGCACACGCGCGGTTCGGGCCCCGCGCACCCTCGCCTCGAACGTCCTGAAGGTCCGGCCCGGTCACGTCCTGACCGTGGGGGCCGACGGGCGGACGAGCAGCCACGACTACCGCCCGGCACCCGGTGCCACCTTGGACCTGCCCCCCGCCCGGGCGGTCGACCTGCTCGACCGGACCCTTCGGGAGGCCGTCGCCCGGAACCTGGTGGCCGACGTCCCGGTCGGCGCGTACCTGTCGGGTGGTCTGGACAGCTCTCTCACGGTTGCCCTGGTCCGGGCAATGCGCCCGGAGGACCGCATCCGGACCTTCGCCGCCGGGTTCGGCGACCCCCGGACCGACGAGCTTCCGGTCGCCCGGACGGTGAGCACGCTGCTCGGCACCGACCACCACGAGGTGCACGTGGACGCCCGCTCGTTCGTCGACGACTGGGCGCGCCTGTCCTGGTTCCGTGACGCGCCCCTCTCGGAGCCCGCCGACGTCGCCGTGCACGCACTGGCCCGCACGGCCCGGGAGCACGTCAAGGTGGTGCTGTCCGGCGAGGGCAGCGACGAGCTGTTCGGCGGCTACCCGAAGTACCGGTTCGCCGGGTTGACGCGTGACGTCCGGTTCCTGCCCGCGAGGCTGCGGGCGGGGCTGCTGCCTCGGGTGGGGCAGGCCCTGCCGGAAAGCCGGAACCGGATGCGCACGGCCGCCCGGGCGCTGGCCGAGCCCGCTCTGGAGGATCGCTTCGACGGGTGGTTCGCCCCCTTTAGCCTCCGGGAGCGCGACGTGCTCACCGGCCGCGCCCCGCGGTCGGACCGTCAGGCCCGTCACGGCACCGCGCTGCAGCAGATGCTCCTGCACGACCAGGCGGGGTGGTTGCCCGACAACCTGCTCGAACGAGGTGACCGGATGAGCATGGCCGCGTCGCTGGAGCTGCGGCCACCGTTTCTCGACCTCGCCGTCGTCGACCTCGCCCGACGGCTGCCGGACGACATGAGGGTCAGGGGCGGCAGCGGCAAGTGGCTGGTCAAGATGGTGGCTGAGCGGTACCTGCCACGGTCCGTGGTCCACCGGCGCAAGGTCGGCTTCAAGGTGCCCCTCGACGCGTGGTTCCGGTCGGGTCTGTCGGAGACGGTCAGGGACCTGCTGCTCGACGGCTCGTCCTTCGTGGCCCGCACGCTCGACCGCGACGTCGTCCGGGCCGTCGTGGCCTCGCACGAGACCGGGCGACGGAACGAGGAGGCCCGGCTGTGGACGTTGATGTCGCTGGAGATGTGGGCTCGGCACGCCCGTGACCGAGAGTGACCGGTTGCTGATCTCCCGTCGACCGCCTCCCCCTGGTGGTGGCCGTCACGTCGCGGGATCGCCCCGAGTCCCGCCAGCCCGGTCCCTAGGTGGGGCTGGTGACCTACTCTCGAGAGATGGAAGGGAGTGCCGATGGACGTCGTCGACTGGCTGAGGTCGCTCCGTAACCGCTGGGTCGTCTCGACGGTCATGGTGCTGGTGACCGCGGGCTGCGTCTTCGGGGTGAGCCTGCTCGTCCTGCCGCGCTACGAGGCGTCCGCGTCCCTGCTCCTCCTGGGACCCAACTCGTACGTCGACCAGCAGGGCGACGACATCAGGGTCAACCCCTACGCGCGCTTCGGTGGGGCCGGCGAAGGGGTCACGGGCACGACCCTCATCGCCGTCCTGATGAGCCCGCAGGTGATGCGGGAGGCGGTCGCCGACGGGTTCCCGGGCGAGTACGAGCTCGCCTTCAACCCGTCGGGTGGCGGGGCGATCATCGACATCACGGTCACCGCGGACTCGCCCGAGGAGAGCCTCCGGGGGGTGGAGATGATGGTCGCCACCGCGCAGGAGACGTTGATGACCCAGCAGACGGAGGCCGGCGCCCCGGAGGAGTCCCTCGTCAACGCCTCCTTGCTCACCCAGAGCGAGGAGGCCGAGTCCTTGGACGGGGCGAAGATCAGGGCCATGGGCGTGACTGCGGTCTTCGGGCTGGCGCTCACGCTCCTGCTCACCCGGGGCCTGGACGTGCGCAAGCAGCGGCGGCTGGCACGCAGGGTTGGAGCGGGTCCCACCGGGCGCAGCGGTGCGGAACCCCTCGCCGCATCCGTCCCCCGGGCGGCGCCCGTCGAGCCGTCCCCGGGCCCGGCGCCCGAGGTCGGGGTGGCCGAGGGACGTCCGCCGGTGGAGACCGGACCCACGGTTCCTCGGCTGTGGTGGGACGACGACGAGCTCCGCGAGACCGCCGTGGAGCGGAGGAGGGCGGCGGCCCCCCGTCAGGGCGCGTCCGGGGAGAGGCTGCTGAGGGAGCGGCGATCGTCCGCACGTGGCGGTGAGAGCCGCTCGGGCACCGTCGTCCGCGAGGCTGTCGACGGGCCCCGAGGATCCACGCCGGACCAGTGAGCCCGCCTGCCCGGAGTCCGGAAAGGCCCATCGGCGCCCGTGACCGGGTAGGCGCCACGGTGGGGGTCCTCGGCGGTGCGCTGACGCTCGTCGCCCTCACCGGTGGGGTCGTGCTCCTGGGCGTCGTACCGGTGGTCGGACTGGCGGTCCTGGTCGTCGTCGCGGTCCTCGTCCTCCGTCGTCCCGTCGACGGGCTGACCTGCGCCGGTCTCCTCGTCGTGGTCCTGATCCTCTGGCCCAGTGGGCTGCGGGTGTCCGGACTGGGGGCCGCGGGGGCCCCGGTCGTCATCCTTGGGAGCCTGGCGTTGGCGTGGTGGTCGGTAGCCCTCCTGGGCCGGAGCCCGGCGGCCCGGCGGCTGCCGCGCCGGTTGCAGGCAGTGCTGGCGCTGCTCGCCGCCAGCCTGTTCCTCAGCTACGTCTCAGCGTGCCTGAGGCCGGACCTCGACCTGCTGGAGCTGAATGCTGCGGACCGGGGTCTGGTCACGATGCTCTCGTGCATCGGGCTCACCCTGGCCGTGACCGCGCTCCTGCAGTCCGACGAGCAGGTGGACGCGGTGGTGCGGGTGGTCGTGCTGGCCGGCGCCGCTGCTGCTGCCCTGGCCGCGGCCGAGTTCTTCACCGGCTGGAACCCGGTGGAGGGTCTGCAGCCCCCTGGTTTCGAGACGCTGGTGTCCGACTGGGACAACGGCCGGTCCGGGTTCACGCGGGTCTTCGCCACCACGGCGCACCCCATCGAGTTCAGCGTCGTCGTGGCCATGGTCCTGCCCTTGGCCTTGCACCGCGCCTTCCGTGCGGACGGACCTGCGCGGCAGCGGCGCGCCTGGCTCTGCGTCGCGCTGATCGCCGCCGTGCTCCCGATGACCGTGTCGCGGACCGGTGTGCTGGCGGCTGCGGCGGTGGGTCTGGTGCTGCTGCCGGGGTGGTCGCCGAGGCGCCGTCTGCAGATGCTTGGAGTCTCCCTGGTCGGCCTTGTGGTCATGCGGCTGGCGGTCCCCGGCCTGCTGGGGACCATCCGGAGCCTCTTCACCGGCGCGGACTCCGACCCCAGCGTCACCGCGCGCACGTCGGACTACGAGTACGCCGCCTCGTTCATCTACGACCACCCGCTGCTCGGTCGTGGATTCGGCACCTTCGTGCCGGGCCGCTACGCCTTCCTGGACAACGAGTTCCTGATGACCGCCGTCACAGGTGGGCTGGTCGGACTCCTCGCCCTGCTGCTGCTGTATCTCGTGCCGTTCGGCATGCTGTGGCGCCTCACCCATGACGCGGGGACCGAGGGCCGTCGTGACCTCGCCCGAGCCCTCATGGCGGGGCTGCTGGCGTCCTTCGTGACTTCCGCCACCTACGACGCGATGAGCTTCTCGACCGCCCGAGGTCTCGTCTTCGTCTACATCGGCCTGGCCGGCGCGCTGTGGGTCCTGGACGGTCGCGACCGGGGGTCGGGCTCGGTAGGGGAGGGCGCGTCGACGACGTCCGACGCTCAGCCCGACGCCGTCGCGGGCTCGTCCCCCCGCACCACCGCGGGTGACCAGGCCTCGGGGATGAACACCTCCGCCGGCGCCTCGCCGTCGACCGGCAGCCGCCAGACGTCGCTGACCCCGGCGTCGCTGCCCTCACGTGGCAGCCCGTAGAGCAGGGTGCCGTCGTCCAGCCACTCGACCTGGTCGTCGACGCTCCGGGTCTCGCTCAGCAGCCTCTCCTGCCCGGTCGACAGGTCGAGGACGGCGAGGCGCCAGGTGCCGTCGAGGGCGCCCTCGCGCTTCTTGTAGGCCACCCGTCGGCCGTCGGGCGACAGCGACGGGCACTCGGCGTCCTCACGCAGCGAGCTCAGGGTTCGACCGGACAGGGACCCCTCGACCAGCCAGGTGGTCCCGCCGCTGGCGGCCGTGGCGAAGAAGCGGTCGTCGTCGGCGAAGGTGACCCCCCACACGTTCAGGTCGGCGGCGGTCAGCGGCGCCCCGTCGACGGTCAGGGCGAACTCCTGGATGTTGCCGTAGCTGTCCCCGGCCACCTCCCGCACGACCGTCTCGGTGGAGAAGTCGCCGCCGGCGTAGGAGTGGCCGGTGACGAACGTGGTGGTGGCGGCCAGCGAGCCGTCGCGCGACAGTCGGGCGCGGCTCGGCAGCCCGGCCAGCGGCAGCGCGTGCTCCTCCTGGAACGACGGGCCCAGCACCACCGTGCGGTAGGTGGTGACGACCCCGCGGTCGGCCTGCAGGCACAGGTGGCGGGCGGTGGTGGAGAAGACGCGCTCGCAAGGGACCCCGGTCAGTGCTCGTGGGCCGTCGGCGTCGGCGACCGGCACCACCGCCACCTGTCCGTAGGAGGAGTCGCGGCTCGTGCTCCGGAACACGACGTGGGGCGTCTGCAACACCTGCTCCAGCGACGTGGTCGGCAGCCGTGGCTCGGTGGCGGCGATCTCCCGTTGCTCGGCGACCCGCACCCAGACCGCGCCGACGCTGACCACCAGCGCGACCACGATCAGGACCGTCAGCACTACCAACCGGGTGCGTCGGCTCATACGGGCGTCTCGACCCGGTCGCTGCTGCGGACCACGAACCAGGCCGGTACCAGTGCCAGCGTCAGACCCACCGCCATGACGAGGACCGCGGGGCCGCTGCCGAAGGCGGTCCAGAGCAGACCGAACACGAGCGAGGAGCCCAGACGGGCCAGCACCACGACCGTCTGCACCGTCGCGATGCCGCTGGCGCGCAGGTGCGTAGGTGTCAGTCGGGCCGCGAGCGCGGCCACGACGCCGTCCGTGGCCGCGTAGTAGGTGCCGAGCAGCAGCAGCGCCGCGCCCCCGATCAGCGGTCCGTCGAGCGGGCCGGCCGCCGCCAGGTAGGCCAGCAGCAGCGCGACATGACCGGCGACGAACACGCGCGCGCGGCCCACCCGGTCCGACAGGCGTCCGAGGGGGACGGCCAGAGCGAGGTACGTCAGGCTCGTGACGACGAACAGCAGCGGGAACCACTGCGCAGCGAAACCCTCCCGTTCCTGCAGGACCAGGTAGAGGAAGCCGTCGCTCACGGTCAGCAGCCCCAGCCCGCCCGCCACGAGGCACAGACGCAGGAACGCCGGCCCGCCCAGGTCCCGCAGCCGGGGGCGGGCGGGACGCGGCTCGCGCGGCCCCGGAACGGTCGAGGTCGACGGGGCCGTCTGGGCGGGAGGCGTCGCGGGGGTGGTGCCTCGCGTACGCCGACGCTGGTCTGGCACCACGAGGCCGAGGACGGACAGCCCGAGCAGCGCCACCACGAACGAGACGAGGAACACGAGGTCGTAGCCCCCGGGGACGACGGCCAGCAGCACGAAGGCCAGGAGGGGACCGAGCATGGCCCCGACGGTGTCCATGGCCCGGTGCACCCCGAAGTTGCGGCCGAGGTCGGCGGGATCGCTGGACATGCTGATCATCGCGTCGCGGGGTGAGGTGCGCAGTCCCTTTCCCACCCGGTCGGCCGCGATCACCGCCGTGATCGCCGCGAAGCCCGCCGCTGGGAGCAGAAGGACCTTCGTCAGCGCAGAGAGCCCGTAGCCGACGAGGGCGATCCACTTGGGGCGGTCCAACCGGTCGGAGAGCCAACCGGCCGGGACCCGTGCGGCGGCGCTCACCCCCTGGTACAGCCCGTCCACGACGCCGTAGGCGAAGGGAGACAGCCCCACGACCACGGTCAGGTAGAGAGGCAGGACCGCCGCGACGGACTCCGAGGAGACATCGGTGAGCAGGCTGACGACGCCCAGACCCACCACGGTTCCGGGCACACGCGACCGAACACCTGGACCTCGACCGTCGGCGCGCAGCTGTTTCGCATCGACGTACACGCGCTCTCCTCGTCTGGGCGTGATCCACCCCCGGGCCCGTCAACGGTAGGCCGCGACGCGGTCGGCGCGGGCGAGAACGGGCGAAGTCGACCTCACAGACGCCCCGTGCCCGTCAGGCAGGGCCCGGGGGCCCTCCGGCGCGCCGCGACGAACTACCCTCGTAACGACAACGTCACCGCCCCCACCCCGTGCCAGGAGCCATGACCCTCACCGGCCTGCTGCCCGTCCTCACCGAGGACCCGGCCGTCAGCACCCTCGTCGGCCTCGCCGACCCCGCCGCCACCGACACCGGGGCGGTCGACGTCGTGTGCGCCGAGGGCGTCCGCGCCCCGTTGCTGGCCGCGCTCGCCGCCCGCCGGCCGCTGCTGGTCGTCACCGCCACCGCCCGCGAGGCCGACGACACCGTGGCGGGGCTGCGCAGCTTCCTGCCCGAGTCCGACGTGGTCGGCTTCCCGGCCTGGGAGACGCTGCCCCACGAGCGCCTCAGCCCACGCAGCGACACCGTGGCCGAGCGGCTGCAGGTGCTGCGGCGCCTGGCCCACCCCGGCGCCGACCCCGCCGGGCCCGCCCGTGTGGTCGTGGCCCCGGTCCGCAGCGTCATGCAGCCGTTCGCGGTCGGCCTGGGCGACCTGCGCGAGACCCGGTTGAAGGTCGGCGACGAGGTCGACCTGGACGACGTGGTGCGTGACCTGGCCGACGCCGCCTACCACCGGGTGGACATGGTCGAGCGGCGCGGGGAGTTCGCCGTCCGCGGTGGCATCGTCGACGTGTTCCCGCCCACCGCCGCCCACCCGGTCCGGGTCGAGTTCTTCGGTGACACCGTCGACGAGCTGCGCGAGTTCGGTGTGGCCGACCAGCGCAGCCTCGGCACGGTCGACGGCCTGGTCGCCCCGCCGTGCCGCGAGCTGCTGCTCACCGACGCGGTCCGCGCGCGGGCGGCGGACCTGCTGGAGTCCTATCCCGGCGCCGCCGAGCTGCTGACCAAGGTCGCCGACGGCCAGGCCGTCGAGGGCATGGAGGCGTTCATCCCCGTCCTCGTCGACTCGATGACCACGCTGCTGGACGTCGTGCCCAGCGACACCCTCGTCGTGTCGGTCGACCCGGTCCGGGTGCACAGCCGCGCGCAGGACCTGCTCGACACCGGCGCGGAGTTCCTCGAGGCGGCCTGGTCCAACGCGGCCGCCGGCAACGTGACGCCGGTGGACCTGACGACCGACGGCCTGTCCGCCGGGATGTTCCGCACCCTCCCGGACCTGCAGGACCACGCGCGGGACCTGGGCCTGGCCTGGTGGAGCGCCGGCAGCCTGGCCGCCGACGGCGAGCTGCGCGACGCCACCGACGCCCGCCTGGTCACCGTGCCCGGCCGCGAGGCCCAGGGCTACCGCGGCGACCTGGCCGAGGCCGCGACCGACCTGGGCGCCCACGTGCGTGACGGCTGGCGCCTGGTCGCCGTCACCGAGGGCCACGGCCCGGCCCAGCACCTGGTCAAGGTGCTCGGCTCCAACGACGTCCCCGCCCGCTACGTCGAGACCCTCGACGTGCCGCCGGAGCCCGGTGTCGTCCACGTCACCACCGCCGGGGTGCTGCACGGCTTCGTCAGCGAGGACCTGCGCCTGGCCCTGCTGACCGAGACCGACCTGGCCGGTCAGCGCACGTCCACCAAGGACATGCGCAAGATGCCGTCCAAGCGGCGGCAGATGGTCGACCCGCTCACCCTCAAGCCCGGCGACCACGTCGTGCACGAGACGCACGGCATCGGCCGCTTCGTCGAGATGACCCAGCGCGTCGTGCAGGGCGCGACCCGGGAGTACCTGGTCCTGGAGTACGCCCCCAGCAAGCGCAACCAGCCCGGCGACCGGGTCTACGTGCCCACCGACGCCCTCGACCTGGTCAGCCGCTACGTCGGCGGTGAGGCGCCGTCGCTGTCCAAGATGGGCGGCTCGGACTGGGCCAAGGCCAAGGGCCGCGCCCGCAAGGCCGTCAAGCAGATCGCCGGCGAGCTGATCCAGCTGTACAGCGCCCGGATGGCCAGCATCGGCCACGCGTTCGGCAAGGACACCGTCTGGCAGCGCGAGCTCGAGGACGCGTTCCCCTACGCCGAGACCCCCGACCAGCTGGCCAGCATCGACGAGGTCAAGGCCGACATGGAGCGGGCCGTCCCGATGGACCGCCTGATCTGCGGCGACGTCGGCTACGGCAAGACCGAGATCGCCCTGCGTGCGGCGTTCAAGGCCGTCATGGACGGCAAGCAGGTCGCGGTGCTCGTGCCGACCACGCTGCTGGTCCAGCAGCACCTGTCGACGTTCTCCGAGCGGTTCGCCGGCTACCCCGTCGTCGTCCGGGCCCTGTCGCGGTTCTCCTCCGACGCCGACGCCCGGCTGGCCCGCGAGGGCGTGGCCGACGGCAGCGTCGACGTCGTCATCGGCACCCACCGCCTGCTCAGCAAGGACATGCGCTTCAAGGACCTGGGCCTGGTCGTCATCGACGAGGAGCAGCGCTTCGGCGTCGAGCACAAGGAGCAGCTGAAGAAGCTCCGCACCAACGTCGACGTGCTCGCCATGTCCGCCACGCCCATCCCGCGCACCCTGGAGATGGCCGTCACCGGCATCCGCGAGATGTCGACCCTGGCCACCCCGCCGGAGGAGCGGCACCCGATCCTCACCTACGTCGGCCCCTACGACGAGCGTCAGGTCGGCGCCGCCATCCGCCGCGAGCTGCTGCGCGAGGGCCAGGTGTTCTTCGTCCACAACCGCGTCAGCGACATCGAGCGCGTCGCGGCGCACCTGGGCTCGTTGGTGCCCGAGGCCCGGATCCGCGTCGCCCACGGGCAGATGGGGGAGACCGACCTCGAGCAGACGGTCGTCGACTTCTGGGAGCGGCGCTTCGACGTGCTGGTCTGCACCACCATCGTCGAGACCGGCCTGGACATCGCCAACGCCAACACCCTCATCCTCGACCGGGCCGACACGTTCGGGCTGTCGCAGCTGCACCAGCTGCGCGGCCGGGTCGGGCGGGGCCGCGAGCGCGCCTACGCCTACTTCATGTGGAGCCCGGGCGCCACCCTCACCGACACCGCCCACGACCGGCTGTCGACCATCGCCGCCAACACCGAGCTGGGTGCCGGCATGCAGGTCGCCATGAAGGACCTCGAGATCCGCGGCGCCGGCAACCTTCTCGGCGGGGAGCAGTCCGGGCACATCGAGGGCGTCGGGTTCGACCTGTACCTGCGGATGGTCGCCGAGGCCGTCACCGACTACCGGCGCGACCTGGACGGCGACCACGAGGCCCCGCAGGTCGACACCACGGTCGACCTGCCCGTGGACGCCTACCTGCCGCACGACTACGTGCCCGCCGAGCGGTTGCGGCTGGAGGCCTACCGGCGTCTGGCGTCCGCCGGCGACGACACCGAGCTGGACGCCGTCGCGGAGGACCTGCGCGACCGCTTCGGCGCCGGCCCCGACGGCAGGCTGCCCGACCCGGTCCAGGCGCTGTTCGCCGTGGCGCGGCTGCGGGTGTTCCTGCGGGCCTACGGCCTCACCGACGTCAGCGTGCAGGGCAAGTTCCTGCGCCTGGCCCCGGTCGTCCTGCCGGAGTCCGCCCAGCTGCGCCTGGGCCGGCTGCACCCCAAGTCGGTCGTCAAGCCGTCGCTCAGCACGGTGCTGGTCCCGCTGCCCACCGCCCCCCAGGCCGGCCGGCTCAGCGGCGGCCCGGTCACCGGTACCGACCTGATCGCCTGGGTCCGGGACCTGGTGGCCGCGGTCCTCCCGGCCCCCGAGCACCCGGCCCCGCCGAGCACCGGCGTACGACCGGAGTCGACCCGCCGGAGCGACGAGTCCGCGACCGGGGGCGCGACCGGGCCCGTGGCGGCCGTAGGGTTCCGTACCGAGCACCAGGACCGCACCGTCGAAGGGATCAGCAGACGATGACGCCCCGCACCTCCACCAGGGCCCACGCCCGGGCCGGCCGCCTCGTCGGCCCCGTCCTCGGCGTGGTCGCGCTGGCGCTCGGGGCGAGCGCCTGCTCCGCCGCCGGCGACCCCACGGCGGCCGCCGTCATCGACGGCCGGGTCGTGCCCGAGGCCGACGTGCAGGCCGCCGTCACCGAGCTCCCGCTGGAGATCACCCAGAACACCCGGGTCGACCCCGTGCAGATCGTCAGCCTGCTGGTCGCCGCCGACGTCGTGGAGGGCGTCGCCCGCGAGTTCAGCGACGGTCCCGCGTCCCTGCTGGCCACCGACGAGGACGCCCAGGCGTTCCTGGACACCGTCGACACCGAGGCCGGCCGGGGCCCGCAGCAGTACTCCGACGCGACGCTGCAGGTCATCGCGACCAACCTGATGCTGTCCAACCTGCAGCAGACCGAGCAGGCGGCGCCCGCGCTGGCCGAGGGCATCAACGGCCTGCAGGAGGCCGACGTCACGATCAACCCGCGCTACGGGACGGTCGGCGAGCAGGGCGAGCTGCAGTTCGGCGTGTTCACCCACGACTGGCTCCCCGAGCCCGTCCTCGACGGGCAGGCCCCGCCCGAGGGCTGACATGACCGAGGACCACGACCGGGCACCGACGCCCGGTTCCGCCCTGCTGGACGTCGTCGCCGTCATGGACCGGCTGCGCTCGCCCGGTGGCTGCCCGTGGGACGCCGAGCAGACGCACGCCAGCCTGACCCGGTACCTGCTCGAGGAGACCTACGAGGTCCTGGACGCCGTGGACGCGCTCGAGACCGGGGCGACGGACGCCGACGCGGACCTGGCCGAGGAGCTGGGCGACGTCCTGCTCCAGGTCGTGTTCCACGCCCGCGTCGCGGCCGAGCGCGGGGCGTTCGACGTGGACGACGTCGCGGCCGGGCTGGCGGCCAAGCTCGTCCGGCGCCACCCGCACGTGTTCGCCGACGAGCAGGTGCGCACAGGCGAGGCGGTGCAGGCCCGCTGGGACGAGCTGAAGGCGGCCGAGAAGCCCCACCGCGGCCCCCTCGACGGCATCCCCAACCACCTGCCGGCGCTGGCGCGGGCCGACAAGCTGCTCGGCCGGCTCGAGCGGGCCGGACTCAGGGTCGGGCTCCCGGCTGCCGATGTCACCCAGGTGGACCTGGTGGACGTGTTGGACGAGCCCGCGACGACCCCGGAGGCGTTCGGGGCCGCGCTGTTCTCGCTCGCCGCCCGGGCCCGCGCCGCCGGCGTCGACCCCGAGGCGGCCCTGCGCTCCCACGTCGGCCGGGTCGCGGCCGACGCGGCGGCGGGGG
>NZ_JBPKAO010000011.1:138196-153102 GCF_051216895.1 Aquipuribacter aurantiacus
CGCGGCGGCGGCGGCCGACTCGCCCGCCGACTCGCCCGCCGACTCGGCCGCCGACTCGGCCCCGGCAACCGGCGCCGGCCGGGCGCACTGAGTACGGTCGAACGGTGGACCCCTGCCACGATCCGCTGACGACGGCCCCCGGCCGTCCGTCCGCTGCGCCGACCCTGCCGGTCGGGGTCGCGGAGGTCCGGTCATGATGGGCCCCCGGCCGGTCCTGGACGACCGGTACGAGCTGGGGGAGACCCTGGGCCGTGGCGGCATGGCGCAGGTCCGCCGCGCCCGTGACCTGCGGCTGGGGCGCGAGGTGGCCGTCAAGCTGCTGTACCCCGAGGTCGCGATGGACCCCGAGGCGATGGCCGCGTTCCGGGCCGAGGCGATGTCGTCGGCCCGGCTCAACCACCCCGGCATCGTGCAGGTGCACGACGTCGGCGAGGCCGTCATCGACGGTGTGCCCCGGCCGTACCTGGTCATGGAGATGATCGAGGGCCAGCCCCTGTCGCACCTGCTGCTGGACGGCACCCCCCTCACGGTGGAACGCGCCCTGGAGATCGGCGTCGACGTCACCAGCGCCCTGGCCCACGCCCACGAACGCGGCCTGGTCCACCGCGACGTCACGCCCGGCAACCTGATGGTGCTGCGCGACGGGTCGGTCAAGGTCACCGACTTCGGCATCGCCCGGGCCATGCCCGGCGCCCAGCTGCTGGAGCACGAGGGGTTCACCGACGAGCTGGCCGAGGCCGGCTCCGGGTTCGGGTCCATCGCGTACCTGAGCCCCGAGCAGGCCCGCCGCGGCTTCGTCGACGCCCGTTCCGACCTGTACTCCGTCGGCTGCCTGCTGATGGCCATGCTCACGGGGTACCCGCCGTTCCGCGGCGGCGCCAAGGACGTGGTCCGCCACCACCTGCGCACCCTGCCGCCGGCCCCGTCCTCGCGCCGGCCGGGCCTGCCGCCGGCCCTGGACGACATCGTCGTGCGCGCCCTGGAGAAGGACCCCTGGGCCCGGCCGCAGTCCGCCGCCGAGATGCGCCGCGACCTGCTGCAGGTGCTGAGCGAGGTCGACGCCCCCGCCGCCTGGGCCGCGGGCGCCCACGGCCTGGCCACCGCCGTGGGCCCGCACGAGCCGCAGCGCAACCCCGACGTCGTCGACGCCGACACCCAGGCCGTCGGGTCCGGGCTGCTGCCGGACTTCCTGCCCGAGGACGACGACGAGGAGCCGGTGGGGGTCGGCGCGGCCCTCGGGGCCGGCGCGGCGGTCGGCGCGGGCGCGGCGGTCGGCGCGGGCGCGGGCGCGGCCTCGGCCGGCGCGGGCGACGACGACCCGCAGCCGGCCGGTCCGGTCGGCACGACGTCCCCCTCCGACGACGGCGTCGCACCCGCCGTGCCGTTCCGGGAGCTCACCCCCCGGGACCGGCTGCGGCGCGTCGTCGGCTCGCGGCGGGCCGTCCTCACGCTGGCCGCGGCCCTGGTCGTCCTGCTCGTCGTCGCCGTCACGTCGTTGTGGCCCGCCCCGCCCGTCGACACCGACCTGGCCGGCACCGGCGCGCCGGTGGCCGTCCCGCGCACCGCCGGGCTGACCGTGGAGCGGGCGCGGGAGACCCTCGAGGACGTCGGCCTCGTCGTGGGGGACAGCACCACCCTGCCGAGCGTGGACGTCCCCCGGGGGGCCGTGCTGGACACCGACCCCGCCGCGGGCGCCGAGTCGACCGGCGGGTCCACGGTGGACCTCATCATCTCCTCCGGACCGGACAGCACGGCCGTCCCCAACCTGGTGGGTGTGCTGGCCGCCGACGCCCGGGCGCAGCTGGAGGACTCCGGGCTCGTCGTCGGCGACGTCCTCGAGGTGCCGTCGACGTCGCCGCAGGGCACCGTCATCGAGTCCTCCCCGGGGTTCGCCGAGGTCCTGCCGGAGGGCTCGGTCGTCGACCTGGTCGTGGCCAGCGGGTCCAACCTGGTGCCACCGGTCGTGGGCCTGGAGCAGGGCGAGGCGGTCGCGCAGGTGACCGGGGCCGGTTTCGTCGTCGAGATCGAGGAGCAGCAGTCCGACGAGTCCGGCGGGCTGGTCCTGGAGGTGCAGCCGGAGGCGTCGCAGGCGCACCGGCTGGGCACGACGGTCACGCTGGTGGTGTCGGGGAGGGTCGACTCCGCGCCGGTGCGGGTCACGCAGACCGCGGTCGCGACCGAGACGAGCCGTGCGACCGCCACCACCACGGCCCGGGCCACCACGACCGCCACGGCCACCGCGACGGCCACGACGACCGTCCGCGCCACCAGCACCGCCACCGTGACCAGCACGGCCACCGTGACCAGCACCGCGACCGTGACCGAGGCCCCCGAGGCGCCCGCGCCGCTGGCCGACGTCGGCGAACCCTGAGGGCGGCTGCCCGAGGGCTGGCGCGCCCGGACGGCGGGGGCCCGCTCGGTCGGTAGTCTCGACCCGGTCGGCTGCCCGGGTCGGCCGTGCCCGCCGAACCACACCCCCCACCGAAGGAGCGCCCCTCGTGGCCACCATCGAAGCCATCGGAGCACGCGAGATCCTCGACTCCCGCGGCAACCCCACCGTCGAGGTCGAGGTCGAGCTCGACGACGGCACCCTGGAGCGCGCCGCGGTGCCGTCCGGCGCCAGCACCGGCGCGTTCGAGGCCGTCGAGCGCCGTGACGGAGACAAGGCCCGCTACCTGGGCAAGGGCGTCCAGAACGCCGTCGACGCCGTCCTCGACGAGATCGGCCCGGAGCTGGTCGGCTACGACGCGGACGAGCAGCGCCTCGTGGACCAGGCGATGATCGACCTGGACGCCACGCCCAACAAGGCGACCCTCGGCGCGAACGCCATCCTCGGCGTCTCGCTGGCCGTGGCCAAGGCCGCCGCCAGCTCGGCCGGCCTGCCGCTGTTCCGCTACGTCGGCGGCCCCAACGCCCACGTGCTGCCCGTGCCGATGATGAACATCGTCAACGGCGGCGCCCACGCGGACTCCGGCGTCGACATCCAGGAGTTCATGGTCGCCCCGATCTCCGCACCCTCGTTCGCCGAGGCGCTGCGGATGGGCGTGGAGACCTACCACTCGCTCAAGTCGGTCCTGAAGGCCCGCGGCCTGTCCACCGGCCTGGGCGACGAGGGCGGCTTCGCCCCCAGCGTCGGCAGCAGCCGCGAGGCGCTGGACCTGATCGCCGAGGCCGTCGAGAAGGCCGGCTTCCGCCTGGGCGACGACATCGGCCTGGCGCTGGACGTCGCCGCGACCGAGCTGCACTCCGACGGCACCTACCGCTTCGAGGGCGAGCAGCGCACGAGCGAGCAGATGGTCGACTTCTACGCCGACCTGGTCTCGTCCTACCCGCTGGTCTCGATCGAGGACCCGCTGGACGAGGAGGACTGGGCCGGCTGGGCGCACCTGATGGAGCGCGTCGGCGACAAGGTCCAGATCGTCGGCGACGACCTGTTCGTCACCAACCCGACCCGGCTGCAGCGCGGCATCGACGAGCGCAACGCCAACGCCCTGCTGGTCAAGGTCAACCAGATCGGGACGCTGACCGAGACCCTGGACGCGGTCGACCTGGCCCACCGCAACGGCTTCCGCTGCATGATGAGCCACCGTTCCGGCGAGACCGAGGACACCACGATCGCCGACCTGGCCGTGGCGACCAACTGCGGTCAGATCAAGACCGGTGCCCCGGCCCGTACCGACCGGGTGGCCAAGTACAACCAGCTCCTGCGCATCGAGGAGCTGCTCGACGACGCCGCCGTCTACGCGGGTGCCGGGGCGTTCCCCCGGTTCCGTCGCGACTGAGCGAGCAGGACCAGGTGGGCGACGCGCGGCGCGGACGGGACCGGGACGACTCCGGCCCCCGGACGCGTCGCGTCGTCGTCCTGCTCACCCTGGCCGTGGTGTGCGCCCTCGTGCTGGCGCCGCCGCTGCGCCTGTACGTCGAGCAGCAGCAGGACATCGCCGCGCTGCGGGCCGAGATCGACCAGCGGGAGTACGACGTCGCCGCCCTGGAGACCGAGGTCGGGCTGTGGGACGACGAGGCCTACGTGGCCGCGCAGGCCCGGGAGCGGCTCAACTTCGTGATGCCGGGGGAGACCGGGTACGTGGTGCCCGACCCCGAGCCGGCCGACGACGGGACCGGCGCCCCCGGCGCGGACGTCGAGGCGGTCCAGCGCCCGGACGCCCCGCCCGAGGGCACCTGGTACGACCGGGTCTGGTCCAGCGTCGAGGCCGTGGGGACGGGCAACCTGGACCCGGTGCTCGACGAGGCCGAGGAGCCCGGGGCCGTCGACGAGCCCGCGGTGGAGCCGACCGAGGGCGACGGCGCGGATGGCTGAGCCCGGGCCGACGCCCGCCGTCGACCCGGAGGACGTCGCGACCGTCACCGCGCAGCTCGGTCGGCAGGCGCGCGGCATCGTCGAGGTCGCCCACCGCTGCCCCTGCGGCAACCCCGACGTCGTCCGCACGTCCCCGCGGCTGCCCGACGGCACGCCGTTCCCCACCTCGTACTACCTGACCTGCCCGCGGGCCACCGGCGCGGTCAGCACCCTGGAGTCCGCCGGGCTGATGCGGGACATGACCGAACGCCTGGGCACCTACCCGGCGCTGGCCGACGGCTACCGCCGCGCCCACGAGGCGTACCTGGCGCAGCGGGCCGAGCTCGGAGAGGTCCCCGAGATCACCGGCATCAGCGCGGGAGGCATGCCCGAGCGCGTCAAGTGCCTGCACGTCCTCGTCGCGCACGCCCTCGCCGCCGGACCGGGCGTCAACCCCCTCGGTGACGAGGCCCTCGCGGCGCTGGACGACTGGTGGGCCGCCGGCCCGTGCGTCAGCAGCGGCACCGACGCCGCCACCGACGCCGGTCGTGACGGTGCGGCTGGTCGTGACGGTGCGGCTGGTCGTGACGGTGCGGCTGGTCGTGACGGTGCGGCTGGTCGTGACGGTGCGGCTGGTCGTGACGGCGCCGCCGGTCGTGACGGCGTTGGCTGAGCGGTCGTCAGGCCCGGGCGTCCTTCGCGCGGAGCGAGGACAACGAATGTCGGTCAGCTGTTCGACTTGAACGCTTGACCGAATCGGGGATGGCTCTCGCTGGGGTCGCTGGGGTCGCTGGGGTCGCGGGGGTCGCGGGGGTCGCGGGGGTCGCGGGGGTCGCGGGGTCGCGGGGTCGCGGGGTCGCGGGGTCGCGGGGACGCGGGGGACGCGGGGGACGCCTGGGGACGATGGACTAAGCGACGCACAGGGCGCACCGCGCCGGCGTCTCCGATCGGCGACCGGTGGCCCGCGGTCGGGGTCGTCCATACCGATGACACCAATCGCCCTAGACATGACACCACTGTGGTGTCATAGTGGTGCCATGGAGCTCGGGCGGTACGTCGACGACCTGCAACGTCAGCTGGTGCACGCGGCGGACAACGGCGAGCCCGAGACCCGCGCCGTGGCCGAGCGGCTCGCCGCCGGGCTGGACGCCGCGACCCGGCTGGTCCTGCTCGACGTCCTGTCGGCCGCGGCGGGGGAGATCACCCGTGACCTCGCCCCCGGGTCGGTCGACCTGCGGTTGCGCGGTCGCGACGTCGAGTTCGTCGTCACCCAGCCGGGCAGCGAGCCCGACCTCCCCGAGCGGCCGGCGGCCCCGGTCGACCTGGACGACGCGAGCACCTCACGCACCACGCTCCGGCTGCCCGACGCCCTCAAGGCGCAGGTGGACGAGGCGGCGGTGGCCGACGGCCTGTCGGTCAACGCCTGGTTGGTACGTGCGGTGGCCGCCGCCCTGCAGCCCAAGCAACGACGGTCGGCGAAGCGCACCCTGCGCACCGGCGACAGCTTCGCGGGCTGGGTGCGCTGACCGGCGCCCCACCCGCCACCCCACCCACCCCGCGGACCCGCGGGGCCGGACGAGCACGCCCCTGGAAGGGAAGGCGTCAGCATGCCCAGATTCGACACCCCCAGCGCCATCGACCTGGCCGTCAACCTGCAGGTCGGCCGCATCGAGGTCGTCGCCGGCGACCGCACCGACACGGTCGTCACCGTGTCACCGACCAACCCGGACCGGGCCGCCGACGTGCGCGGGGCGGCGGACACCAGGGTCGACCTCGACGGTCGACGCCTCGAGGTCACCGGCCCCAAGCCCCGCTTCGCGGTCATCGGCCCCACCGAGTCCGTCGACCTCACCGTCGAGCTGCCGGCGGGGTCACGGCTCACCGCCGAGATCGCCGTCGGTGACGTGCGCACCGCGGGCCCCCTGGGGGCCACCCGCATCAAGGCGCTGATGGGCACCGTGGACGTCGACACCACCGGCGACCTGTGGCTGCGGGCCGGTCACGGCAGCGCGACCGTCGGCACCGCGCAGGGCGGGGTCGAGATCACGGCCGACCACGGCCAGATCCGGGTCGGCACGGTCACCGGCGACGCGCTCCTCAAGGCCTCGCACGGGTCGCTGACCATCGGCGAGGCCGGCGGCGACGTCGAGGCGAAGCTGTCCTACGGCGACCTCGACATCACCCGGGCGCAGGCGTCCGTCGCGGCGAAGACCGCCTACGGGGCGATCCGGCTGCACGAGGTGTCCAGCGGCTCCGTCCAGGTCGAGAGCGGTTTCGGCCACGTCGAGGTCGGGGTGCGGCCGGGCGTCGCCGCGTGGCTCGACCTGACGTCCAAGCGCGGCCACGTGCGCAACGAGCTCGAGGGCGACCGTGCGCCCGGGCCGAGCGAGCAGACGGTCGCCGTGCAGGCCCGGACCCAGTTCGGCGACATCGACGTCCGGCGGGCCCGATGAGCCCGCGGGTGGCGTCCGCGAACGCCATCGAGGTCCGCGGGCTCCGCAAGACCTTCGGCAGCACGGTCGTGCTCGACGACGTCGACCTGACGGTCGCGGCGGGCACGGTCACCGCGCTGCTGGGTCCCAACGGCGCCGGCAAGACCACCGCCGTGCACGTCCTCAGCACCCTCCTGCGGCCCGACGGCGGCACCGCCCGGGTCGACGGGTTCGACGTGGTCCGGCAGCAGGACGACGTCCGCGCCGCGATCGGCCTGACCGGCCAGTTCTCGGCCGTCGACGGCCTGCTCACCGGTGAGGAGAACCTGCTCCTGATGGCGCGGCTGCGGCACCTGGGCCCGACCCGCTCGCGGGCGCGCGTCACCGAGCTGCTCGAGCGGTTCGACCTGGTCGAGTCGGCCCGCAAGCGGTTGGCCACCTACTCCGGCGGCATGCGGCGACGCCTCGACCTGGCCATGACCCTGGTCTCCACACCGAGCGTCATCTTCCTCGACGAGCCCACCACGGGCCTGGACCCGCGCAGCCGCCGCACCATGTGGGACATCGTCCGCGGCCTCGTCGCCGACGGCACCACCGTGCTGCTGACCACGCAGCACCTGGAGGAGGCCGACGAGCTGGCCCACCGCATCGCGGTCCTCGACGGTGGCCGCGTCGTGGCGGAGGGGACGCCGGAGGAGCTCAAGGGCCTCGTCCCCGGCGGGCACGTGCGGTTGCGCTTCCCGGACGCCACGACGCTCCGGACGGCCGCGGGCCTGCTCGACGGGTCGACCCGTGACGACGCCGGTCTGGCCCTCACGGTGCCCAGCGACGGCGGCATCCGGACGCTGCGCACCCTGCTGGACCGGCTCGACTCCGCCGACCTCGAGGTCGACGACCTCAGCATCCACACCCCGGACCTGGACGACGTGTTCTTCGCCCTGACCGGCCGGGCCGACGCCAAGGAGACCCGCCCATGAGCACCACCAGCGCACCCGGCTCCACCCGGCCCGGGCCCGGCACGAGCCGGCCGTCGCACGTCGTGGCCGACTCCGTCACGATGCTGCGCCGCAACCTGCTGCACATGATCCGCTACCCCGGGCTGTCGGTGTTCGTGATCCTGGGTCCGGTCGTCGTCCTGCTGCTGTTCGTGTTCGTCTTCGGCGGGACCCTGGGCGCCGGCCTTCCGGGCGTCGACCCGGACGGCGGCCGGCAGGCCTACCTCGCCTACGTCCTGCCGGGCATCCTGGCCCTCACCCTCGCCAGCGCCGCCAGCGGGGCCGCGATCACGATCTCGATGGACATGACCGAGGGCATCACCGCGCGGTTCCGCACGATGGCGATCTCCCGCGCCGCGGTGCTCGCCGGGCACGTGATCGGCACGACCGTGCAGGCGGTGATCGCCGTGACCCTGGTCCTGCTGGTCGGGCTGCTGGTCGGGTTCCGTCCGAGCGCCGGGCCGACGGGGTGGCTCGCCGTCGCCGGCCTGCTCGTGCTGGTCTCCTACGGGGTCAACTGGCTCGGGGTCGCGATGGGGATGCAGGCCAGGTCGGTCGAGACCGCCAGCAACCTGCCCCTGGTCCTGACCCTGCTCCCGCTGCTGGGCAGCGGCTTCGTGCCGACGGAGTCGATGCCGGTGGGGCTGCGGTGGTTCGCGGAGAACCAGCCCTTCACACCCATCATCGAGACCCTCCGCGGGCTGCTGCTGGGCACGCCGTTCGACGAGGGGCAGGCGGCGCTCGCGGTCGGCTGGTGCGTCGTCTTCGTGGTCGTCGGGTACGTCTGGTCGAAGGCGTTGTACGAGCGCCGGTCGGTGCGGGGGACCTAACCCACCCGGACCAGCCCGCTCCGCCGCAGCGCCGAGCGGGCGGCGTGGACGCCGCTCATGCCGTGCACCCCCGGTCCGGGCGGTGTCGCCGACGAGCACAGGTACACCCCCGGCAACGGGGTGGCGTAGGGGTCCCAGCGGGGGACCGGGCGCAGGATGGTCTGCCGGACGGTCGCCTCGCCGACAGCGATGTCGCCGCCGACGTGGATCGGGTTGTCCAGTGACAGCCGGGCGGCGCTGCGGGTGCTGCTGGCCACGACCGTGTCGGTGAACCCGGGCGCGTAGCGTTCGATGCGGCGGATGATCGTGGCGGTCACGTCGCGGTCGGAGCCGGCAGGCACGTGGCAGTACGCCCAGACCGGGTGCAGCCCGGCCGGGGCCCGCGTGGGGTCGACCACGGACGGCTGCACGAGCAGGACGAACGGGTCCTCGCCGTGACGGCCCGCCGCGACCTCGCGCTCCGCCGCGTCGACCTGGGCGCCCGGCCCGCCCAGGTGGACGGTGCCCGCGCGGGCGGCCCGGGGGTCGGCCCACGGGATCGGGGCGTCGGTGACCAGGTGCACGGTGCTGGCGCCGTTGCCGTAGCGGTACCGGCCCAGCGCACGTCGGTAGCCGACCGGCAGGTCGTCCCCGCCGAGGGTGAGCAGCTGGGCCGGGGACAGGTCGAGCATCGTGAGGCGTGCGCTCGGCAGCTGCCGCAGGTCGGTGACCCACTCACCGGTGCGGACCGCGGCCCCCATCCGGCGCAGGTCGGCCACCACGGCGTCGGCGATGCGCTGGCTCCCGCCCTCGACCACCGGCCAGCCGACGGCGTGGGCCAGGGTGTTGAGCAGCAGACCGGCGCCGGCCGCGCCCATCCGGTGCAGCGGCTGCGCGGTGTGAGCCGCGCTGCCCGCGAGCAGCGCGCCGGCCGCGGGACCGGTGAAGCCGCGGGCCAGCGCCGGGACCCCGCGCAGCACCCGGGTCCCGAACGCCGCCAGGGTCAGCAACCGGTCCGGCCGCAGCGGGACCGACCGCAGCGAGGAGGTCAGGGTCTCGACGACCGTGCCCGCGTCGGCCACCAACGGCCCCATCAGCCGGCGGTAGCGGGCCCCGTCCCCGGGCGCCAGGTCGTCGAGGTCCGCGGCGGTGTCGGCCAGGCCGCGCTGCAGCAGCGCGAACCGGCCGCCGTCCATGGCGTGGGCCAGCGGGATGTCGGGCTGCAGCAGCCGCACGCCGTGCGCGGCCAGGTCGAAACCCGAGCCGTCGGGGCCGCCTCCGGGGGCGAAGAACGGGGCGGACGCGGCGAGCGGGTGCGCCGCCGAGCAGACGTCGTGCACGACCCCGGGCAGCGTCAGCTCGGCGCTGCGGGTGCCGCCGCCGAAGGTGTCGGCGCCCTCGACGAGCTCGACGTCCAGGCCGGCCGAGGCCAGCGTCCACGCCGCGGCCAACCCGTTGGGTCCTGACCCGACGACCACCGCGTCCCGCTGCGTCACGGTGCCCACGGTGCCACGGGGCGCCCCCCGCCATACGCTCGCCCCCATGCCTCGCACCGCCGCGGTCGACTGCGGCACCAACTCGATCCGCCTGCTGGTCACCGACGTCGACCCCGACGCCGGCACCCAGGACGACCTCGACCGCCGGATGACCGTGGTCCGGCTGGGGGAGGGGGTGGACGCCACGGGGCGGCTGTCGGAGGCCGCCCTGGCCCGCACCTTCGCCGCCGTGGAGGCCTACGCCGCGGTCATCGCCGACCTGGGCGCGGAGCACGTCCGGTTCGTGGCCACCAGCGCCAGCCGCGACGCCGACAACGCCCACGAGTTCGTCACCGGGGTGCGGCAGCGGCTGGGCGTCGAGCCCGAGGTCGTGCCGGGTGCGGAGGAGGCCGAGCTGTCGTTCCTGGGCGCCACCCGCGAGCTCGTCGGTCGTGTCCCGGGCCCCTACTGCGTCGTCGACCTGGGCGGCGGGTCCACCGAGGTCGTCGTCGGCGACGTCGTCGACGGGGTCCCCACGGTGGGCGCGGCCCGCTCGGTCGACGTCGGCTGCGTCCGGATGACCGAGCGTCACCTGCACGGCGACCCGCCCACCGCCACCGAGGTGGACGCCGCGCGCGCGGACGTCCGCGCCGCCCTGGACGAGGTCGAGCTGACCGTGGACCTGACCGGGGTGCGGACCCTGGTCGGGCTGGCGGGGTCGGTGACCACCGTCGCCGCCGAGACCCTGGGCCTGACCGGCTACGAGCCCGACCGGATCCACGGCAGCCAGCACGCGCTGCCCGACGCCCTGGCCGCGTGCGACCGGCTGCTGCACGCGACCCGCGCCGAGCGCGCCGCCCGCGGGTTCATGCACCCGGGCCGCGTCGACGTCATCGGGGCCGGGGCGCTGGTGTGGCGCGAGGTGCTGGAGCGGGTGGCGCTGCGCTCCGGGATCACCACGGTGCGGGTCAGCGAGCACGACATCCTCGACGGGATCGCCTGGAGCGTCGCGCGCGGGTGAGTGCCTTCGACGAGCTCGCCGAGCAGATCACCGGCTGCCGGGCCTGCCCGCGGCTGGTGGCCTGGCGCGAGCAGGTGGCGGCCACGCCGCGGGCGTCCTTCGCCGGGCAGACGTACTGGGGTCGGCCGGTGCCGGGCTTCGGCGACGAGCGGGCCCACGTGCTGGTGCTCGGTCTGGCGCCCGCCGCCCACGGGGCCAACCGCACCGGGCGGGTGTTCACCGGTGACCGTTCGGGCGACTTCCTGTTCGCGTCGCTGCACCGGACCGGGTTCGCCAACCAGCCGACGAGCGTGTCGCTGGACGACGGCCTGCGCCTGGACGGGGTCTGGGTGAGCGCGTCGGTGCGGTGCGCCCCGCCGGCCAACAAGCCCACCCCGCAGGAGCGGGACGCGTGCGCCGGCTGGCTGGACCGCGAGCTGGCGCTGCTGGCCCCGACGCTTCGCAGCGTCGTCGTGCTGGGTGGGTTCGGCTGGCAGGCCGGGCTGCCCGCGCTGGCCCGGGCGGGCTGGCAGGTGCCGACCCCGCGGCCGGGCTTCGGCCACGGGGCGCGCGTCCGGCTGGACCCGGGCCCCTCCGCCCCGGAGCACGCCCGCCCGCTGGACGTGGTCGCCAGCTACCACGTCAGCCAGCAGAACACCTTCACCGGACGGCTCACCCCGCAGATGCTGGACGAGGTGCTGGCGTCGGTGCGGTGAGGCTCAGCCGGTCCTGGGCCTCAGCGGGTCATCACCCCGTCGCGGGCCATCTTCACCGTGGTCTTGACGCCACCGATGTTCAGGTCGATGAACGTGGACGCGCCGACGGATCGAGTCGAGGCCGACACCTGGCCGTTCCCGCGAACGGGCGCGATCAGGGTGAGCATCGCGGTGGACGTGCCCGCTCGGCTCATGGTGATGACTGGGGCCGGCTCGATCTCGTAGACGGCTGGGGAGAACCACCCCTGGACGGGGGCGTGCTGGCCGCGCACGAGCTGCGTGGAGCCCCGGGGCAGCACCTGGCCCGGGAGCGGGATCTGCAGAAGTGTCGTGCGCTCCCCGTCCGGCTCCACCGCTGTCGCCGTGCCACGGCCGGTCACCGTCGCGGTCATGGTGCCGGGCAGGTGCCAGTGCTGCGTGAAGCCGCGCGGGGTCGTGGACGACGCCGTGTCCAGCACCAGGACGGCGTCGGGGCCTCTCAGCATGGCCACCCGGCGCACCCGGGTCGACCCCGCGAAGGCGTTGTCCACCAGCTCGAACCAGTCCGCCCGGGGCCCGTGCAGGCTGCGGGTCATGCGGGTCGTGGCGGACGGGTTGAACGCGGCGTTACGAACCGTGAGGACGTTGTGGGCCTCGGGTGAGACCAGGAAGTTCCGGAACGGGCCAGGGTCGTAGCCGTTGTGCCCCGGGTCGATGAGGACCTCACGGTTGCGGGCGAAGAACGTCATCGATGTGCGGTCGTTGTGCCCGTGCAGGGCTCTCCCCACCCCGTGCCGCAAGGAGTAGTGCATCTCCTGGTCCCAGGGGCGGGAACCGCCCCAGCCGGACCGGCCGAAGGTGTACCCGGCGGCGTAGGTGCGCACCCGCTGGGCGGGCGGGGTGCCGGCCTCGCCCCGGGTGGCGAAGAACTCCGTGGCAGTGCCGGGCCAGTTCAGCACCCGGCCGGTGACGGTATCGCCGATGGCGACCGTGGTCCCGTCCGGCCTGGTCGCGTGAGCGACGAACTGCGGCATGAGAGCCACCCGGTCCATCACCGACGGAGGCGTACGACCGCAGGCGACGATGGCCAGCTCGAGCGCGTTCAACCGGTTGTAGCTGTACGCGGCATACCCGACGGACTGCTCGTTCGTCACTCCCTGGGAGTCCACCATGACACTGGTGGCCTGGGCCATCCGCGAGACGGCCAGGTCGGCATGGTCCTTGCGGTTGAGGTTGCAGCCCACGCCCAGCAGGCCGATGGACTGGTCGATGCCGTGGTTGTGGGCGCCGCTGTAGAACCCGACCAGCTGCTGCGCGTGACCGAGCAGCGCCTGGTCGAGCCAGCGCGCGTCGACGAACCGGTCGAGGCACAGCAGGGTGTGCGTGCGGCCGGCGACGGTCTCCATCAGGTCGTAGCGGTAGGGGCGTGCGACGTCGTTGTTGGCGACCCAGTCCTGGGCGATGGCGGACGCGCGATTGAGGTGCGTGCGGTCGCCGGTTGCCGCGTAGCTCTGGATCAGCGCGCCGGTCCACTTGAGGGTATGCAGCCACATGTGCCACGACGGGTTGCCTGCGCGCTCCATCCGCCAGTTGATGTCCGAGCCCGAGCCCACCGTGGTGGTGGGGACACCGGGGATCGTGAACTTGGCGGCCATGACGTTGCTCACCGGGTTGAGGCTCTGGAGGCCGTTGTACCCCGGGCAGGGCATTCCGGTGCCCGCGATCGCAGCGGCCCCGAACGACCCAGCATCCGTGGGCTGCTCGTCCGACGGGGCGGGGTCGAGCCAGTCCTCGCCGGCGGTGTCGGGCGGCAGCGGATCTGCCGCGGACGGTGCGGCCAGAGGCACGACGAGACCCAGGCTGAGCAGCATGGTGACGCCCAACGTGCGCAGGCGGTGTGGGCGGGTGCGGCTCTTCACGGTCTCTCCCCGGGTCGACGGGCGGTGTGCGATCCCCCTCGACCACCGCGGACGCCGACTTTAGCCCGGGTTCGCGGGCGAAGGGGTGTCGGACGCTTGAACGCGGCCACAGCGCAACCGCCCCCTCCGGACCTGGTCGCGACCATCGGCGCCGGCTGGCTGATCGACCGTGCGGCCCCGGTGGGCCACCGGTGCGTCGATGCTCACCCTGGCCGCTGCGCTGGTCCGGGCGCCTTCACGCCGACCGGCTGCTCGGCTGTCGGTTCGGCCTGACGTCGGGCCTGGCTCCGGGCAGCATCCGGTCCCTCGAGGCGGCGTCGTCCGGGGGGCCGAGGCGCCCGTCGGTCCTGAGCGTCCACCCACGCGCTCGGGTGACCGCCCGGCCCGGATCTCCCGCTACTCTCTCCTCACGTAAGAGGTGAGTTCCGGACCGGTCGGTCCGTGCGGGCTCCCCACCGTGCCCTCTCGGCCCACGAGGCCCTCCGAACGGAGCCGCATGACCCCGACCACACCCTCCCCTGTCGTGGTGCCCGAGCAGGACCAGGACGAGTTCCTGGTCCGTCGGGCCCTGCGCTCCCCGCGCCGGCTGCGCACCGAGGTCCTCGCCGGCCTCGTCGTGGCGCTGGCCCTGATCCCCGAGGCCATCGCCTTCTCGCTCATCGCCGGGGTCGACCCCCGGGTCGGCCTGTACGCCGCGTTCACGATGGCCGTCACCATCTCGGTCTTCGGCGGCCGCCGGGCCATGATCTCCGGCNCTTCTCGCTCATCGCCGGGGTCGACCCCCGGGTCGGCCTGTACGCCGCGTTCACGATGGCCGTCACCATCTCGGTCTTCGGCGGCCGCCGGGCCATGATCTCCGGCGCCACCGGCGCCATCGCGCTGGTCATCGCCCCCGTCAACCGCGAGTACGGGATCGACTTCTTCCTCGCCACGGTCATCCTGGCCGGTGTCCTGCAGATCCTGTTCAGCGTCCTGGGCATCGCCAAGCTGATGCGCTTCATCCCCCGCAGCGTGACGGTCGGCTTCGTCAACGCGCTGGCGATCCTGATCTTCACCTCGCAGATCCCGTACCTGATCGGCGTGCCCTTGCTGGTCTACCCGATGGTCGCGATCGGCATCGTCATCATCGTGCTGATGCCGCGGATCACCGGCGCCGTGCCCGCCCCGCTCGTCGCGATCGTGGTCCTGACCGTGGCCGCCGTGCTCCTGAACTTCCGCGTCCCGACGGTCGGGGACCAGGGTGAGCTGCCCGACAGCCTGCCGACCTGGTTCGTCCCGGACGTG